>NC_009921.1:7373564-7695259 GCF_000018005.1 Parafrankia sp. EAN1pec
CGCAGGCGCTCCTTCCAGCCCTCCGCGCCGGAGTCGACCTGCCAGCCGGTCTTGGCGACCCAGCCGAGGTGCGTCTCCAGGATCTGGCCGATGTTCATACGACGCGGCACACCGTGCGGGTTCAGCACGACGTCGACGGCGGTGCCGTCGGGGAGGAAGGGCATGTCCTCCACCGGCAGGATCTTGGCGATGACGCCCTTGTTGCCGTGCCGGCCGGCGAGCTTGTCACCGTCAGTGATCTTGCGCTTCTGGGCCACGTAGACGCGGACCAGCTCGTTCACGCCCGGGGGCAGCTCGTCGCCGTCCTCGCGGGAGAACACGCGGACACCGATGACCTTGCCGGACTCGCCGTGCGGCACCTTCAGCGAGGTGTCGCGGACCTCCCGGGCCTTCTCACCGAAGATCGCGCGCAGCAGGCGCTCCTCCGGGGTCAGCTCGGTCTCGCCCTTCGGGGTGACCTTGCCGACCAGCACGTCACCGGGCGACACCTCGGCACCGATCCGGATGATGCCGCGCTCGTCGAGGTCGGCGAGAACCTCCTCGGCGACGTTCGGGATGTCCCGGGTGATCTCCTCCGGGCCCAGCTTGGTGTCCCGGGCATCGACCTCGTGCTCCTCGATGTGGATCGAGGAGAGGACGTCGTCCTGCACCAGGCGCTGGGAGAGGATGATCGCGTCCTCGTAGTTGTGCCCCTCCCACGGCATGAAGGCCACCAGGAGGTTCTTGCCCAGCGCCATCTCGCCGTTGTCGGTGCACGGGCCGTCGGCGATGACCTGACCGGCCTCGACGCGGTCGCCCTCGAAGACGATCGGCTTCTGGTTGATGCAGGTGCCCTGGTTCGACCGGCGGAACTTCGCCAGGCGGTAGGTGCGCCGCGTCCCGTCGTCGTGCATGACGGTGATGTAGTCGGCCGACAGATCCTCGACCACGCCGGACTGGGCGCAGACGACCACGTCGCCGGCGTCCTTGGCCGCGCGGGCCTCCATGCCGGTGCCGACCAGCGGAGCCTCGGAACGCAGCAGCGGAACCGACTGGCGCTGCATGTTCGAGCCCATCAGGGCACGGTTGGCATCGTCGTGCTCAAGGAAGGGGATCATCGCCGTCGCGACGGACACCATCTGCCGCGGCGAGACGTCCATGTAGTCGACCTCGTCCGGCGGGATGAACTCGACCTCACCGCCCTTGCGGCGGACCAGGACGCGGTCCTCGGCGAACGTGCCGTCCGCGTTCAGCGGGGTGTTCGCCTGCGCCTTGACGTGGCGGTCCTCCTCGTCCGCGGTCAGGTAGTCGATCTGGCCGGTGACCCGGCCGTTCTCCACCTTGCGGTACGGGGTCTCGACGAAGCCGAACGGGTTGACCCGCGCGAACGTCGACAGCGAGCCGATCAGGCCGATGTTCGGGCCCTCCGGCGTCTCGATCGGGCACATCCGGCCGTAGTGGCTGGGGTGCACGTCGCGGACCTCGAAGCCGGCCCGCTCCCGAGACAGACCGCCGGGGCCCAGCGCCGACAGGCGGCGCTTGTGGGTCAGGCCGGCCAGCGGGTTCGTCTGGTCCATGAACTGGGAGAGCTGGCTGGTGCCGAAGAACTCCTTGATGGAGGCGACGACCGGCCGGATGTTGATCAGGGTCTGCGGCGTGATCGCCTCGACGTCCTGGGTCGTCATGCGCTCGCGGACGACGCGCTCCATCCGGGCCAGGCCGAGGCGGACCTGGTTCTGGATGAGCTCGCCGACCGTGCGCAGGCGCCGGTTGCCGAAGTGGTCGATGTCGTCGACCTCGTAGTTGTCCGGGTCCTGGCCCGCGTGCAGCTTGACGATGTACTCGATCGTGCGGACGACGTCGTCCTCGGTGAGGACGCCGACATCGTGCGCGACCTCGAGGGTCAGCTTCTTGTTCACCTTGTAGCGGCCGACCTTGGCCAGGTCGTAGCGCTTCGGGTTGAAGAAGAGGTTCTCCAGCAGGGTCTGCGCCGACTCCCGCGTCGGCGGCTCGCCCGGGCGCAGCTTGCGGTAGATGTCGAGCAGGGCGTCGTCCTGGCTGGAGGTGTGGTCCTTCTCCAGGGTGACCCGCATCGACGGGAAGTCGCCGAAGCGCTCCAGGATGCGGGCCTCATCCCAGCCCAGGGCCTTGAGCAGGACGGTGACCGACTGGCGGCGCTTGCGGTCGATGCGGACGCCGACGGTGTCCCGCTTGTCGATCTCGAACTCGAGCCAGGCCCCCCGTGAGGGGATGACCTTGCAGGAGAACAGATCCTTGTCGGACGCCTTGTCGATCGCCTTCTCGAAGTACACACCCGGGGACCGGACGAGCTGGCTGACCACCACGCGCTCGGTGCCGTTGATGACGAACGTGCCCTTCGGGGTCATGAGCGGGAAGTCGCCCATGAACACCGTCTGGCTCTTGATCTCACCGGTGGTGTTGTTGGTGAACTCGGCGGTGACGAACAGCGGCGCCGAGTAGGTCATGTCCTTGTCCTTGCACTCCTCGACGGAGTACTTGGGGGGCTCAAACCTGTGATCCCGGAAGGACAGGGACATCGAGCCGGAGAAGTCCTCGATCGGGGAGATCTCCTCGAAGACCTCCTCGAGCCCGGAGGTGATGGGGACATCGTTCCTGTCGGCGTCGATGGCCTCCTGGACCCGCTCCGCCCAGATGTCGTTGCCGATCAGCCAATCGAATGACTGCGTCTGCAGGGCGAGAAGATCCGGGACCTCGAGGGGCTCGATGATCTTTGCGAACGAGATGCGGGAGGCGGAACGCGAGGCGGCCAAGGTGGTCCTTCCGGTGGCCTGATCGTGGGGCTGGCGTCGCGGATGTCAAGGATCCGTAAGGGGGTGGTCAGGTGATCAGTGTCTCGCTACGGTTGTGCGGAACGTCGGCGGGGGGTACCCCGGCAATGCGAGGATCCCGAGATGGAGACTGCGTCGCGGATGCGGCAACCAGCCGGGCGGCGACCGCCCGTGCGGACGCCGGCGCGGGCGAAACGGTGGGGCCGAGCGCCCGCGTGATGCCGGGAGTCCACTGACTCGGGGCATGACGGAGCGGCCGCGGGTCTGGTCGGCACGCGTGTGGCAAGGCCACGCGGCGCCGGCGCGGCGATCTCGGATCGACGTGTCGGTGCAAGGGCGAGAAGTCTCGTTCGGGTCTCGGTTCGGACAGCCGGGCCGCCGTGCCCGCAAGCGAGACACGGCCACGCCGCTCTCGCGTCACCCCGAACCCGCTGAGGCGGCAGGTGCCCGGTCAATGGACCGAAGGACCGCGGACCGCCCCGCGGCGCGAACCCGATCACCCCAAGGGGCCGGATCCCGATGTCGAACGTGTTACCGACGAGCCCGATGCAACGAGAAAGACAGCGCAAACTAGCAGTGTAGCCGAAGGCTTCACTGCCGGCAAGGACGAGACCTGATCACGTCGCGCGCCGCTTCCCTACGAAGGTTCGCGAAATGATGGAACTCCGTAGCCCCGGAGCTAGTCAAGGCCTCAAGGGCAACATCGTCTCGGCCCGATCTCGCCGTTGACACGTCGCTCCAGGTGAGCCGGACCGCAGCCGGCCGCCGGCGGCCGAGCGCCTCCGCCGGCCTGCCCCACGAGAAGATGCCCCGTGAGAAGGCCATTCGTGCATGAGACAAGCGAAGAGGCCGCCTTGATCGCGCCACCGTGGGGCCGCCCGGGCGGCCGGCCGCGGTCTCTCCGGCTGTCCTACGGGCCCGCGCCGCGGCCCGACGGCGACACCGAAGTCTTACCACCGTTGGCCCCGCCCGCCAGTCGGATCACCGCCCGCGCGCCGCACCTCGCGGGGCCCGGGGCCACTGTTCCGCGGGCGCGGGAGCCTCCGGCGCGCGGGGTCCGGGCACCGATGCTCCGTCGGGAGCCCGCCGGCGGTACGGCTCTGGACACACCGAAGCCCCGCCCCGGACGTGCCGGGGCGGGGCTCGAGATCGCCGCCACTCGGCCGGCGGGGGCCGGCCGGGTGACGGGTGTCCGCCGTGACGACAGCACGCTCGCGCTCAGGCCACGGCGAACCTGGTGCCGGCAAGCGGCACCGGTTCCGAACTACTTGACGGTGACGGTGGCGCCGGCGCCCTCGAGGGCCGCCTTGGCCTTGTCCGCGGCCTCCTTGGCGACCTTCTCCAGGACAGGCTTGGGGGCGCCGTCCACGAGGTCCTTGGCCTCCTTGAGGCCCAGGCTGGTGAGCGCGCGGACCTCCTTGATGACCTGGATCTTCTTGTCACCGACGGACTCGAGGATCACGTCGAACTCGTCCTGCTCCTCGACGGCGGCAGCCTCGCCACCCGCGCCACCGGCCACCGGGCCGGCCGCGATCGCGACCGGGGCGGCCGCGGTCACGCCGAACGTGTCCTCGAACTGCTTCACGAACTCCGAGAGCTCCAGGAGCGTCATCTCCTTGAACGCGTCGAGGAGCTCGTCGGTCGACAGCTTCGCCATGGTGGCGGTTCCTTCCTGGTAATGCCGATCAGATGATCCGGCGCCCGGTCGTGCCGGGGAGTCTCGTCAGGTGAGTGGTCGGTCGTCGCGCCCCGCGGGACGTCGTCCCGTCAGGCGTCGCTCGTCAGGCGTCCACGGAGACCGGCTCTGCGCCGGCCGTCTCCTCCCGCTGCGCGCGCAGCGCCTCGGCGAGCCGAGCCACCTGCGACAGCGGAGCAGCGAAGAGGCCGACCGCCTTGGCCAGCGAGCCGTTCATGGCTCCGGCCATCTTGGCGAGCAGGACCTCGCGGGACTCCAGGTCGGCGAGCCTGCGGATCTCGTCCGCGTTCATCGCCTTGCCTTCGACGACCCCGCCCTTGACGACCAGGGCCGGGTTCGCGCGGGCGAAGTCCCGCAGGCCCTTGGCCGCCTCGACCGGGTCGCCGCCGACGAACGCGACGGCCGTCGGGCCGACGAGCAGCTCGTCGATACCGGTCACGCCCGCCTGCGCCGCGGCGATCTTGGTGAGGGTGTTCTTGACCACCGCGTAGCGGGTGGTCTCGCCGAGGGCGCGGCGCAGCTCGGTGAGCTGGCTGACCGTCAGGCCGCGATACTCGGTCAGCACCGCGGCACTCGAACCACGGAAATCCTCGGCGATCTCCGCCACCGCGGCGGTCTTCTCCGAGTTCGCCATCGGGCTCCTTCAATGGTCGGCCGGCCATACCGAAGGACCCGGAAACGACGAACGCCCCGGCGCAGGAGGCGCGGGGCGTCAAGGGCGACGATCTTCACCCGCCGGCCGAATCCACCTGGGTGAGTTCAATGCCGGCCCAGCGGCGATACGTGAGCCACTTCCCGTCCGCCACCTGCGCGGGCCGCTCGGGGAAACCGAGCCTTCGGCCTCCGCCGACAGGGCTCCGACAAAACTCGGAACCCGACGACTGGAGTACGACCAGCGGTCTTCGGTGTGGAACTGTCCATCATCATAGCAGGAGCAACGCGGAACGAACGAAAGGCACGCACCGTTCGCGGTGCGTGCCCTCGTCGTGCGGTCAGGTCGGACCGTGCGGTCAGGTCAGACCGAGCCGCCCGGTCCGGCCCTGCGGTCCGTGGTCCGTGGCCTCCGGTCCGGTCCCTGCGGTCCGGTCAGGCCGGGGCGTCCTCGAGAAGGTTCCGGGTCCGGTTCGGGTCCACGGGGATGCCGGGGCCCATCGTCGTGGCGAAGGTGACCTTCTTGAGGTACCGGCCCTTGGCCGCCGACGGCTTCACCCGGACGATCTCATCGAGGGCGACGGTGTAGTTCTCGATGAGCTGGGCCTCGGAGAAGCTCACCTTGCCGATAACGATGTGCAGGTTGCCCTGCTTGTCGACCCGGAAGTTGATCTTACCGCCCTTGATGTCGCCGACGACCTTGGCCACGTCCAGGGTGACGGTGCCGGTCTTCGGGTTCGGCATGAGCCCGCGCGGGCCGAGGATGCGGGCGATCCGGCCGACCTTGGCCATCTGGTCGGGCGTCGCGACCGTGGCGTCGAAGTCGAGGAAGCCCTCCTGGATGCGGGCCACCAGGTCGTCGCTGCCGACGACGTCCGCGCCCGCGGCGGTGGCCTCGGCGGCCTTCTCACCGGCGGCGAACACCGCGACCCGCGGCGACTTGCCGGTGCCGTGCGGCAGGTTGACCGTGCCACGCACCATCTGGTCGGCCTTGCGCGGGTCGACGCCGAGACGGATGGCGACCTCGACGGTGGCGTCGTACTTCGTGGACGACGTCTCCCGGGCCAGCCGCGCCGCGTCGAGGGGGCTGTAGAGGGCGGTCGCGTCGATCTTCTCGGCCGCGGCGCGGTACGCCTTGCTGCGCTTCATGAGTTCTCCTCGTGGTGTTGGCGGGTCCCGCTCCGCGCCGTTCGGCCCGGGCTCCACCCGGGCCGCGGCAGCGACGAGCCCTCCCACATGCCTGCGTCCATCTGGGCGTCGCGACGAGCCCGCCGCGACGTCACACCTGTACTGCCTGTGTCGCCTTGTACCGTCCGCTCCCGTCGCGCGCGTCAGAACGCCCGGCGGGACCTTCCCGCGCGTTCGCGCGGGACACGGTCACTCGCCGACGGTGATGCCCATCGAGCGGGCGGTACCGGCGATGATCTTCTCAGCGGCCTCGATGCTGTTCGCGTTGAGGTCCGGCAGCTTCGTCTGGGCGATCTCGCGCACCTGGGCCGGGGTCAGCTTCGCGACCTTGACCCGGTGCGGCGTGCCGCTGCCCTTGTCCACACCGGCGGCCTTGAGGATCAGCCGGGCGGCGGGCGGGGTCTTGGTGACGAAGGTGAACGACCGGTCGTCGTACACCGTGATCTCGACCGGCACGACGTTGCCGGTCTGCGACTCGGTGGCCGCGTTGTACTGCTTGCAGAACTCCATGATGTTCACGCCGTGCTGGCCCAGGGCGGGACCGACCGGCGGCGCCGGGGTCGCCTTGCCGGCGTTGATCTGGAGCTTGATCAGCGCAGTGATCTTCTTCTTCTTGGGAGGCATCTGTTCGTCTTCCTACCGGGGTTCTACGGAGCGGATCAGATCTTCGCGACCTGGTTGAACTGGAGCTCGACCGGTGTCTCCCGACCGAAGATGGAGACGAGTACCTTCAGGCGCTGCGCGTCGAGGTTGATCTCGCTGATGGTGGCCGGCAGGGTGGCGAACGGGCCGTCCATGACGGTGACGGACTCCCCGACCTCGAACTCCTGGGCCTTGACCGTCTCGACCTTCTTCTCCTTCGGCGCCGCCGGCGCGAGGATGGAGACGACCTCCTCGCGGCGCAGCGGCGACGGCCGGTTCGTCAGGCCCACGAACCCGGTCACACCCGGCGTGTTGCGGACCGCCGACCAGGACTGGTCGGTCAGATCCATCCGGACGTAGATGTAGCCGGGGTACTTCTTCTGCTGGACGAGCTGGCGCTTGCCGTTCTTGACGACCGGGACCTCTTCGGTCGGGACCTCGATCTGGAAGATGTAGTCCTCCATGTTGAGGCTTGAGATCCGGGTCTCGAGATTGGTCTTGACCTTGTTCTCGTAGCCCGCGTAGGAGTGCACGACGTACCACTCGCCAGGAGCGTCCTCGAGCGCCCGGAGCAGGTCGTCGCCGTCATCCTGAGGCTCGGGCGTCGCGACCGCGGTGGCCGGCACGGCGTCAGCGGCCGGCGCGGCATCGGCCGCCGTCGCGGGCGTGTCGGCGGTGGAGCCGCCGTCGGGCCCGAGGTCGTCCTCGAGGTGGTCCTTCTCAGGTGCGGCCGCGGCGTCCGTGCTCGCGACCTCGTCGCGCTCGAACGCCGCAAGGGGGTCGAGACGGTCGAGGGCCTCTCCCTGCTCGGAGGAGGCGTGCTCGGGAGACTGGGACACGCGGTCGTTCCTTCTCTCGTGGACGGGTGGGCAGTGGGTGGTTCTCCCGCCGGCGGACCTGATCCGCCGAACGGCCGGCCGCCGACCGGGTCGCCCGCCGCGACCCGTGCCAGCGGGACGCACCCGGCCGCACAGGGCCGGGACGACGACACGAACCGGTGCCCGGGCCGGGCACCGCGCCGACGATCGGTCGGCCCGGCCCGCTGCCCGTGGCGGCTCCGGTGTCAGCCGAAGACCGCGAGGACCGCCTTCGTCAGGCCGAAGTCGAGGCTAGCCACGAAGGCCGTCATCACCGTGACGAAGACAAGCACGACGACCACGTAGGTGATCAGCTCGCTCCGGCCCGGGTAGACGACCTTGCGAAGCTCCGCGATGACCTCGCGGACGAACTGACGAATCCTGCGGACAATCGAGAACGGCGACCGTCGACGGTCGGCCCGCGCGGACCTACCGGCCCGCGGTGCCGCGTCACGCGTATCGGTCGCCACTCAGCTCCACCCACTCGTTCGTCGGTCCAACGCAGGGGCGACAGGACTCGAACCTGCAACCGCCGGTTTTGGAGACCGGTGCTCTACCAATTGAGCCACGCCCCTTAGACGTACCCGGACCACCGCCTAGTTCCCACCGTGCCGCCTTCACTCACCGTCAGGCTCCCCGATGACCTTCTAAGGATCTCCGGGATCCCCTAAAGATCATTTAGGGCCGTTCGGTGGAGCTACCGGCTGCAGGCAGAGGCTGACAGGCCGAGCGGAACGAGCATACCCCTTCATCGACCGGATGCCGGCCGCACGGTGCTCTTCGACGTCCGCAGGTCGCCCCAGGAGGGGCCGGACGGGCCAGCCCGATCCCCTACTCACGTGGCAGCATGGCTGCCATGAGCAGGATCTCCCACCGCATCGCGGGCATCGCGCCTTCCGCGACCCTCGCCGTCGACGCGACCGCCAAGGCGATGCGCGCCGCGGGCCGGGACGTGATCGGCTTCGGTGCCGGCGAGCCCGACTTCCCGACTCCCGAACACATCGTCGCCGCCGCGGAGAAGGCGTGCCGCGAGCCGCGCATGCACCGCTACACCCCGGCTGCCGGCCTCCCCGAGCTGCGGGAGGCCGTCGCGGAGAAGACCAGGCGCGACTCCGGCCTGGTCGTCGAGCCAAGCCAGGTCCTCATCACCAACGGTGGCAAGCAGGCTGTCTACCAGGCGTTCGCGACTCTGCTCGACCCAGGGGACGAGGTTCTCCTGCCTGCCCCCTACTGGACGACCTACCCCGAGGCGATCCGCCTCGCCGGCGGTGTGCCCGTCGACGTCGTGACCGGGCCCGAGGCCGGCTACCGCGTCACCGTCGAGCAGCTCGAGGCCGCCCGGACCCCCCGTACCAAGGTCCTGCTGTTCTGCTCCCCCTCCAACCCGACCGGTGCCGTCCACACCCCGGAGGAGGTCCGCGCGATCGGCCGCTGGGCCGCCGAGGCCGGCATCTGGGTGCTCAGCGACGAGATCTACGAGCACCTGGTCTACGGCGACGCCCGCTTCGCCTCGATGCCCGTCGAGGCGCCCGAGCTCGCCGACCGCTGGGTCGTCGTCAACGGCGTGGCCAAGACCTACGCGATGACCGGCTGGCGGGTCGGCTGGCTGATCGGCCCGCTCGACGTCGTCAAGGCGGCCACCAACCTGCAGTCGCACGCCACCTCGAACGTCTCGAACGTCGCCCAGGCCGCGGCGCTCGCGGCCGTCGCCGGCCCGCTCGACGCCGTCCACGAGATGCGGACGGCCTTCGACCGCCGCCGCAAGACCATGCACGAGATGCTCGTGCAGATCCCCGGCGTGCGGTGCCCCCTGCCCGACGGGGCCTTCTACGCCTACCCGTCGCTGGAGGGCGTGCTCGGCCGGACGCTGCGCGGTCGCACGCCGGCGACCTCGGCCGATCTGTGCCAGTTCATTCTGGAAGAGGCCGGCGTCGCGATCGTGCCCGGGGAGGCATTCGGCACCCCGCGCTTCGCCCGCCTGTCCTACGCCCTCGGGGACACCGACCTGGTCGAAGGTGTCCGCCGGCTCGGCGCCCTGCTGTCCGAAGCCGTCTGAGGCCGGCTGAGCGCACCGTCCACCTCCACGCACCCCGGAGTCGAGGCGATGTCCGGCTGACGGGCACCGACTGACGGCACCGGCTGACTGACGTGCACCGGGCCCCGCGGCACACCGCCGCGGGGCCCGCTGGCGTGTGGGGCCGGGGCCGCGCCGCGGCCGGTATCCGGGTGTGGGACCGGGCCCCGCGGGACGCTGCCGGGCGCCGCCGGGGTCAGGCGAGCTGGACGGTCGCCCGCGCCGCCATGAGGACCTTGGCACCCTCGTGTCGGACTGTGAGGTTAACCACGACCCTCCCGCCGTCGAGCTTTTTCTCCACAACGCCCCGCACAGAGATCTGCGCGCCCTCGTCGTCGTCGGGCACGACCACGGGTGAGGAGAACTTCACGCCGTACTCGACGACGGCCGCCGGGTCGCCGACCCAGTCGGTGACGAGACGGCCCGCCGTGGCCATCGTCAGCATGCCGTGCGCGAGCACACCGGGGAGCCCGGCCTCGGCGGCCACCCGCTCGTTCCAGTGGATCGGGTTGAAATCGCCCGACGCGCCGGCGTAGCGCACCAGATCGGCTCGCCGCAGCGGGAAGACCCGGTCACCGATCTCGGTACCGACGTCGACGGCGTCATAGGTGACGGTGGTGGGCATGCCGGCTCCGATCGAACCCTCGGCGGGACGCCGCGTCAGCGGGGCGGCGCGGCGACGTCGCGGTGGTCAGCGAGAAAGTGGTCAACGAGGCGGCGGGGCAGCGGGGCAGCGGGGCAGCGGGGACCATGGTCAACGAGGCGGCGCGGTGCCGCGGGAGACCAGGCTGCACGTTCCCTCCGCGACCAGCTCGCCACTCGTCGTCGTGAACTCGTAGGACGTCACCAGCACCTCGTTGCGGCCGACCGAGCGGATGGACGCCAGCGTCGAGCGCACCACGAGCTCGTCGCCCGCGACAACCGGGCGGTGCAGGGTGAACCGCTGGTCACCGTGGACGACGAGGGAGTAGTCCAGGCCGAGAGCGGGATCGTTGGTCGGCAGGCCGAGGTCGCCCGGGATCGCCGTGACCAGGAAGGTCGGCGGGGCGACCAGATCGGCGTGACCGGCGGCCTTCGCCGCCTCCACGTCGCGGAAGAGCGGGTTGCCGTCGCCGATGGCGCGCGCGAACTGGCGGATGTGCTCACGTCCCACCTGGAACGGGACGTCGGAGGTGTAACTACGTCCGACAAAGTCCTGGTTCAGCGGCACCGCACGCTCCGATCTCGACGTTGCCGGATCCCGATGTCGCCGGAACCCGGGCTTACCGGACCGGTTCGAGACCCTATCGGGCCCGCGCCCGCGCGGACAGCATGGCCACCCGGACCGCGGCACCGCCCGGACGGCGCGGCCACCGGAGCCGCGTCGTCACTCGGACAGCGCGGCCACTCGGGACGGCGCAGTGACGGCACGACGAAACCGGGCGGGTCCGCGACACACGGACCCGCCCGGAGTAAGTCGTGTGTCGCGGTCACGGCGCCTGCGCCGGGGGGCTCGCCCCGCCCGGTCGACGGCGCCCCGCCAGCCGTGGTCGGCCGACGGGCTAGCGCGTCTCGCGGTGCTCGGTGTGCGTGCGGCAGTTCGGGCAGAACTTGCGCAGCTCGAGACGGTCCGGGTCATTCCGCCGGTTCTTGCGCGTGATGTAGTTGCGGTGCTTGCACACCTGACACGCCATTGTGATCTTCGGACGAACGTCGGTGGCAGCCACGGCGAGATGCCTCTTCCTGTCTCGAATTCTCTACAGGCCAAGGGGCCGCGACTCACCAGACCCCTGGAGGGTGACACGGTGTGCCGCGACCCGATGGTAGCGGTGGCCGGACTTGAACCGGCGACACAGCGATTATGAGCCGCTTGCTCTGCCAGACTGAGCTACACCGCCATGACGGATCACCAGCGAGCGAAGATCCGACTGACAGTATAAGCGGACAGACCACCAACTGCCGATCACGATCCTGCCCGATACCGGACCGCCTGAGCCCCTTTACGGAATCGAACCGTAGACCTTCTCCTTACCATGGAGACGCTCTGCCGACTGAGCTAAAGGGGCGTGCTCGCGCGGGACTCACGTTACACGACTCCGGCGACTTCGTGGCGGGCACCCCCCCACACTTCCGCCCGGCGCCGACCGTCCGGCTCGCCCGCACCCACGCGCGGCCGGCACGGCCGGCCGGGAACGTGCCGATCGACCCGGACGGCAGGCGGGTGACCAGACCCCGCGAACACGGCCAGAAGGCCGACACGGCGAACTAACGGTGACGTCGGGCCCGACACGCACCCCCCGCTGATAGCTGTAAGTAATCGCATGAGTGCCTAGCGTGTTGCTCGGCCGTGGACGCGCGCCTCACAGGTGCTACCGCAGCCGCCGCCGCGCCTCCCAGCATCGAGGGTTGCTCATGCCGCTCACGTACCGTCACTCCCGAGATCCACAGACCCCGGACGCGGCGCCCATCGTCCCGCGTGCGCCGTGGGAGAGCCAGCCGGCCGCCTCACCGCGGCCGCTCCCCCTCGCCGGGGTACCTGTCCCGGCCGGGACCTCACTGCCACCTGGAACGTCCTACGCGACGCTGCACGCCGCGTTCCCGGATCGGCCCGTGTCGGGGCCACCGTCACCGAAGAGACCACAGAACGCGACCGCCAAGGTGGCGTTTCCGGCAGCCGCCAGCTTCGCTCACGATCTGCCCGCGGCCGGCGAGACACGGGCCGGAACGGCGCAGCCCGGCGTCGTCCGGGCCGGCGAGATCGTGATGGCCGAGCCCGCGGCTGCCGGCCGGGTGGCAGCCGGCCGGGTCGCGGTCGGCCGGGTCGCGGTCGACGAGGCGCTGGCCGCCTGGCGCCTGCGCAATGCCGGACGGTTCTCCGCGCGGGTCCTCAGCGCGGCCACGGTGGCTGTCACCGCCGTCGCGCTCTCCGCGCCGGCCGCGGGCGCGCTGCCCACGCCGCAGGCGTCCAGGGTCTCAGCTCCGTCGGCGCAGATCACGCCGCAGACACAGATCACCCCGCCGACGCAGACCTCGCCCGCGACACAAATCACACCGTCCGCGGCGGCGGCGCCAACGCCGTCGCCGGCGGCCCAGGCACCAGCGAACGGGGCGGTGGCGACCGCGACACCCGCACCCGCCGCGCCCGCGGCGCAGACACCGGCGCCCGCGACTCCAGCGCCCGACCCGGCGCCCGTGCCACCCGGGGCGACTCCACCTGCGCCGCCCGGGGCCACCCCTCCCGTGCCGCCTGGGGCCATCCCGCCGGCGGCGGCGGGCATGACACCGGTGCCCGGGCCGGGGACGTCCGAGCCCGTCCTGTTCACGGAGCCGTCCCCCGCCTGGCCCAAGGGCATCGACATCGCATCGTGGCAGCACCCCGGGTCGGCGCCGATCGACTGGAACGCGGTCAAGGGCGCCGGCATGACCTTCGCAATCGTGAAGGCCACCGAAGGAACCAATTACACGAATCCGTTCTTCGTCGGCGACCGGGACGCGGCCGGCAAGGCGGGCCTCGCCGTCGGCGCCTACCACTACGCCCGCCCGGCGGCCCCGATCTCGACCGCCGTCGACCAGGCCCGGCACTTCCTGGCTGTGACCGGCCTCACGCGCACAGCCGGCCACCTGGCTCCGGTCCTGGACCTGGAGACCACCGGCGGGCTCGATCCGGCGGCCCTCGCGGCCTGGACCCGGGCCTTCCTGGAGGAGATCGAGTCCCAGACCGGCCGGGCGCCCATCCTGTACACGTACCGGTCGTTCTGGACGGACAGCATGGCCGACACGAAGGAGTTCGCCCGGTACCCGTTCTGGTTCGCCATCTACAACAACGAGTCCACCCCGGGATGGCTGCCGGGCGGCTGGCCCGGCTGGGCGATGTGGCAGTACACGTCCTCTGGCGTGGTCCCCGGGATCATCGGGAGCGTCGACATGAACGTCGTGTGCTGCTCCGCCCCCGCGCTGACCGGGCTCGCCGACGGCACCCTCTCCGAGATCGACAAGCGGTACGCGGCGGCCGGGCTGCTGCAGCTCGCCCTCGGGGCGCCCACCGGAGCGGAGGTCGTCGCGGGCGGCGGCGGCCGCTGGCGCCCCTTCACGAACGGGCTGATCTACTGGTCCGTCGCGACGGGACCGCGGGTGCTGCACGGCGAGATCGCGAAGAAGTACCTGGGCCTCGGCGGGACCAACAGCTTCCTCGGACGTCCGCTCGGCGACGTCGAGTGGGCCGCCGCGCCCGGCGCCCACCAGGCGATCTTCCAGGGCGGCTGGATCTACTGGCACCCGACGACCGGGGCGCACGAGGTGCACGGCCTGATCCTGCGCCGCTACCTGGAACTGGGCGGCTCGACGTCCAGCCTGGGTCTTCCGATCACGGACGAGTACTCGGTGCCGGGCGGCCGGGAAAGTGCCTTCCAGTTCGGCAAGCTGCGCTGGACGGCCGCGACGAACGCGGTGACCCTGCTGCCCGCGGCGGCGCCCTGACGCCGCCCACCCCCATCCGGCCTGACGCCGCACATCCCCGACCCCCGAAACGAACGCGAGGAGTGACGAAGGCCTACGCGGGGTATCTGACGCCGAGTGCGGCGGACTGTGGCCACTTGGTCACATGCTGCGCCGTCGTACAGCCGGGAGGACCAGATGGCAGATCTGCGGCAGGTACGCAACACGGACGGCTGGCTGATCTTCGCGGCCGTCATCATGTTCATCGTCGGTTTCCACAACCTCATCTACGGCATCGCGTCACTACGCGACTACATCGTGATCGTGGACAACCTCTACTCCACCTCGACAGGCACCGGGGTGATCTACGCCAACACCACCTTCTGGGGCTGGCTGTGGATCGTCGTCGGCATCGTCCAGATGGGGATCGCGTTCGGCATCGCGGCCGGCAACGAGCTGTCCCGCTGGGTGGGCATCGTCATCGCCGCACTCAACGCGATCGGCCAACTCGCGTTCATGGCCGCCTTCCCCATCTGGTCGGTGATCATCATCGCCATCGACATCCTCGTCATCTACGCGCTGGCCACCTACCAGACGCGCGGCCGCGGCGGCGCCGTCGAGCCCTACCCGAGTGACCGTCCCGGGATGGCCCGCGGCGCGACCACGGCGGCTCGCAGCGGGGCGCGCGCCGGAGTGGGCGCCGGGCCGGGCGCGGGCGGCGACTACGACCGCGACCAGGGCTACACCTCCGACCAGGGCTACGCCTCCCAGCCGGGCCAGGCCGGCCAGAGCGGCCGCGGCGAGGGCTACCCGCCGGACCCGGGTCAGCGGTCGGGCGGGCCGGGCCTCAGGCCGGGCGACCCCGGCTACCGGGACCCGAGCCGGAAGGACGGCCCCGGGGGTTCGGGCGCCGGCATCCGGTGACGGTATGACCGCCGGGGCCGCCGCGGACCTGTCACCGCGGCGGCCTCGGCACGACCTGATCACGCATCTGTCACCGCGGCGTTCCCGGCACGACCTGATCACGCCACAGCCGGCAGCGGCGGACGAATCCGGCCAGGTGCTCGGCCGCGAAGCGGTCCGGGTCCCAGTCGGACGTCCGCACGTCGGTGACATCGCGCCAGAGATAGGCGACCGCCGAGCCACCGCCGACCAGGGCGAGCTCGCGCGCCTCGTACGGATCGCCCTCGAACAGGTCGAGCAGCTCGCGTTCGACCCTGGTCAGACCGCTCAGGCACCGGCCCGCGCACACGTCGCCGGGGCGTGCGGGGACCAGGCCCGGGTAGCTCCGCCCCGGCAGCGCCGCCGCCCGCCAGCCGCCGACGGCCGCCGGAGTGATGGTCGGCACCCGGCCGAGCAGCGCATCGACGACCACGTCGAAGCGCAGCGTCCCATAGACGAACAACACTCCGGCCACGTCCGAAGTCATCCCGGTCCCGCGTGTCCGACGTCAGGCTGTCCGGGTGCTAGCGAGCCGCGTCGAGATCGGCGCGGGTGAGAGTGGGGAGCAGCGTCAGGCCGATCTCCGCGAGCCGCTCCCGGCCACCCTCCTGGCGATCGATGACGCACAGGACGTCCTCGACGACCGCGCCCTGCTCGCGCAGCACCCGGGTGGCGTCGAGCACGGCCCCGCCGCTGGTCACGACGTCCTCGACCAGGACGATCCGCCGACCCTCGACCTCGCCGCCCTCGGCTATGCGCCGGGTTCCGTACTCCTTCGCCTTCTTGCGGACGAACCTGGCCGGCAGGCCGGTGCGTGCCGACAGCAGCGTGGCCAGCGGAACGCCGCCCAGCTCCAGGCCGGCGAGGAGATCGGTGTTCGGCGGGAGATGCGCCGCCATCGCCTCGACGATGTCGGCGAGCAGCGCCGGCTCGGCCTCGAACAGGTACTTGTCGAAGTACTCGGTGCTCGTACGGCCCGACCGGAGGAGGAACGTCCCGGTCAGGTGAGACGCCGCCCGCACCCGGGCGGCCAGCGCTTCGATGTCGGCCACGTCTGCCGACTCTACGGCCCGCCACTGCGCCGCCAGCAGGCTTCGGCCGACGATGGAGGCGATGCGGCGGGCAGCGGTGCGGCAGTAGGCGCCGGTGTAGCGGGCGGCGGATGGCGGTGCGGCCGGGTCGGGGCCGGCGGGAACGGATCAGGCCCCGGCGGGCACCTTGTCGAGGAAGCCGAGCACCTGGGTGATGCGGCCGTCGGTGCCGCGTTCGATCACGTCGAACCCGACGACGAGGGGTTCGGCGCCGGGCTGGCCGAGGCCCCAGGTGAAGCGGGCCTGGGCGTGGTGGGCGTCGACCGGCCCCAGCATGGTCATCGTCAGGCCGGGGAACTGTCCCTGCACCGCTCCGATCATCGTGTCGATGGCGTCGTGGCCCTCGGCCGTGGCGATCGGGTCGACATAGCGGGCCCCGGGGGCCAGGGCCTTCGCCACGGCAGCCCTCCGCAGAGCGGGGTCGGTCTCGTTCCACGCGGCGATGTAGTTCAGGGCCAGGGTCTCGAGGTCGTCCACGGTGTGTCCTCACTCTCGGATTCGTCACTGTTGGGTTCGTCGACGGTGGATCTGGCTGCCGGGCGGCGGGTCTGCCCGGCCGCTCCGGCGGTGGGACCGATGCTGCCGGCCCGCGGTGTGGCCCGTCGATTACCTGCGAGGTCATGGCCCGACGGCGGCGGCGGAGCCTACGGTCTTGCCATGGTCCTCGCCCGCGAGCCCGGCCGGTCGGTCGGAGCGTTGCTGCGCGGCTGGCGGGAACGACGCAGGCTGACCCAGCTGGGCCTCGCTGAGCGCGCGAACGTCTCGACGCGGCGCATCAGCTTCGTGGAGAACGGGCGGTCCCGGCCGACGAGCGAGATGATCATCATGCTGTCCGAACATCTCGGCGTGCCGCTGCGGGAACGCAACCAGTTGCTGCTGGCCGGCGGTTACGCACCGGCCTACTCCGAGAACGATCTCGCCTCGCCGCCGATGTCCGCGGTGAGTGCGGCGATCGACCGGGTGCTCGCCGGCCTCGGGCCGCTGCCCGCGGCGGTCATCGACCGGCGCTGGGAGCTCGTCGCCGCGAACGACGCGATCGACCTGTTCACCGCGGGCGCGGCCGCACGGCTGCTGGAACCCCCGGTCAACGTGCTCCGGCTCAGCCTGCACCCCGAGGGCATGGCCCCGCGCATCCTGAACCTTCCGGAGTGGAGGACACACCTGCTCGACCGCCTGGCCAGGCAGGCCGACACGACCGGAGACGCGGTCCTCCACGACCTCCACACCGAGCTGAGCGCCTATCCCGTGCCCGACCGCGGCGCCAACGGGGTCGGGCACGGCGCCGCCGACGACGGCGCGCGCGGCCGTGCGGGTCGCCCGGCCGGCCTCTGGACGGCGAACGGCATAGTCATCCCGATGCGCTACCGGTCACCCCGAGGCGAGCTCTCGCTCTTCACCGCCACCACCGTTTTCGGCACGCCCACTGACGTGACCGTCTCGGAGCTCGCAGTCGAGACCTTCTTCCCAGCGGACGCCCACACCGCCGGCCTTCTCTACGGATCCTTCGAGGCCTCATGAGCGGACCTGACGTCTCGGGCTGCACGGGCTACCTGCCGCCACGGCCCCACCGGTCGGTCGAGGAACTGCTCGGGCCCCGCCCCTGGCGGTAGCCATGATCGGTGGGACCGGTCGGGAACATGGAACAGGCCCCGGAGTCTTCTCCAGGGCCTGTGTCGCAGCATGTTCCCCGGGGAACCCGGGGTGGTGGCAGGTGATGGATTCGAACCATCGTAGGCTGAGCCGACGGTTTTACAGACCGCTCCCTTTGGCCGCTCGGGCAACCTGCCGTGTTCGACAAGCATACCGGTTGCACCGAGTGGGCTGACGGGGAGGGTCCCCCAACACTCCGGCCCGCGCCCGGCCCGCGTCACGGGGCCGGCGCTCGCCCCGTACGACTTGACCAGGAGGTCCGTGCCCGTGGCAGATCCGTCCTTCGACATCGTCAGCAAGGTCGACACCCAGGAGATCGACAACGCGGTCAACCAGACGGCGAAAGAGATCAAGACCCGCTTCGACTTCCGGGACACCGGGGCCTCGGCGGCGCTGTCCGGCGAGTCGATCCTCCTGCAGGCCAACAGCGAGGATCGGGTGAAGGCCGTCCTGGACGTTCTGCAGGAGAAGTTCGTGAAGCGCGGCATCTCGCTGAAGTCGCTCGAGCACGGCGAGCCGCGGCAGTCGGGCAAGGAGTACAAGCTGACGGTGACCGTCCAGCAGGGCATCGCGGACGAGAAGGCCAAGGCCATCGCCAAGAAGATCCGCGCGGACGGCCCGAAGGGCGTGCAGGCGCAGATCCAGGGCGACCAGCTCCGGGTCACCGGCAAGAAGCGGGACGACCTGCAGCGGGTCATCCAGCTTCTCAAGGCCGAGGACTTCGACGTACCGCTGCAGTTCGTCAACTACCGGTGATCACCCTCGCCCGCCGACACCGGCGGACGACGGCGACCAGCCCGGACTGACGCCGCCCGGACACAGCGCGCCGCCCGCAGCCCGCCGCGGTGCTGCGGCGGGGGGCGGGACGCGGTGCGGGCAGGGCCGCGGGACGGACCGCAATTCACGGGGCGTATGCACGGGAAGAAGCACGGCCGCCGCCGCACGGCAGAAAGCGTTAGGAACATCCGGCGGTAGATGTCCGAAATAGGTGCACCCCGCCCGATGGGGGGTTTCGGGCGGGGTGCGTGCGGCGGAACCTGGGGGGTACGCTCCGCCGCTGTCTGGGAGCTTTGAGACTACTCGCTATCCAGCGCTTCAGCGTGCCTTCCCCGGGTCTCGTCGTGACGCGGTGGTGAACTTCGCGTTCCCGGCATGTTCCTTCCATGCCAAGCCACATCGGCCGCCACCGAGGAGCCGCGCCCATCCGGTCGGTGTCATGAAGGGAATGCCGACGTCACGGCCCGAATCAGGCGATCCGGCGCGCCGCTCCCGGCCGGCAAAGCGACCGGGAGCCGATTCCTCCGGGCGGAACCGTGGCGGTGGGGTTGAGGGTGGACGGAGTAGGCGGATTGGATGGGGTTACCGATACGGGTTCATCCTGGCGCGCTGCTCCAACCGGGCGATCCGCTCGGCGATCGGCGGGTGGGTCGAGAAGAACCGGCCGATGCCGCCGCCGCGGAACGGGTTCGCGATCATCAGCGCGGCGGCCGGGCCCAGCCGCGAGTTGGCTGGCAGCGGCCTGGCGGCCGTGCCGGCATCCAACTTGCGCAGGGCGCTGGCCAGGCCGAGCGGGTCGCCGGTGAGGGTCGACCCGGATTCGTCCGCCTGGTACTCGCGGGCCCGGCTGATCGCCAGCTGGATGATCGTGGCGGCGATCGGGCCGACGACGATGAGGGCCAGCATCTCCAGTACCCCGGGGCCGTCCTCGTCGCGACCGCCGCCGAAAATGGCAAACCACTGCAGCATGTTTGCCAGATAAACGATGATGCCCGCGAGCGCGCCCGCAACCGAGGCGATGAGGATGTCGCGGTTGTAGACATGGCTCAGCTCATGCCCGAGGACACCACGGAGCTCACGGTCATCCATGATCTCCATGATTCCCTCGGTGCAGCACACGGCCGCGTTACGGGGGTTTCGCCCGGTCGCGAAGGCGTTCGGTGACGATGTGGGGCTCAGGTACAGCTTGGGCATCGGCATGCGCGCCCGGGTGGCGAGCTCCTGGACGATCGCGTAGAGCCGGGGCTGCTGAACCTGGCTCACCGGATACGCCCGCATCGCCCGCAGGGCGATCCGATCCGAGTAGAAGTAGGAGAATCCGTTCATCGCGAGCGCGAGAACGACGGCGATGACGAGGCCGCTCGTGCCGAAGAGCGACCCGATCCACACGATCGCGGCCGAGAGAACGCCGAGGAGAAGCGCCGTCTTCAGCCCGTTGAGACTGCGATGAAGCATGGCTGTCGCGTATCCGTCCTGTCGACCTGTCGCACTCGCTTCAACGAAGGAGCCGACGCTCCCTGTTCCCGGCAGCGGTCACGCCCACCCGCGGCCGTCCGTCGCGCCGGCGCGCACGGCGGCGGCGGCGGCCGGCTCGAGCAGGCCGGCCTGCTCGAGCCGGTCCGCGGTGAGGACGGCGAGCGCGGCGTAGGCGTCGGCGAGGTGGCGGTCGCGCCGTTCCAGGCTGTCCAACTGCGCTGTGACGGTGCCGGCGTCCCCGCGCCGGACCGGGCCGGTCATCGCGGCCTCGCCGGCGTCCAGCGCGTTCTCCAGCGACGCGCGCAGCAGCGGGCCGAGCGCGCCGGCCGGGTCGGGAACGCCCGCCTCGGCGATCAGCCGTCCGGCGGCCGTCACGAGGGTCGCCAGGAAGTTGCCGCCCAGAACCAGGGAGGCGTGGTAGAGCGCCCGCTGCTCCTCGGCGACGACCGCCACGCGCCCGCCCACGTCGGCGACCAGGCGGCGCACGAGCGCGGCCGCCGGCTCGTCACCGGGGGCCGTCGTCACACCGAAGGTGGCACCGACGAGGCGGTCGACGTCGGCCGGCGTCCCGGTGAGCGTCATGATCGGGTGGATGGCAGCCGGGTGCGCCCCGGCGGCGCGGGCCGGCGCGAGCGGGGCGATCCCGTGCCGTCCGCTCAGGTGCGCGACGAGCGGGGACGGCGAGCGGGCCGCGTCGGTGCCGGCCGGGCCGGACCGGACCGGGCTGGTGCGGGCCAGGCCGGGGGCGGCCTGTGCGGCGACGGTCTCGATCAGGTCGTCGGGCACGCCGAGCAGGATCACCTCTGCGGCGGCCGCGGCCTGCTCGGGCGTGGCGCACGCCGTGGCCGCCGGGAAGCGCGCGGCGGCCCGTTCCCGGCCGGCGGGCGAGCGCGCGTAGTAGGCGCGAACCTCGTGGCCGGCGGCGGCGAGCGCGGCGCCGAGCGCCGAGCCGGCGCGGCCGACGCCGATGACGGCCACGGTGAGGCCCGGGCCCGCCGCTATTCCCGCCACGTGGCCGCCCTCCCGCGCTCGCACTCCTGGAGCGGCCCGCCGCGGTCGGCTCCCCCGTCTCCGCCGCTCGGGCCCCGCCGGAGTGACCTCATGCACCGATCCAATCGTCCGAGGTGCGCACAGGCGACGGGTACCCGGCCATGGCCGGGTTCACCGGGGCCATCGACTCCGCCGGAGCTCACGACCGGACCACCCGGCCGCGCAATGAACGGCCACGGCCACACACCCGGAACTCTGCTGGAACACACCGTTCATCTCCCGGTGACCGATCAGTGATGCTGAGAGACGTCCGCGTCGATCCGTGCCCAGTCGGTGTCATCGGGAGGTCGTCCAGGCGCGGTGCCTATCGCGCCATACGAAATCGCGGGACGCCCCGCGCACCGCTGGTCCGCCTAATCGATAGTGTTCACATCGGGGCGCCATCCCCATCCGACCGGGGCCGGGAACACACTCATGTGTGGACGTCGGCCGCACGGCGGGGGTGATCGCCGCGATACCACCACGATGCCGGTGTACTCGTTTCCACGACAACACCGGCATGCCGATCTCTGGGCGGAGGTCACCTGAATACGGCCCGCGCTGTACATAGGCGCCCCGAACGGTATGGACGTCGCCCGCGCGCGGCACGGGTGACCGCCGCGCACAGTCGCGCCCCGGGGGGGCGCTCCACCGGCTGGGGGATTCGGGCGCGGGTCGCGGCACCGGCCGGGGTGTCCGCCTACGGACACCCGTCGGGGCTCCCACGAGCAGGTGACACAGCACATCCGCGGCCTGAAGGGGGAACCGGCGGCCTTCTCCGCGCGGCCCGCCCGCCGGTGTCCGGCCGTCTCCTCCCACCCGCCGGAGCCGACGGTTCGCCCCGGTGGGGACGGCCTCGGAGGGCCCCACGGCGGGGCCTGTCCCGCCCGCCGAGCCGCACTCACGTCCGTTAGCAGAAAACGCATACCGCAACCAGCCGCACACCGCCAGGCAGGGTGGGTGACGGGGATAATCCGGTCCCGAACGGCGTCCCCCCGTCCTTCCCGGAGTCGGTCAGGCGTCACGATCCCCGTGGTGCATTGAGCCGCCCGGTACGCTGGGGTGGTACCTGAGGAGGTTACTGAAGGTGTCTGAGCAGGTCAGGGAGAGGGAGACCCGCCGGCTCGACCGGGTCGTCGTGCGCTTCGCGGGCGACTCAGGCGACGGTATGCAGCTCACCGGAGAACAGTTCACAAGCGAGACAGCGGCATTCGGCAACGATCTGTCCACGCTTCCGGACTTTCCCGCGGAAATCCGGGCGCCAGCCGGCACCCCGGCCGGAGTTTCTGGCTTCCAGCTACATTTCTCCGATCACGATATTCTCACCCCGGGCGACGCCCCGGACGTCCTGGTGGCGATGAACCCGGCCGCGCTGAAGGCGAACCTGAAGGATCTGCCGCCCGGCGCCGACCTGATCGTCAACACCGACGCGTTCACCGGCGGCAACCTGAAGAAGGCCGGCTACGCGACCGACCCGCTGGCCGACGGGACTCTGGACAACTACACCGTCCACCGCGTCCCGCTGACGTCCATGACGATCAACGCGGTCAACGCCGCCGAGGGCGTCGCGGGGACGGTGAACAAGAAGGAAGCCGAGCGGGCGAAGAACATGTTCGCGCTCGGCCTGATGAGCTGGCTGTACCACCGGCCGACCGGCGGCACCGAGGGCTTCCTCAAGAAGAAGTTCGCCAAGCGGCCGGAGATCGCGGCGGCCAACATCGCCGCGTTCCGGGCCGGCTTCAACTACGGCGAGACCACCGAGTCGTTCTCGGTCACCTACGAGGTCGCCCCGGCGCGTATGCGGGAGGGCACCTACCGGCGGATCACCGGGAACATCGCGCTGTCCTACGGGCTGATCGCGGCCGGCGAGCTGACGAAGCTTCCGCTGTTCCTCGGCACCTACCCGATCACCCCGGCCTCGGACATCCTGCACGAGCTGAGCAAGCACAAGCAGTTCGGCATCCGCACCTTCCAGGCCGAGGACGAGATCGCCGGTGTCGGCGCGGCCCTCGGCGCCTCCTTCGGCGGCTCGCTGGGCGTGACGACCACGTCGGGCCCGGGTGTCGCGCTCAAGAGCGAGACGATCGGCCTCGCGGTCAGCCTCGAGCTGCCGCTGCTGATCGTGGACATCCAGCGCGGCGGCCCGTCCACCGGCCTGCCGACCAAGACCGAGCAGGCCGACCTGCTGCAGGCGATGTTCGGCCGCAACGGTGAGGCCCCCGTGCCGATCGTGGCGCCGCGCTCGCCCGGCGACTGCTTCGACGCCGCCGTCGAGGCCGCCCGGATCGCGACGAAGTACCGGACGCCGGTCTTCCTGCTCTCGGACGGCTACCTGGCCAACGGCTCCGAGCCGTGGCTGCTGCCGACCCGCGAGGAGCTGCCCGACCTCACGGTGACCTTCACGACCGAGCCGAACCACGACGGGCCCAAGGGTCCGGAGTTCTGGCCCTACCAGCGCGACCCCGAGACGCTGGCCCGCCCGTGGGCGGTCCCCGGCACCCCGGGTCTGGAGCACCGCATCGGCGGTCTGGAGAAGGCCGACGGCTCGGGCAACATCTCCTACGACCCGGCGAACCACGACCGCATGGTCCGCCTGCGCCAGGCCAAGATCGACGGCATCGCCCGGGACATCGCCCCGCTCGAGGTCGACGACCCGTCCGGCATGGCGAGCGTGCTGGTCCTCGGCTGGGGCTCGACCTTCGGCCCCATCGCCGCCGGCTGCCGGCGGGTCCGGGCCAAGGGGCTGCACGTGGCCCAGGCGCACCTGCGCCACCTCAACCCGTTCCCGGCGAACACCGCCGAGGTGCTGCGCTCCTACGACAAGGTGCTGATCCCCGAGATGAACCTCGGCCAGCTCCGCACACTGATCAGGTCGCAGTTCCTGGTGGACGCGATCGGCTACAACCAGGTCCGTGGACTGCCGTTCAAGGCCGCGGAGCTCGCGGGCGTCTTGGAGGACGTGATCAACCAGTGACCGTCACAACGAACGGCAGCGGGATTACCAACCGACTCCTGGACCTGGTACCCGCCACGCCGAGCCAGCTGAGCCGTAAGGACTTCACCTCCGACCAGGAGGTCCGGTGGTGCCCGGGATGCGGCGACTACGCCATCCTGGCCACCGTCCAGGGCTTCCTGCCCGAGCTGGGGATCGCCCGGGAGAACATCGCCTTCATCTCGGGCATCGGGTGCTCCTCACGCTTCCCGTACTACCTGCAGACCTACGGGATGCACTCCATCCACGGGCGGGCGCCGGCGATCGCGACGGGCCTGGCGACGTCCCGCCCGGACCTGTCGGTCTGGGTGGTCACCGGTGACGGCGACGCGCTCTCGATCGGCGGGAACCACCTGCTGCACGCGATGCGCCGCAACGTGAACATCAAGATCCTGATGTTCAACAACCGGATCTACGGGCTGACCAAGGGCCAGTACTCCCCGACGTCCGAGGTCGGCAAGATCACCAAGTCGACGCCGTTCGGCTCGCTCGACCGCCCGTACAACCCGGCGTCGCTGGCGCTGGGCGCGGAGGCGACATTCGTCGCCCGGTCGATCGACTCGGACCGGGCCCACCTGACGTCGGTGCTGCGCGCGGCGGCGGAGCACCCGGGCACCGCGTTCGTGGAGATCTTCCAGAACTGCAACATCTTCAACGACGGTGCGTTCGAGGCGCTGAAGGACCGCGGCACCCGCGACGACGCCACGCTGAAGATGATCGACGGCGAGCCGCTGGTCTTCGGCGCCGAGCGGGACAAGGGCATCCGGCGCTCGGCGTCCGGCGGCCTCGAGGTCTGCGCGGCGACCGACGAGGGCGTCATCGTGCACGACGCGGCGAGCACGGACCCGAGCCAGGCGTTCGCGCTGTCCCGGCTGACCGGGGATGACCACGGCGTCACCCCGATCGGCGTGTTCCGCAACGTCGACATCCCGACCTACGACGAGGCGCTCAACGCGCAGGTCGAGCAGACCCGGGAGCGGCAGGGGACGGGGGACCTCATGGCCCTCATCTCCGGCGGCGAGACCTGGACGATCAGCTGACAGCGGGCTGAGGCCCGCCACGGGGGCCGGGGTGGGCACGACGCCACCCCGGCCCTCGCTGTTTCGTTACCAAAGCCAGCAGAGCGTTCCAAAGCCAGCAGAGCGTGACCACGGCCAGCAGGGCGGGGCTGCTGCCAGCCAGAGGGCGACCGCGGGCCCCCACCATCGTGCTATCTGCACCTATTGCCCTGTTACAGACGCTAACGCAGCACTTGCCGCTTTCTGATCAGCATGCGGTATCATGTGCGCCGGTGGGGGTGCCGTGTGGCCCGGGGGGGCTCACAACACCGAAGCAGGCGGAGGCGCAGTGCGGGGTAACGCAGCGCGAGGTCACCGAGTCCGTCACCGGGGCTCGCCGTCGGGGTCGGGCCGCGCCCGGCACCAGGTTCCGCAGGGCGTAGGCGGCCACCGTGGGTAGCCACTCGGCCGGCCGGCACTCCCGCGGAGGCTCCACCGCGACCGATCGCCGGCACCGCACCCCGGCTCCCGTCCCGGCCACCCCGGCCCCCGCTCAGGGCCCGCCGGTCGACGACCAGGCTCCCCGGCCCGTCCAGCCACTCACCGCCCGCGCGCGGACTCCCTACCCGCCGGGCGGTGCGCCGCGATCCGGCTGGGTCACCAGCGAGTGGAGCAGCAACCCGTCCGCAGCCACGGCCTCGCTGCCGAGAAGGCTCCCCCCGCCCCGCCCGGCGACACCGCCCCCCGGCGAGATGGACACCGTCACCGGCCCGATCTCCATGAGCACCTCCCGGCGCCGGGAGCTGTTCGGCGACGACCCGCAGGACAGCCAGGCCGACTCCTACGGCCGGTCCGCGCGACGGGGGCAGCCGGCAGGCTCCGGGCGGTCGCCGGTGCGCGGGCGGCCCGCCGGCCGCCACGACGACACGGCAGACCTCGGCGTCCGCCGGCCCGGGGAGCTCGACCCGCAGAGCGTCGGCGACGACTCCGGAGCGGCGGGCGGGCCCGGCACGTCCCGGATCTCGCTGTTCGAGCCGGGCCGACCGTCCGGATCCCTGCGCGTCGAAACGTCCCCCCGTTCCGGCACCCGCGCCGACGGTGCCCGCTCGACGACGGCCTCGCGCGCGGCGGCCTCCCGGAGCACGGCGTCCGGAGGCAGGGCGTCCGGAGGCACGGCGGCACGGGCCGCCGGTTCAGCCACCGGGCGCGGCGCGCACCGGGCACCGGCACCGCGCCGCGGGCCGAGCCGGACGCGCATGGTGGTCGCCGGTACCGCGTCCCTTGCCGGCCTCTCCGCGATCGTGACCGGTGTCGCGCTCAGCGGCGACCAGCCGGTCACCGCGGCCGGGCCCACCACGGGCGCCACGCCGCTCGTGCAGGTCGCCGGTTCCCGGCCGGCCGCGTTCGGCTCGGGCGACACCCAGGCCTCCCGCGACGGGCGCGTCCCGCTGCCGACCTACCCGGCGGCGGCGCCGACCACGGCGGGCGGGTCGGGCACGACCGGCCAGAGCGACAGCGGCTACCGCACCTCGCCGAACGGCCCGTCCGCGCCGTCGTACAGCGGGTCCGGCACGCAGCAGCAGGGCCTGTCCGGCTACGAGATCCCGTTCGTCCCGCTGACCCCGCGGTCCACGGCGACGCCGTCACCGGCCGCCGGCGGCACGACCGCGCCGGGCACCACGACCCCGGGCACCACGACCCCGGGCACCACCACTCCGGGCACCACCACTCCGGGGAGCACGGCGCCGGGGACGACCGCCCCCGGGAGCACCGCTCCGGGCACCACCACGCCCACCCAGCCGGGAGCGACGACCCCGCCCACGCAGCACGGCACCTCGCCGGCGCAGACCCGGCCGACCACGTCGAGCTCGAGCACTCCGGCGCCCGCGCCGACCTCGCGCGAGGGCTCGCTCCCGTTCAACCCGACGCCGGTCGAGGTCACCCCGATCTGGGACCTGCTGTTCCCCTCCCAGAGCCAGAGCACGTCGACGTCGTCCAGCGCCCCGTCGGGCACCTCGGCGACACCCGCGCCGGCGGCGTCCTCAAGCACCCACGCAGGCTCCTAGCCGGGCTCCCGCCGGGAGGGGCACGGGCAGGCCCCTCCCGGCCGCGGAAAACCCCCTGCCGGCCGCCGCACGGCGCGGTGGCCGGCAGGGGGCCAGCAGGGGATCAGGTGACAGCCACGCACCGGCCAGGGCTGGCTGGGTAGAGCCCGGCTAGCTCGTGCGGTCGATGACGAAGTCGGCCAGCGACTCCAGCGCGGTCTTGGCCGAGCCGTCGGGCAGCGGCGCCAGGCACTCGCGGGCCTCGCTCGACCAGCGGATGAGCTCGGCGCGGGCCCGGTCCATCGCGGGATGCTCGCGCAGCAGCTCCAACGCCTCGACGACCCCGGACTCGGTGACCCCGGCCTCCGTGCGCGGGTTCACCCCGAGCAGGTCGCGCAGCCGGCGGGCCGCCGCGTCCTCGCCCTGCAGGGCATAGAGCACCGGCAGCGTCGGGATGCCCTCGCGCAGGTCCGTCCCGGGTGTCTTGCCGGAGTCCTCGCTCGGTGACGCCACGTCGATGAGGTCGTCGGAGAGCTGGAAGGCCACCCCGAAGCGCTCCCCGAACGCGGCCAGGACGTCGGTCGTGACCGGGTCGGCGCCGGCGAGCATGGCGCCCAGGCGGGCGGACGTGGCGATCAGCGAAGCCGTCTTCTCCGTGATGACCCGCAGGTAGTGCTCGATCGGGTCCTGCCCCGGCCCGACCCCGACGGTCTCGCGGATCTGGCCCTCGCAGAGGGTCGCGATCGTGCGTGCCAGGATGCGGGTCGCCTCCGGCCCCAGGTCGGCCGTGATCTCGGACGCGCGGGCGAACAGGAAGTCGCCGGTGAGGATCGCGACCGTGTTCGTCCACCGGGCGTTCGCGGACGCGGCACCGCGGCGCAGCGGGGCCTCGTCCATCACGTCGTCGTGGTACAGCGTCGACAGATGGGTCAGCTCGATCGCCACGGCCGCCGGCACGACACCGGCCGCGTCCGGATCGGCGAACTGGGCGGCAAGCAGTACGACCATAGGTCGGAACCGCTTGCCGCCCGCGTCGACGAGGTGCCGGGACGCCTCGGTCACGAAGGAGAACTCGCTGCGGACGGATCCGCGCAGCATCTCCTCGACCGCGGCGAGCCCGACCCGCATCGACTTCTCGAGATCAGGGTCGGCCCTGATCCCCATCACTTCCAGCCCGATAGCGCTCATACCGCCATCAGCGTACGAAGCCGGAGGTCGCCGCGGTGGTCGCCAGGTCGAGAAGCGGCTGCGGCGCCACGCCCAACAGCAGGGTCATGAGTGCACCTATACCCACCGTAGCGAAGGTAAGAGTCGGCCGGGTGACAACGACCGGCCCGTCGGCGAGCGGCTCGGAGAAGAACATCAGCACGATGACCCGGACGTAGAAGAACGCCGCGATCGCGCTGCACACCAGGGCCACGACCACCAGCGGGGTGGCGTCACCGGCGATCGCCGCCTGGAAGACCGCGAACTTCCCGGTGAACCCGCTGGTCAGCGGGATGCCGGCGAGCGCGAGCAGTAGGAAGGCGAACGTGCCTGCCAGCAGCGGCGACGTCCGGCCCAGGCCCTGCCACTGGGAGAGGTCGCTGGCCTCGCCGTCGCCGGTGCGGACCAGGGAGACCACCGCGAACGCCGCGATCGTGGTGAAGCCGTAGGTCACCAGGTAGAACATGGCGCCGCGCAGGCCGTCGATGTTCGAGCCGGCCATCCCGACGAGCAGGAAGCCGGCGTGGGCGACCGCGGAGTACGCGAGCATCCGCTTGATGTCACGCTGGGTGAGCGCGAGCACCGCGCCGACGACCATGGTGAGGATCGCCACAGCCCAGATCACCGGCCGCCAGTCCCAGCGCATGCCGCCGAAGGCCACGTAGAAGACACGCAGCAGCGCCCCGAAAGCGGCGACCTTCGTCCCGGCCGCCATGAAGGCGGTGATCGGTGTCGGCGCGCCCTGGTAGACGTCCGGCGTCCAGGAGTGGAACGGGGCGGCACCGATCTTGAAGAACAGGCCGACGCCGAGCAGCGCGAGCGACAGGTAGAGGTAGGTGTCGTTCTGGCCGACCGTGCCGACCGCGTCGGCGACCCGGCCGAGCTCGACGCTGCCAGCGTAGCCGTAGGCGAACGCGACGCCGTACAGGAAGAACGCGGACGAGAACGCCCCGAGCAGGAAGTACTTCATCGCGGCTTCCTGCGACAGCAGCCGCCGGCGCCGCGCCAGCCCGCACAGCAGGTACAGCGGCAGCGAGAGGATCTCCAGCGCCACGAACATGACCAGCAGGTTGTTCGAGGCGACGAAGAGCAGCATGCCGCTGACCGAGAAGACCATCAGCGGATACGCCTCGGTCTGCACGTCCGGCGAGGTGCGCTGCGCGGTGGAGCCGCGCGAGCCGGGGACGACCGCGGCGGAGGCGACGAGCGCGCCGCCGGAGGAGTCCAGCCGGCGCTCGGCGACCAGCAGCACCGACAGCAGCGCGAACACCAGGATGGTGCCCTGCAGGAACAGCGTCGGCCCGTCGATGGCCACCGCGCCGGCGGCGAGCACCTGGCGGTGGGCGTGCAGGAGCACCACCGCGACGAACGCGCCGATGAACCCCGCCCCGGCCAGCAGCGGCTGGAGCACCCGCCGGGCCTTCGGCGGGGCGAAGGCGTCGACGAGGACCCCGGCCAGCGCGACGCCGAACAGGATGAGCATCGGGCTGAGGGACGAGTACTCGATCGACGGCGGTGTGATCTTCTGCGCGGCGCCCTGCGCCAGCACAGTCGTTGCGGCGCTCACGAATGGCCTCCGGATTCCGGCGCGGCCACCGGGGCCGTCGGCGCCGGGTCAGACTTCCCGATGTCCGCGAACGTGGCGGTCACCGTGGGCGTGATGATGTCGAGCAGCGGCTTGGGGTACACCCCGAGCCCGATGATCAGCGCGACCATCGGCGCGACCACCACCCGCTCCCGCACGCTGAGGTCCTTGATGAGACGCATCTTCTCGTCCTTGACCGGACCGGTCATCGTGCGCTGGTACAGGTACAGGATGTAGATCGCGGCGAGCACGATCCCGCAGGTCGCGACGATCGCCAGCGCCCGGTACTCGGTGAACGTGCCGACCAGCACCAGGAACTCGCTGACGAAGCTGTTCGTACCCGGCAGGGCCAGCGAGGACAGGCCGGCGATCAGGAAGACCCCGGCGAGGATCGGCGTCACCTGGGCCATGCCGCCGTAGGCGCTGACGTCCCGGCTGCCCCGGCGGGCCACCAGGAAGCCGACCACCACGAACAGCAGCCCCGTCGACAGGCCGTGGTTGACCATGTAGAGCACGGCGCCCGTGCCGGCCTGCGAGGTGAAGGCGAAGGTCCCCAGCGCTATGAACCCGAAGTGCGCCAGCGAGGTGTAGGCGACCAGCCGTTTCATGTCCCGCTGGCCGATGGCCAGCAGGGCGCCGTAGAAGATGCCGATCACCGCCAGGGCCAGCACCATCGGCGCGAAGTACTCGGCGGCGTCCGGGAACAGCGGGATGCAGTACCGGATCAGGCCGAAGGTGCCGACCTTGTCCAGCACCCCGACGAGCAGGACGGCGCCGCCGGTCGGCGACTGCGCGCCGGCGTCGGGCAGCCAGGTGTGGAAGGGAAACAGCGGCGCCTTGATGGCGAAGGCGATGAAGAAGCCGAGGAAGAGCAGCTTCTGCACGCCCGGGGTGATCTCCAGCTGGCGCAGGGTGGCGAAGTCGAACGTGCCCGTGCCGAGCTGGTCGGCGGAGACCACGTACAGGCCGATCACCGCGGCGAGCATCAGCAGCCCGCCGAACAGGCTGTAGAGCAGGAACTTCACCGCCGCGTAGGAGCGCTGTGCCTTCTCCTCGACCGGCCCGTAGCTCCCGATGAGGAAGTACATCGGGATGAGCATGGCCTCGAAGAAGACATAGAAGAGGAACACGTCGGTGGCGGCGAACACCCCGACCATGCCCGTCTCCAGCGCCAGCAGCAGCGCGAAGAACGCGGGGACGGAACGCCGCCCCTCTTCCGCCTCGTCCCAGGAGGACAGCACGACCACCGGGACGAGCAGCGCGGCGAGCAGCATCAGCACCAGCGAGATGCCGTCGGCGCCCACCGAGTAGGAGACGCCGAACTCCTTGATCCAGTCATAGGACTGGCCGAACTGGAAGCCGGCCTTGTCCGGGTCGTAGGCGGCGGTGGCCAGCACCGCGAGCACCAGAACCGCCAGCGATACCACGAGCGCGAGTTGCTTGGCGAGCGTGCCGTGCCGGCGCGGCAGCGACGCGACGACCAGCGAACCGACCGCGGGGACGATCAGCATGATCGTCAGCCAGGGGGCTGTGCTCACGTCAGCCGGCCCTGGTGAGCAGCAGAGCACCGACCACGAGGACGGTACCTCCCAACATCGACAGTGCGTAGGACCGGACGAAGCCGGTCTGGGTGCGTCGCAGCCGGCCGGACAGCCCGCCCACGGCGGCGGCGCTCCCGCGCACGAAGCCGTCGATGCCGACGTTGTCCGCCCAGACCAGGAAGCGGGTCAGGTACTGCCCCGGCCGCATGGCGACGACCTCGTTGAAGGTGTTCGCGTAGAGGTCGTGGCGCGCGGCGACGGTCACCACGCTGACCTCGGCGTCCGGCCGGGCGACGGCCTCGACCGGGCGGAGCTGGTAGCGCAGGTAGGCACCGGCGAACCCGCCGGCGGAGACGACCAGCACCAGCGCGGTGACGACCGCGGGCGAGATGTCGTGGTGCGCCTCGCCGTGTTCGCCCACCACCGGGGCGAGCCAGTCCTGCATCGAGCTGCCGAGGACGAACAGCCCACCGGCGAAGACCGAGCCGACGGCCAGCAGCATCATCGGGCCGGTCATTGTCGCCGGCGACTCGTGCGGGTGCTTGGCCTTCGGCCCGTCGTGCTCCCAGCGCGCCTTGCCGTGGAAGGTCATCAGGAACAGCCGGGTCATGTAGAAGGCGGTGATCCCGGCACCGAGCAGCGCCACGCCACCGTAGATGTAGCCGCTGGTGCCACCCTTGGCCAGCGCCGTCTCGATGATGCGGTCCTTGGTGAAGAACCCGGACAGGCCCGGGAAACCGATGATCGCCAGATAGCCGAGGCCGAAGGTGACCCAGGTGACCGGCATGTGCCGCCACAGCCCGCCGTGCCTGCGCATGTCCTGCTCGCCGTCCATCGCGTGGATGACCGAGCCGGAGCCGAGGAACAGGCCGGCCTTGAAGAAGCCGTGCGCGAGCAGGTGCATGATGCCCAGCGCGTACCCGGCCGGGCCGAGCCCGACGGCGAGGAACATGTAGCCGATCTGGCTGACCGTCGAGTAGGCCAGGACCTTCTTGATGTCGTCGTAGGCGCAGCCGATGACGCATCCAATGAGGATCGTGACCGCGCCGATGATCAGGACGACGGTCCGCGCGGCCTGCGTCTGGTCGAAGATCGGGGCAGCCCGGACGATCAGGTACACACCGGCGGTGACCATGGTCGCGGCGTGGATGAGCGCCGAGATCGGGGTCGGGCCCTCCATGGCGTCCGGGAGCCAGGCCTGCAGCGGGAACTGACCGGACTTGCCGCAGGCGCCGAGCAGGAGCAGGAGCGCCATCGCGGTGATGGTGCCGTAGCCGATGACGTCCGCGGCGGCGGCACCGAACACCGAGTCGTAGTTCGTGCTGCCGACGGTGGCGAACATGAACATGATCGCGAGTGCGAGACCGACGTCGCCGACCCGGTTCATGTAGAAGGCCTTGTTCGCGGCGGTGGCCGCGGCCGGCTTGTACTCCCAGAACTTGATGAGCAGGAAGGACGAGAGGCCGACCAGCTCCCAGCCACCGTAGAGCACCAGGAAGTTGTTGCCCAGCACCAGCAGCAGCATCGACGCCAGGAACAGGTTCATGTAGGCGAAGAAGCGCCGCCGGCCCGGGTCGTGCGACATGTAGCCGATCGAGTAGATGTGGATCAGCGTGCCCACACCGGTGATCAGCAGCACGAAGACCGCGGAGAGCTGGTCGAACAGCAGGCCGACGTCCACCTGGAAGCCGTTGACCGGGATCCAGCTGTAGAGGTGCTGGGAGACGGCCCGGTCGTCACCGGAGCGGTCGAGCAGCCCGAAGAACAGGACCAGGCCGACGACGAAGGATGCGGCCGCGGTCAGCGTGCCGAGCAGGTGGCCCCACCGGTCGGTACGCCGCCCGCCGAGCAGGAGAACGGCCGCCCCGGCCAGCGGAAGCGCGATGAGCAGCCAGGTCAGCGAGAACGCCCCGGACGCGGCGGCGTAGTGCACGGCCGCGCCACCGTGCTCGTCGGCCGCGAGGATGGCGGCCCCTCCGGCGCTCATCGCGGTCCGGTTCCGGGTACGTGCGCCAGCGCCAGGGCCACCGGAGGTGGTCCGGGCTGCGCCGCCCCTGTTGCGCAAAGCGTCACTGCAGTGTCGTCCGTTCTTCCGTGACCGGAGGTCCCGGTCGCGGCCGCGTCAGGGCGGCCGGGAGACAAGCCTCGGGATGCCCGAGTACGTCGAGAGGTCAGTACTTCAGGAGGTTCACGTCGTCGACCGACGCGGATCTGCGCGTCCGGAAGATCGCCAGAATGATCGCCAGGCCGACGACCACCTCGGCGGCGGCCACGACCATGACGAAGAACGCCATGATCTGGCCCTCCAGCGTCCCGTGGATGCGGGAGAACGTCACCAGGGTCAGGTTCACCGCGTTGAGCATCAGCTCGATCGACATGAACACGACGATCGCGTTGCGCCGGACCAGAACCCCGGTCGCGCCGATGGTGAACAGCAACCCCGACAGGATCAGATAGTTCGCCGGGTTCACCGACCGCTCCCCCTGCCCGCGCCCACCGGCGCCGACCCGCCGACGACGGTCTCGTCGTCGGAGTCCTCACTCGTCCCGTTCGCGCTCGGCCCGCCGTCGGGCCCACCGCCGCCCGGGCCGTCCGTACCCGGACCACCAGCACCGCCCGCACCGGGACCGCCTGTCCCAGGACCGCCCGGACCACCGGTACCGCCGTCGTCCGGACCACCCGCGCCGGCCGGGCCGGACGGGCCCGCACCGGGCCCGCCGAGGTCCGGGCCGCCGCCGGCGGCATCGCCACCGCCGGCCGCGACGAGCTCGGGCTGCTCCGGGCCGGGGTTGGTCGCGAAGACCTTCGGCCCGGGCCGCGGGGTGACGGTGCCGCCCTCGGCGAAGCGAGCGCGCATCCGTTCCTTCTGCGTGACCTTCTCACCGGTGTGCTCGCGGTGGCCGAGGACCATCGTCCCGATCGCCGCGACCACGAGCAGCACCGAGATCGCTTCGAAGACGAAGACGTACTGGGTGAACAGCAGACGTCCGATCGCGTGGACGTTGCCGCCGGTGTTCGCCGCCTCCAGGCCCGCCGCCTTGCCACCGTCGATCGCGCGGCCGATCGGGAACGCCAGCAGGCCGGCGAAGCCGAGCCCGAGGATCACCGCGGCGATCCGCTGGCCGCGCAGGGTCTCGACCAGCGAGTCGGACGAATCGACTCCGACCAGCATCAGCACGAACAGGAACAACACCATGATCGCGCCGGTGTAGACGATGATCTGGACGAAGCCCAGGAAGGGCGCGTCCTGGATCAGGTAGAACACCGCGACGCAGAACAGGTTCACCACGAGCAGCAGGGCGGAGTGCACCGCGCTGCGCATCAGGACCATGCCGAGCGCCGCCAGCAGCGCCACCGGCGCGAGCAGCCAGAACGTCCAGGCCTCGCCGTTCGACGTGCTGCTGATCTCCGCCGCCTGGGCGAGAATCTGCGGATTCATCGGGGCCGCTCCGAACCCGCGCCATGGGCGGGCACCTTGTCCGCCGCCCTTTCGGCCTCGCCGGCCTCGCCGGCCTCGCCGGCCTCGTCAGCTTCGTCGGCCGGCGAGCCGCCGACCTGCCAGGGCAGCGGGGCGTCGGGATCGCGGGTGTAGTAGTCGGTCTCGCTCTCGCCGAGGCGCATCGGGTGCGGCGGGGACTCCATCCCGGCCCGAAGCGGGGCGAGCAGCTGCTCCTTGGTGAAGATCAGGTCGTCGCGGCTGTCGTCGGCCAGCTCGTAGTCGTTCGACATCGTCAGCGCCCGGGTGGGGCACGCCTCGATGCACAGCCCGCACAGGATGCAGCGCAGGTAGTTGATCTGGTAGACGCGGCCGTACCGCTCACCCGGCGAGAAACGCTGCTCGTCGGTGTTGTCCGCGCCCTCGACGTAGATCGCGTCGGCCGGGCAGGCCCACGCGCACAGCTCGCAGCCGACGCACTTCTCCAGCCCGTCCGGATGCCGGTTGAGCTGGTGACGGCCGTGGAAGCGGGGTGCCGTCTCCTTCTTCTGCTCCGGGTACTGCTCGGTCGTCGGCTTCTTGAACATCGTCGAGAAGGTGACGCCGAAACCCTTGTAGGGGTCGAGGATCCCCATGGTTCAGCTCTCCTGTCGCGGGCCGGAGCCCGCGGGGATGACGGTGGTGTTTCCCTTGTCGCCGCCGGCGGAGCCGGCCGCGCCGCTGCCGGCTGCAGTGCTGCCAGCCGCAGTGCGGCCGGCCAGTGCCCTCGTCGCGCCGTCGGACGGCGGCGGCCAGGGAATCCTGTCCAGGCTCGGGGCCGATTCGGCGCGTTCCCGCTCGGCCTCCTCCTGCTCGCGCTGGGCCCTCGCCGCGCCCGGGTCGATGATCGCAACCACGAGCAGGACGCCCACCACGACCCCGAAGCCGATCAGCCATGGCGTCCGGTCACTCACGTGCTCCTGGTAGGCGCGGAAGGTCGCGACCGCGAGCACCCACACCAGGCCGACCGGGATCAGGACCTTCCAGCCGAAGGCCATGAACTGGTCGTAGCGCAGCCGCGGCAGCGTGCCCCGCAGCCAGATGAACACGAAGATGAACAGCAGCAGCTTGATGACGAACCAGATCAGCGGGTACCAGCCGTGGTCCAGCCCGGACAGGCCCGGGATCGGCGGCGGCTGCCAGCCTCCGAGGAACAGTGTGGTCGCGATCGCCGAGACGGTGACCATGTTGATGTACTCGGCGAGGAAGAAGAACGCGAACTTGATCGAGCTGTACTCGGTGTGGAACCCGCCGACCAGCTCGCCCTCGGCCTCGGGGAGGTCGAACGGCGTCCGGTTCGTCTCACCGACCATCGCGATGCAGTAGAGGATGAACGACGGCAGCAGCGCGATGTACCACCAGTCGTGCTGGCTCTGCACGATGCCCGCGGTCGACAGTGTTCCCGCGTAGACGAAGACCGCGACGAAGGCCAGGCCCATCGCGACTTCGTAGGAGATGATCTGCGCGGCCGAGCGCAGCGAGCCCAGCAGCGGGTAGGTCGAGCCGCTGGACCAGCCGGCGAGGATCAGTCCGTACACGCCCAGCGACGCCGCCGCCAGCAGGTACAGCACGCTGACCGGCAGGTCGGCGAGCTGGAGCGTCGTGCGTTCACCGAAGATCGACACCTCCGGCCCGAACGGGATGCAGGCGAAGGCCAGGATGGCCGGCACCGCCGAGATGACCGGAGCCAGGATGAAGATCGGCTTGTCGGCCAGCGTCGGGATGATGTCTTCCTTGAGCATGAGCTTCACGCCGTCGGCGAGGCTCTGCAGCCAGCCGCGCGGGCCGTGCCGGTTCGGCCCGACCCGCTGCTGCATCTTCGCGACGACCTTGCGCTCGAAGACGATCGAGAACAGCGTCATCACCAGCAGGAACGCGAAGACCGCGACAGCCTTGATCAGGATGAGCCAGAACGGGTCGTCGGTGAGGACGGACATGTCCGGGTCGCCGACGTTCGCGGCGAGCAGGAGCGTCGAGGTCCCGGTCATGCCCGGCCTCCGGTGGTGTCGACCCGGCCCGCGGCACCGAGGCCGGTGTGGGCCACGGTCACGGCGGTGTCCTGGGCGGCCGCGAGCTGCGAGCCGAGCGCCGCGCCGCGGGTCTCGTCGGTCGGGAAGGTGTCGACTTCCCCGCCGGGCGCCGTCTCGGTCGGCAGCAGCCCGCCGGCACTGAGCCGAACCAGCACGCCGGCGTGCTCGGCCAGCGAGCGGCGGACGTGCGACCCGGGTGAGTGCGTCGGAACCCAGACGACCCGGTCCGGCATGGGGGTGATCCCCAGCGGCAGGGTGACGGAGCCGCGGGAGGTGCTGGCGGTGACCGGCTCCCCCTCGACCGCGCCGATCTCGGCGGCGGTCGCGGCCGAGAGCAGCAGCCGCGGTGGACGGGCGGTGCCGGCCAGGTACGGCTCGCCGGCCTGCAGGGCGCCGTCGTCAAGGTTGAGGTGCCAGGTCGCCAGCAGGGCCTCGCCCGGACCGGCGGTCACCGGCTCGGGCACCCGCTCGACCGGAGCCGGGCCGCGCCCGGTCTCGTCACCGGCGCGGCCGAGCTCGCTCAACTCGCGCGCGGCGGCGCCCGCGTCCGGAACCCGGAGGTCGATGCCCATCTCGGCGGCGAGCAGGTGCAGCACCCGCAGGTCGGGCAGGGCCGGCGTCCCCTCCAGTGCACGCTGGAAGGGACGCAGACGGCCCTCCCAGTCGACGAACGTGCCGGCCTTCTCCGCCACCGGAGCGACCGGGAGGACGACGTCGGCGACCTCCGCGATCGACGAGCGGCGGATCTCCAGCGAGACGCAGAACGGCACCCGGGCCAGCGCGGCCAGCGCGGCCGCGGGGTCGGGCAGGTCCTCGGCGTCGACACCGGCGACGACGACCGCGTCAAGCCGGCCCGCCGCGGCTGCGGCCAGAATGCCGGCGGTGTCGCGGCCGGGCGCGCCCAGCAGGCGGGTGCCCCAGAAGGACTCCACCTCGGCCCGCGCACCGACGTCCGCGACCGGGCGGCCGCCCGGCAGCAGCGACGGGAGCAGGCCGGCGGAGACCGCGCCGCGCTCACCGGCCCGGCGCGGCACCCAGGCCAGCGCGGCGCCGGTGGACTCGGCGAGGCGCAGCGCCGCGGACAGCGCGCCGGGCGACTCGGCGGCCCGCGAGCCGACCAGGATCACCGCGCCGGGTGCCCGCAGCACCTCGGTGGTGGCCGACGCGCCGGTGGCCAGCTCGTCCAGCGCGGCGGCCTCGCCGCCGGGGACGACCGGGATCAGCGTGCCGGCCATCTTGCGCAGCCCGCGGGTGATCAGCGGCGCCAGCGCGTGCACGGCGGTTCCGTGCTTGCTCGCCGCCTTGCGCAGCCGCAGGAAGACGACGGGCGACTCCTCCTCCGGCTCGAACGAGACGAGCAGGACGGCGGGCGCGACCTCCAGATCGGCGTAGGTGACCCCGATTCCGGTACCGGCGACGGCGCTGCCGAGGAAGGCCTCCTCCTCGGCGGAGTGCGGGCGGGCGCGGAAGTCCACGTCGTTGGTGCCCAGGGCGAGCCGGGCGAACTTGGCGTAGGCGTAGGCGTCCTCGCGGGTGAGCCGGCCGCCGGCGAGCACGCCGACGCCGTTGCGGTCCCGGCACTCGGCCAGGCCGCGGGCGGCGTACTCCAGCGCCTCCGACCAGCTCGCCTCGACCAGCTCGCCGGTGCTGTCGTCCCGGATCAGCGGCATGGTGAGCCGGTCGGACTGGCGCGCGTAGTTGAACGCGAAGCGGCCCTTGTCGCAGTTCCACTCCTCGTTGACCGCCGGATCCTCGGCGGCGAGGCGACGCATCACCTTGCCGCGCCGGTGGTCGGTGCGCAGCGAGCAGCCGGCGGCGCAGTGCTCACAGGACGTCGGCGTCGACACCAGGTCGAACGGCCGGGCCCGGAACCGGTAGGCGGCGCTGGTGAGCGCACCGACCGGGCAGATCTGCACGGTGTTGCCGGAGAAGTAGGACGAGAACGGCTGCCCGTCGCTGACGGCGACCTGCTCGGCCGCGCCCCGCTCGAACAACTCGATGAACGGGTCCCCGGCGATCTGCGCGGAGAACCGGGTGCAGCGCGCGCACAGCACGCAACGCTCCCGGTCCAGCAGGATCTGGCTGGAGATCGCCAGCGGCTTCGGGTACGCCCGCTTCGTCTCCTTGAAGCGGGAGGTCGCCGCGCCGTTGGCCATCGACTGGTTCTGCAGCGGGCACTCGCCGCCCTTGTCGCAGATCGGGCAGTCGAGGGGGTGGTTGAGGAGCAGGAACTCCAGCGTCCCGGCCTGGGCCTTCTTCGCCACCGGCGAGGTGACCTGGGTCCTGACGACCATGTCGGCGGCGACCGTGGTCGTGCAGGACGCGACCGGCTTGCGCTGGCCCTCGACCTCGACGATGCACTGCCGGCAGGCGCCGACCGGGTCCAGCAGGGGGTGGTCGCAGAACCGCGGGATCTCGATTCCCAACAGCTCAGCGGCCCGGATGATGAGGGTGCCCTTCGGCACGCTCACCTCGAGCCCGTCCACGGTGAGCGTGACGTGGTTGGGGGCGGCCGGCGCGGCCGGCTTCTCTGGGGCGACGGTCATGATCTCAGTGCGCTCCCGCGTAGGCGCCCGGCGTGCCCGCGGCCGCGCCACCCGCGGCCGCGCCGTTCGCCGAGCCGGCTACCGACGTGGTGGAACCCGACGGCCCCACCGGGGTGATCGGGAGGAACTCGTTCCGGAAGAACTTGATCCCGGAGACGATCGGCGAGGTGGCGCCGTCCGCGAGCGCGCAGAAGGCGCGTCCGAAGATGTTGTCGCAGGCGTCGACGAGGGTGTCGACGTCGTCGGGGTCGCCCTGGCCGCGCTCCATCCGGGACAGGATCTGCACCATCCAGGTGGTGCCCTCCCGGCACGGGGTGCACTTGCCGCACGACTCGTGCGCGTAGAACTGGGTCAGCCGCCGCACGATCTTGAGCATGTCGACCGAGTCGTCCATGATCATGAGGGCGGCCGTGCCGAGCAGCGAGCCGGCCTCCTGCACGCCCTCGAAGTCCAGCGGGACGTCAAGGTGGTCGGCGGTCAGCAGCGGCGTCGACGAGCCGCCCGGGGTCCACGCCTTGAGCTTGCGGCCGCCGAGGACGCCGCCCGCCATGTCGAGCAGCTCGCGCAGCGTCGTGCCCATCGGCGCCTCGTACTGGCCGGGGTGGGTCACGTGGCCGGAGAGGCTGTAGATCTTCGGGCCCGGGGCGCGCTCGCGGCCCATCGACCGGAACCAGTCGACGCCGTAGTTCACGATGAAGGGAACGGTGGCGATCGTCTCGACGTTGTTCACGACCGTGGGGGACGCGTACAGGCCGTGGGTCGCCGGGAACGGCGGGCGCAGCCGCGGCTGGCCGCGCCGGCCCTCCAGCGAGTCCAGCAGCGCCGTCTCCTCGCCGCAGATGTACGCGCCGGCGCCGGAGTGCACCACCAGGTCGAGGTCGAACCCGCTACCGAGGATGTCGCGTCCCAGGTAGCCGGCGCGGTACGCCTCGGCGACGGCGGCGCGCAGCCGCCGGCCGGCGTGGATCAGCTCGCCGCGCAGGTAGATGAAGGCCCGGTTCGCGCGCACCGCGTAGGCGGCGATCACGATGCCCTCGATCAGCGAGTGCGGGTCGGCCTTCATCAGCGGGGCGTCCTTGCAGGTGCCCGGCTCGCCCTCGTCGGCGTTGATGACGAGGTAGTGCGGTTTGCCGTCGCCCTGCGGGATGAAGCCCCACTTCATACCGGTGGGGAAGCCCGCGCCGCCGCGACCGCGCAGGCCGGAGTCCTTGACCAGCTTGATCAGGTCGTCCGGGCTCTGCGCCAGCGCCCGGCGCAGGCCCTGGTAGCCGTCAAGGCGCTCGTAGGTCGCCAGCGTCCACGACTCGGGCGCCGTCCAGCGCCGGGTGAGGACCGGGGTGACAGGCATGGTCAGTTCACCTTCGTCTGCGGGACGCCGGGCGTCCCCGGCGCGGGCGCCGGGCTCGCCGGGGCGGCGGCGCTCGACGATGCGGGGCTGCTCGACGCCGGCGCAGCCGGGGCCGAAGCAGCCGAGGGCGGCGCGTTCGAGGGCAGCGGGGTCAGCGGCGGGGCACCGGCCACACCGTCCTCCGCCTTCCAGCCGGCGGCCTCGGCGAGCAGCACGCCGGCCAGGGACGGGGTCCCCACCCCCTGCCCGGCGACGCCCTCCGGACGCGGGTCCTCGAAGCCGGCGAGCTGGAACGAGGACTCGCCGAACGTACACAGCGGGCCGCCGCGGGTCGGGGCCGGGCGCTCGCCGCGCCGCAGGGCCTCGACGATCTCCTCCGCCGAGTCCGGGTTGACCTGGTCGTAGAACTCGTAGTTGACGGTCATCACCGGCGCGTAGTCACAGGCCGCCAGGCACTCGGCGTGCTCCAGCGTGATCGTGCCGTCCTCGGTGGTCTGGTCGTGCCCGACGCCGAGATTCTTCGACAGGCGCTCGTAGACCTCCTCACCGCCGCGCAACAGGCAGGAGAGGTTCGTGCAGACGGAGACCAGCCAGTCGCCGACCGGGCGGCGCTTGTACATCGTGTAGAACGTCGCGACCGCGCTGACCTCGGCGTGGGTGATGCCGAGCTCCTCGGCGCAGAACTCCACGCCCTCCGCGGTGACCGCGCCCTGCTCGGACTGCACCAGGTGCAGCATCGGCAGCAGCGCCGAGCGGGAACGTCCCTCGGGGTAGCGCGCGATGATCTCGCGGGCCGCGGCGCGGGTCTGTTCGGTCAGTGGCATCAGCGATCAACTCCCCCGAGCACCGGGTCGACGGAGGCGACGCCGACGATCACGTCGGCCACCTGCCCGCCCTCCGTCAGCGCGGGCACGGCCTGCAGGTTCACGAAGCTTGGGTCCCGCACGTGGACGCGGAACGGCCTGGTGCCGCCGTCGCTGACGACGTGGTAGCCGAGCTCGCCGCGCGGCGACTCGATCTGCGTGTACACCTGGCCGGCGGGCACCCGGAAGCCCTCGGTGACGAGCTTGAAGTGGTGGATCAGGGCCTCCATCGAGGTCCCCATGATCTTGCGGATGTACTCGAGCGAGTTGCCCATGCCATCCGAGCCGATGGCCAGCTGCGACGGCCAGGCGATCTTCTTGTCGGCGACCATGACCGGGCCGGGGCGCAGCCGGTCCAGGCACTGCTCGATGATCTTGAGGGACTCGCCCATCTCCTCGATCCGCACCAGGTACCGGGCGTAGGAGTCGCCCTCGAGCGCGGTCGGGACGTCGAACTCGTAGGTCTCGTAGCCGCAGTACGGCATGGTCTTGCGCAGGTCCCAGGGCAGACCGGCGGCGCGCAGCACCGGGCCGGTCGTCCCCAGCGCGAGGCAGGCGGCGGCGTCGAGGAAGTTGACGTCGACCATCCGCGCCTTCCAGATGGGCTGGCCGGTCAGCAGCGCGTGGTACTCGCGGATGCGCTTGGGCATGTAGTCGAGGAACGCGCGGATCTCCGGGATCACCTCGTCCGGGATGTCCTGGGCCAGGCCGCCGGGGCGGATGTAGGCGTGGTTCATCCGCAGGCCGGTGATCGTCTCGAGCAGGTCGAGGATCTTCTCCCGCTCACGGAACCCGAAGATCATGCCGGTGGTGGCGCCGAGCTCCATGCCTCCGGTCGCCAGCCACACCAGGTGCGAGGCGATCCGCTGCAGCTCCATGACGAGCACCCGGATGACGGTCGCCCGCTCCGGCACCTCGCCGGTGATGCCGAGCAGCTTCTCCACCGACAGGCAGTACGCCGCCTCGTTGTACAGCGGCGAGAGGTAGTCGGCGCGGGTGAGGAACGTGACCGCCTGCGTCCAGGTGCGGTACTCGCAGCTCTTCTCGATCCCGGTGTGCAGGTAGCCGATGACCAGGCGGGTCTCGGTAACCGTCTCGCCCTCGATCTCCAGCACCAGCCGCAGCACGCCGTGGGTGGACGGGTGCTGCGGGCCCATGTTGACGGTGATCCGCTCACCGTCGTCCTCGCCGACGCCGAGGACCTGCTCCCAGTCACCGCCCGTCACGGTGTAGACGCGGCCGGCGGAGGACTCGGTGAACCCGGCCTCGTAGGGCTGCGCGCCGGTGATGGTCTCGGCCGAACCGTCGACGGGCGTCTCGGTGTGCGTGCTCATAGCGAACCTCGGAAGTCGGCTCGGGGATGCCTGGCGGTCACGCGTGACCCCGTGGTGGCCCGCGCCCGGGTGCCGGCCGGACAGTGCCCGGTCACGAGTAGCTCCGGCGGGTCTCGGGCGGCGGGATCTGCGCGCCCTTGTACTCGACGGGGATGCCGCCGAGCGGGTAGTCCTTGCGCTGCGGGTGGCCCACCCAGTCGTCCGGCATCATGATCCGCGTGAGCTCGTGGTGGCCCTCGTAGACGATGCCGAACAGGTCGTAGGCCTCGCGCTCGTGCCAGTCCGCGGTCGGCCAGACCGGGGTCAGGCTCGGCAGCACCGCGTCGCCGTCCGCGACGGAGACCTCGACGCGCAGCCGGCGCCGGTGGGTCAGTGACGTCAGGTGCACCACGGAGTGCAGGCGGCGGCCGGTCAGGTCGTCGGGGTAGTCCACCCCGGACAGCGACGACAGCAGCTCGAAGCGCAGCCCCGGGTCGTCGCGCAGCGTCCACGCGACGTCCAGCAGCCGCTCGCGGCGTACGTGGATCGTCAGCTCGCCGTACGCGAAGACGACCCGCTCGACGGCGTCGCCGAGCTCGGGGAAGACCCGCTCGAGGGTGTCGTAGACGGTGTCGGCGGCCTCGTCCCCGAACGGTCGGGACGTCGACGCCAGGGCCGCCACCGGCGGCACGAGGCCGCCGAAACCCGACGTGTCGCCGCTGCCGCGCGCGCCGAAGGCGTCCCGGCGGCGGCCGCCCGGGCCGCCCGGAACGCCGGCGGAGCCCGGTACCAGGTCAGTCATCGGTCAGGGTCTCCGTGCTCGGTCCGGGACCGCCGGCCCGGGACTCGTCGGTCGGCTTGGCGTCGACGGGCACCCGCTTGCCGCGGCCGAAGACGGACGGCGGCGCGATCGCCGCCGGGCGGCGCTCGTCCAGCACCGGCTCGACGGCACCGCGCCCGGCCGGGACCGGAGCGTCCTCGGGGAGGCTGAACCGCTTGCGGTCGTTGACCGACAGCGTGCGGGTGTCGACCGCGCCGGCGGGCAGGCCGGACCACGCGGTGGCCACCTCGATGGGCTTCGGGTAGGGCGCCGAGCCGACCTTGGTGTGCTCGACCTTGCCCGACACCGAGCCGGCGAGGATCTTCTCGTGCAGCTTGACGATCGCGTCCATCAGCATCTCGGGACGCGGCGGGCAGCCCGGCAGGTACATGTCCACCGGGACGATGTGGTCGACGCCCTGCACGATCGCGTAGTTGTTGAACATGCCGCCGCTGCTCGCGCAGACGCCCATCGACAGCACCCACTTGGGCTCGGGCATCTGGTCGTAGATCTGGCGCAGCACCGGGGCCATCTTCTGGCTCACCCGGCCCGCCACGATCATGAGGTCGGCCTGGCGGGGGCTGGCGCGGAAGACCTCCATCCCGAAGCGGGAGAGGTCGTACCGGCCGGCGCCGGTCGACATCATCTCGATGGCACAGCAGGCCAGGCCGAAGGTCGCCGGCCACAGCGACGACCTGCGCGACCAGTTGGCCAGCTTCTCGACGGTGGTCAGCAGAACTCCACCGGGCAGCTTCTCTTCTAGTCCCATTCCAGACCCCCCCGGCGCCATATGTAGGCGTAGGCGACGAAGATCGTCGCCATGAACGACACCATCGCGCCGAGACCGAAGACCGCGAGACTGTCGAACGTGACGGCCCACGGGAACAGGAAGATGATCTCGATGTCGAAGACGATGAAGAGCATCGCGGTGATGTAGTACTTCACTGGGAACCGGTGCGGCCCGGCCGGCGTCGGCTCGGGTTCGATACCGCACTCGTAGATGTCGACCTTGGCACGGTTGAACCGTTTCGGGCCGACCAGCGCGCTCACCGCCACGGAACCGACCGCGAACAGCATCGCGATCGCGAGCAGAACGAGGATCGGCACATAACTGTCGAGCATGCCGAACTCCTCTCCTTCGAAAGTTTGGTGCGGACGTCTTGGTGGCGGTTCGCCGGGTGTGGCCGAACGGGCCTCCCGAGCCAACCGGTGCTTCGTGCTCCTGCCCCCGCGGGTGCCGAGCGCGGGTGCAGCCTACGCGACCTCTGATTTCCCGGTCGCACCGGGATTGTTCCCCTCCGCAGCACCGCCGGAGGGATCTCCCGTGGACGTCTGACACAGCCCGGAGTTCCCTGGTTCGGAGCACGCGCGACTATCGGGAGGTGTCGCGTGCGAGCACGTGCGCCGGAGTCCATACCGGCGGCTGCCGGCGTCCCGACCGGCTGCTTCCGAACGTGGCCGCGCTCAGGCGGCGGGCGCCAACCGGGTCAGCGCGTTGATCAGTCGATCCGTGGCGTCACCTCCTCGCGGGTCGGTCAGATTCGCCATGACTTTCAGGACGAAACGCATCAGCATGGGCCGAGGCAGCCCGTACCTGGTCCCCAGCGCCATCACAGTCGGATTCCCGATGAGCTGTACAAACAAACGGCCCAGGGTGTAATACCCCCCGTATGTCTGAGCCAGGATCTCCGGATATCGCCCGAGCGCCCGCTCCCGGGCCGGCCCGGAGTGCCGGGCGAGCGCAAGGACGATCGTCTCGGCGGCGATCCGGCCCGATTCCATCGCATATGCGATGCCCTCGCCGTTGAACGGGTTCACCATCCCGCCGGCGTCGCCGACGAGGAGCACTCCGTCCTGGTAGTGCGGGGCGCGGTTGAAGGCCATCGGCAGCGCGCTGCCGCGGACCGGGCCGGTGGCGTTCTCCTCGGTGTAGCCCCACTCGGGCGGCAGCCCGTTCAGCCACCGGCGGAGCAGATCCCGGTAGTCGGTGTTCTGGAAAGCGCTGGTGGTGTTGAGCATGCCCAGGCCGACGTTGCTGGTGCCGTCACCCATACCGAAGATCCACCCGTAGCCCGGCAGCAGCCGGCTCTGGCGCGGCGGGCCCTCCCACAGCTCGAGGTGGGACTCGAGGAAGTCGTCGTTCGTGCGCGGGCTGCGGTAGTAGCGCCGCACGGCCACGCCCAGCGGGCGGTCCTCCCGGCGCCGGATCCCCAGCGCCTGCGCGATCCGGGCGCTGTTGCCGTCGGCGGCGACCACAACCGGGGCACGGAACTCGGCCGGAGCCCGGTCGACCCCGGCCCGCGCGGTCACGCCGACCACCCGTCCCGTCCGGTCGTCACGCACCGGCCCGGTGACGGAGGCGCCCTCGACCAGTCGGGCACCGGCCTTGACCGCGTGCCGGGCGAGCATCTCGTCGAAGTCCGCGCGCGGGCGAACCAGGCCGTAGTCGGGCCAGCTCGCGAGCTCCGGCCACGGCAGCTCGAGGCGCACACCGCCGCCGATGATGCGCAGCCCCCTGTTACGCAGCCAGCCGGCCTCGACCGATGTGTCGATGCCCATCTCGACGAGGCTGCGCACGGCCCGCGGGGTCAGCCCGTCACCGCAGACCTTCTCCCGAGGGAAGGTGCTCTTCTCCAGCAGCAGGACGTCGAGCCCGGTGCGGGCGAGGTGGTACGCGGCGGCCGAGCCGCCCGGCCCGGCACCAACCACGATGACGTCGGCGTCAGGGCGGTCATCGGGGCGGTCATCCGCCCGGGTGCCGTCCCGTTCCGTCATCCGCTTGGTCACGCGCTGCTCCGGATTCCCGCGCCAGTCGGCCGATCAGGGCCGTGTCCCACGTCTCCCGCTTGCGCGCTCGTGAAATTCTTCACGAGCGCCACGCCGAGTGTAGGCCCTGCCAAGGCCCAAGGCACCAACCAGGACCTCGAGATGCGCAGACGAGTCAACTTCCCCCGTACTTCGCAACGCAGCGCCACGGCACGGCGACGATAGGCACCTCGGTGGTCCCTCGACCGGGCCAACACCCGCCTGTCGGTGCGGCGCGAGCCGGCCGGCAGCGCAGGCGGCGCCGGGCGGGCACGCAGGCGGCCCGCGCCGGGCGAGCGGGCGGGCGCGGGCGACGCCAAGCGGGCGCGGGCGACGCGCACGATCGGGCCGGCCGTCCCCGGCCAGGAGGTGACATGACCACCCGAGCTGGGTAGTTCCGCAAAGTTGGCTGACAAAAGTTGGCTGACTTTGGCTGGCAGAAAGTTGGCTGACATCGCGCGAATGACTGACATCGCGCGAACCCGCGTCTCACGGATCGACGCGCCCCCACCGGATCCGGAGCCCGCCGATCGCCCGGCGTGGATCGACAGGCCCCACCGACATCGGAGATCGACGCGGCCATGACCTCAGAAACAGTCGTTCTCACCACCGCCGAAGGTCCGACGCCCGCGGTCATAGCGGAGCCCCGGTGGACCGCCCGCGGCGGCGTCCTCGTCGTGCACGAGGTGTTCGGGCTCACCGACCACGTGACCGACGTCTGCCGCAGGTTCGCGGACGCCGGCTGGCGGGCCGTCGCCCCGGATCTGTACCACCGGCAGGGCTCCCCCGTCTTCGACTACACCGACTCGGCGGCGGCGGTCTCGCTGCGCGGCCGGCTGGCCGGCGACGACATCCTCGACGACCTGGACTCCGGGCTGATGGTGCTCGCCGAGTCGGGGACGGCGGTCGACCGCTGCGCCGTCGTCGGGTTCTGCATGGGCGGCGGCATCGCCTTCCACGCGGCCGTGCGGCGCCCGCTCGGCGCCGCCGTCACGTTCTACGGCGGCGGCATCGAGGACGGTCGGTTCGGCGAGCCCTCGCAGCTCGACCTCGCCGCCGCCCTGCAGACCCCCTGGCTGGGGCTGTACGGGGATCTCGACCGCTCGATCCCGGTGGAGCAGGTGGAGCACCTGCGGGCCGCGGCCGCCCGCGCCGACGTCGACACCGAGGTCGTCCGCTACCCGGGGGTGGGCCACGCCTTCTACAACGACGCGCGCCCCGACTCCTACGACGCCGCCGCGGCCCGCGACGCCTGGGCGCGCGCGCTGACCTGGATGGACGCACACGTCCCGAAGTGAAGGTCGACGAGGTCCGTTCCCAGCGCGGCAACCACGCCCTCAAATCGACCCTGTTCTTGTCGGCGTTCGCCAGTCTCAGCGACCCGACCAGCCGCGCCTACTACGACCGCAGAGGTTGCCAGGGAACGCGGCCGGCGGAAGCTCGCGATCAGCAGTACCGCGGCGGCGAGGATCATGCTGGTGACCGGCTGGACCAGAGCGAACAGGAACTGCATGAGATCGGGCGCGCCCACCTGGACGACCGTGGCCAGCACCGTCCCCCACTCCAGCAGGGCGGACGAAGAAGCCCGCCTGGGCCGGGGAAAACCGACCCACCACGGAGACCCCGGCCAGCAATGTCTTCGCCGTCCCCAGGCTGGGAGCCACCGCGCCGGCTGTGGCGAGACCGATCAGCAGCCGCCAGCGGCGCTCGGCACCACGGGCGCGCCGAGCAGTCCACAAGCAGGAGACGGCCGTCGCGGCCAGGAATGCCGCAGCGGTGGACGTGACGGCAGCAGCGGCAGGCCGCGGATCCAGCAGCACCGCGACGGCGACGTCCAGCCCAAGCAGCACCAGGCAGCCGACTACCGCCCACGACAATAGCGGTGGCGTGCGGCCGGCACCGGTCGAACGCCACGCGCTTGATACAGCGGCGACGCCGCCGCGCAGTCCGCTCGACGGCGCAACCACCACGGGCCACGGTCGATCTTGAGGTTCCGCGGAACCGGGACGGCGGTGCCAACCGACGCCGTACGTCAGTCGTCTCCGCCGGGGCGGACGGCGCGGTGGACGGCGACGATGCCGCCGCTGAGATTGCGCCAGCCCACCCTTGTCCAGCCGGCCGCGCGGATCGTCTCCGCCAGCGCGGCCTGCCCCGGCCAGGCCCGGATGGACTCCGCCAGGTACACGTACGAGTCCGGGCTGCTGCTCACCGCCCGCGCGACCGCGGGCAGCGCGCGCATCAGGTACTCCATGTACGCCGTGCGCACCGGCCGCCACACCGGACGGCTGAACTCGCAGACCGCCAGCACGCCCCCCGGCCGGGTGACCCGCAGCAACTCGGCGAGGCAGACGTCGCCCTCGGCCACGTTGCGCAGACCGAAGGAGATCGTGACCCGGTCGAAGGAGCCGTCCGCGAAGGGCAGGCGCAGGCCGTCACCAGCCGCCAGCAGCACCCGGCCGCCACCCGTTCCCGCCCCACCCGTTCCCGCCCCGGCGCCCGCCCGCGCGGCCGCGTCGGCGAGCCGGCGCCGGGCCTGGGCCAGCATGCCGAGAGAGAAGTCGCAAGCCACGACATCGGCCCCGGCGGCGGCGAAGGCCCGGGACGACGTCGCCGTCCCGGCCGCGACGTCGAGGACCCGCAGGCCCGGCGCCAGGGCCAGGGCCCGCGCGGTCGCGGTCCGCCAGGTGCGGTCCAGGCCGGCCGACAGCACCGCGTTCGTCACGTCGTACCGCCGCGCGACCTGGTCGAACATCGCGGCCACCTGGTCGGGCTTCTTGTCCAGACCTGCTCGACTCACCGGCTCATCCCTCTGCGTTCGTCATGGCCACGGACCCCGCCGTCGCGGACCCAGCCGCGTCAGACCCGGCCAGCGCGGACCCGGCCAGCGCGGACCCAGCAGCCTCGGCGGCGAGCGCCGTGGCCTGGGCGGCGTCCCAGTCCGTGCCGGCCCCGAGCGCCGCCAGCCGGGACCGGGTCCGGTCGTCGCACAGCGCGCCGGCAACCCCGGCCTCGTAGAGCCGGGCGAGGCGCACCCCGAGGCCCGCCGCGGCGGCGTACTCCCGTTCGAGATCCGTGCCGAACATCGCCGGATCGTCGGTGGCCAGCGAGCAGCGCAGCCCGGCCGCGAGCAGCTCGGGCAGCGGGTGCGCCGCCAGGTCGGTGACGACACCCGTCCGCAGGTTCGACGTCGGGCAGACGTCCAGCACGATGCCCCGCTCTACCAGCTCGGCGACGAGCTCGGGGTCCTCGAGGGCCCGCACGCCGTGCCGGATCCGCCTCGCCCCCAGCGCGTGCAGCGCGCCGCGCACCGACTCGGCGCCGGCCGTCTCCCCCGCGTGCGGGACGGCGGGCAGGCCGGCGTCCGCGGCGGCGGCGAAGACCGGCGCGTACGGCTCCGGCGGATGGCCCACCTCGGGCCCGCCGAGCCCGATCCCGACGACACCGCGGTCGGTGAACCGGGCTGCCCAGCCGACGACGTCCATCGCGACCTCGGGTGGCAGCACCCGGTCGATGTCCGGGGTCAGCCGTACCTCGACCCCGAAGCGCTCGCGGGCCTCGACGGCACCCTCGGCGTAGCCGGTGAAGATCTCCTGCCAGGGCACGCCCCGGTTCACCCGGAACCACGGCGAGAAGATGCCTTCGAGGTAGACGGCGCCCTGCGCGGCGGCCCGTCCCGCGTAGTCGACGACGATCTCGCGGAAGTCGTCGGCCGTGCGCATGACCTGCGTCGTGAGCACCCAGACCTTGAGGAAGTGGTCGAAGTCGCGGAAGCGGTACAGCTCGGCTACGCCCTCGACGGTGCGGGCCGGCAGCGCCTCGTTGTTGCGGCGCGCCATCGCGAGCAGCATCTCCGGCCGCACCGTCCCCTCGAGGTGGACGTGCAGCTCGATCTTCGGCCCGCTACCCACCGCGGCCGGCTCACCCCTGACCGCCTCAGCGGACATCGACACAGCGTTCGGGACGGCCTTCGGGACAGCGTTCGGTTCGTGGCGCTGGTCGTGGCTCAGGTCGACACCAGCGGCAGCGCGGTCGAGGAGAAGTGCGAGGCCACCCGGTCGTCGACCGGGTCGAGCGCCGGGTCACGGTGCACGACGAGGTGCCGGTACAGCGTGTCGCGCTGCGCCGGGATGCGGTCGGCGGCCCGGATCAGGTGGATGAGCTCGGACCGGTTGGTGCGGTGCCGGGCCCCCGCGGAGGAGACGACGTTCTCCTCGAGCATCACCGAGCCGAGATCGTCGGCGCCCATGTGCAGGGTGAGCTGGCCGACCTCCTTGCCGGTGGTCAGCCACGAGCCCTGCAGGTGGGCCACGTTGTCGAAGAACAGCCGCGCGACGGCCACCAGCCGCAGGTACTCCAGGGTCGTCGCCTGCGTCCGGCCGCCGAGGTGGTTGTTCTCCGGCTGGTACGTCCACGGGATGAACGAGCGGAACCCGCCGGTGCGGTCCTGGACGTCCCGGATCATGCGCATGTGCTCGATGCGCTCGGCGTTGGTCTCGCCGGTGCCCATCATGAACGTCGCCGTCGACTCCAGGCCCAGGCCGTGGGCGATCTCCATGACCGACAGCCACACGTGGCCGGGCTCCTTGAGCGGGGCGATCGCGTGCCGGGGACGCTCGGTGAGGATCTCCGCGCCCGCGCCGGCGAAGCTGTCGAGCCCGGCGTCGCGCAGCCGGGTGATCACCTCGGCGAAGTCCAGGTCGGACGTCCGCGCGATGTGCACGACCTCGCTGGCGCCGAGCGAGTGCAGGGCGAGCTGCGGGTAGGCGGCCTTGATGCCGGCGAACGTCCGCTCGTACCACTCGATCCCGAACTCGGGGTTGTGGCCGCCCTGCAGCATGATCTGGGTGGCGCCCAGCTCGACCGCCTCGCCGCACTTGGCAACGATGTCGTCGAGGTCGCGGACCCAGCCCTCGGCGTGCTTCGGCGACCGGTAGAAGGCGCAGAACCGGCAGGCCGTCACGCAGACGTTGGTGTAGTTGATGTTCCGGTCGATGATGTAGGTGGCGATGCCGTCCGGGTACCGGCGGCGACGGACGGCGTCGGCCGCGCGCCCGAGCCCGTGCAGCGGAGCGGACGTGTAGAGGAGGAGCGCCTCCTCCGGCGAGATCCGCCCGCCGTCGGCCGCCCGGTCGAGCAGCGCGCGGATCTCGGCGTCGGGAACGCGGGCCCGGCCCGCCGGGGACTCACCGTCGGCATCAACAAGGCTCACCCCAGGATCGTACGACCTGCGCCGGGCGAGCCCCGGGCGGCGGGCGGCCGAACTCGGACGAGCCGGCTCGGAAGACACCGCCTCAGAAGCCCCGGCCCGGGCTGCACCAGCCCGGGGAAGCGCCGGCCCGGGTGGCGCCGGCTCCGGCGGGCGCCGGCCCGGGCGGCGGACCGGCTCAGATCCGGTCGTATCCCGAGCTGTCGCGGGAGCCGGAACCCGCCCCGGCGCCGGGCCCGCCCGCACCGGTCGTTCCCGGGCCGGAAGGCCCGGCGCCGTTCTGGCCGCCGAAGTCGGAACGGTGCACGTCGGAGTGCATGTTGTCCGGCCCGACACGGGCGTCATGGCCGGTACCCTGCCCGCTACGGCCGCGGCTGGTGAGCTTGCTGGACAGCTGTCGGATCTTGTCGCGATTCTCCGGCTTGTTCGCCGCGGCCCGCGCCTTGTCGACCATCTGGCGGGCCTTCGGGCTGTGGAGCATCTCCTGGACCTTGCTGCTGAAGTTCGCCATGACGACGGTGTACCTGCGTCGGGCCTGTTTCATGCCGCCGACCTCCACGCGGCCGCGAAGCGTGGCCGGCCCGGGCCCGCGCCAGCACGGTTCAGCCGTTCTGGTTCCCGAGCCCGCCGGGCAGCTGGGTGGGCAGGTTGGGAACCTGGTCGCCCAGGTCAGGGGTCTGGTTCCGCAGGTTGTCGGTCTTGCCCCACAGGTCGTCGATCCGGCCGCCGATGTCGTCCCGGAATGTGCTGACGACTCTGTCCCAGAGCCGCTGGCGCTGGTCGTCCACCATCGTGGCGATCTGGTCGGCCGCCGACAGCAGGAGCAGCACGAGCGCCACGAAGATGATCGTCTTCTTGAACGGGATCCGCAGGCGCCACCGCCGGCGCGGCCGGCGGCTCGGCGCGTACGGCGCCGGCGCGGGGGGTGCCGGCGCGGGGGGTGCCGGCGCGGGGGGTGCCGGGCGGTGTGCGTCGCCGTAGTACGGCGCCGGCGCCGGAGCGGGCGGGGGCGCCGGCCGGGGAGCTGGTCGCGGCGCCGGGCGAGGCGCGGGCGGGGGTGGCGCGGCGGGTGCGTATCCACGGGGAGCCGGCCTGGCACTCGCCGGCCGCGCGCCGCCACCCTGGGCCTGCGGCGGACCGGCCGCGCCGGCACCGGCCGCCGCCGCGCCGGCTCCAGCCGCGCCGGCCGCGCCTGCCGAGTACCGCCCGTCCGGTCGGGCGGCTTCGGGCTCGTCCCCGTACTGGACGAATCCGCCCTTACGGCGGCGGCGGGCGGGTTGCTGCCCGCCCGGCACCGGCGGGGATGCCTGGCGGGCACCGGGCAACCCGCCCGGGGCCGCACCGTCGCCCGGCCGGCCCGAGGCCGGCGCCGGCGGGCCCTCCCACCAGCGGCTACTGACGTCCGCGGGGCCGGCGACGCGGGTCGGGGCCGGTCGGCCGGGGGCCTGGCCCGCGCCGGCCGTCCCGCCCGCCACACGGGTCGCCGCGGGCCCACCACCGGCTCCGGCGGCACCTGCCGCGCCGAAGGCGTCGCCCGCGCCGGCCACGTAACCGGCCGCCGCCGCGGCGGCGGACCGGCCGCGTGGCCAGGTGCCGTCGAGGACCTCACTGGCCACGGCGCGCGTGTTGCCGCTCCGGCCACGGTCACCGAGCAGGTTCAGCAGGATCTGCTCGGCGGACGGCCGCACCCGCTGGTCGCGTCGCAGCGCCGCGGCGACGACGTCGCGCAGCTGTGCCGGGACGGGCCGCAGGTCGGGCTGGCCGGTGAGGATCCGCTCCGACATCTCGAGATAGGTGCCGTCGCCGTAGGGGTGGCTCCCGCCCGCGGCGTAGGCGACAAGGAGACCCCAGGCGAAGACGTCGGTCGCCGGGCCCACCGGCGCCGTGCCCTCCATCTGTTCCGGGGCCATCCACCCGGCCGAGCCCAGGACCAGCCCGGACTGGGTGCGCCCGCCCGCCGCGTCGAGTGCCCGCGCGATCCCGAAGTCGATCACCCGGGGTCCGGAGTACGACAGCAGCACGTTGCTGGGCTTGAGGTCACGGTGCACGATCCCGGCGCCGTGGATCGCGGTCAGCGCGGAGGCCACCCCGACGGCGACCCCCTGCAGGGTGGACAGCGGCAGCGCCCCGGACTCGGCGACGACCTCGTCGAGCCGGGCACCGTCGATGAACTCGGTGACCAGGTAGGGACGGCGGGCGTGCGGGTCGGCGTCGAGGACCTGCGCGGTGCAGAAGGGGGCCACCCGGCGGGCGGCGGCGACCTCGTCGGCGAACCGCTCCCGGAACTCCGGATCCACCGCGAGATCCGAGCGGATCACCTTGATCGCTACGTGCCGGCCGCTCTGGTCGAGGGCCAGGAAGACGGTGCCCATGCCGCCGGCGCCCAGCCGGCCGACGACCTCGTAGCGCCCGATCAACGTCGGATCGCCCGGCTGCAGGGGGGCACCCCGCGTCCGGCGTGCCGATCGGTCCGCCACTGGTCTCCCGCTCGTCTCGGGCGCCACCGCGACGTGCCGCCACCCTCGATCCCGCGGGAACCCGCGGACACCCCATCATCACGCCTCGGCCGCGCCGGCGACAGGCCGGCGGTCCGGGTCGCGCCGGGCGGCCGTCGCTCGCGACGGTAACCCGCGCAGCGTCGGATGACCGTATGCTGTCCGTCTTCCGACGGCCGCCCGCCGTAACAGCACCCGGCCCGAGAGCCGGGCAGCCGGCCGCCGCTGGCGCCCGCAGCCCGCCACTGGCGGCAGACTGGAGAGCATGCGCGGTCTCCTGGTGATCGGACACGGCTCGCGGCGGGCGGAGGCGAACGCCACGGTCGTCGAGCTCGCGCGCACGCTGGCCGGTGCCGACACCGACAGCCCAGCCCCAGCCCCCGGCGACGGGAGCGGCGGCGGCATGCCGACCGGCACGCCCCCCGCCTGGGACGCGGTGGAACCGGCCTTCCTCGAGATCGCCCGCCCGGACATCGCGGAGGGCTACGCCGCGCTGGTCCGCACCGGCTGCTCGGAGATCGTGGCGCATCCCTTCTTCCTGTTCGACGGGAACCACACCAGCCGCGACATCCCGGACGCCCTGGCGGCAGCGCAGACGGACCACCCCGGGACGAGCTGGACGGTCACCCAGCCGCTCGGGCTGCATCCGGGGGTCGTGCGGGCCGTGCAGGCCCGCATCGAGGACGCGCTGCACCAGGCCGCCGCCGCGGCACCGGCACATTCCTGACCGTTGCGTTCGCGGGGTACCGCTAAGGCCACGGCAGTGCCCACCCCGCCCGCCCGGCCGCCGGCCCCACGACGCCGGCAGGCCCCCGACCGGGTCTGCCGACGCCCTGGGCTACGCCGTCGGCGCTCGCCGGCCGGCCACGAGATCGGCGACCGCCGCCGCGAGCGGGTAGATCCCCGGCTCGGACGGGATCGCGTCCACCCGCAGGCCAACAGCCTCGCAGGCCTGCGCGGTGCGCCGGCCCATCGCGGCGACGAGGACACTGTCCGGCAACGGACCGTACAGTTCGACCAGGCAGCGGGCCGCCGTCGACGACGCCAGCGCGACGGCGTCGACGTCACCGTGGCGCAGTTCCTCGGCGATCCGCGGGTCGGCCTCGGCGGGCGCGTCGGCGAGCAGCCGCACGCGACGCAGCGTCCGGATCCCCACCGGCGGCGGCGCGGCCCCGCAGATCACCACCCGCAGCCCGGGCACCGGGACCTCCGTCACCACCGTGTGGGCGACCTGGACCTCGGCCGACGACCGCGCGCAGGCCAGCCCCAGCGCGTCGAGCGCGGCGGCGGCCGAGGCGGATGCCGCGACGAGCGTCAGCCCGGCGAGCGCCCGCACGTCCGTACCCGCGCCCCGCAGCAGCGAGACCACTGCGGCGACCTCGTCGGAGTCAGCCAGCACGAGGCCGTCCGCACCTGGAAGCGCCTCGCGCAGCGGCGTCGCGTCCCCGGTCGGGACGAGCCGGCTGACCACCGTCTCGACGGCCTCGCCGCCCAGCTCGCGCAGCCTGCGGGCGAGCAGCCCCTGCCGCGCCCTGGTGCGCGGGACGAGGACGCGGATGCCCGCCAGCGGAGCGTCGCCGGCCACCCCGGGCCGCCCCGACGAGGCGCGGCCGCCCTGCCCGCCGGAGACGCCCCGACCGTCGGAAATGCCCTGCCCGTCGGGGACGCGCGTGTCCCCCGTGCCGTACCCGTCAGGGACCCGCTCTCCGTGATCGGCGTCAGCCTCGACCACCGGCGGGATGGGGACGGCAGCGTCCCGGCGCGCGGCGACCTCGCCGACGACCAGCACCGCCGGGGAGCGCAGCCCGAAGGCCACGGCGTCGACGACGAGGGCGTCCAGGGTCGTGCGGAGCACCCGCTGTGCCGGAGTCGTGCCGCGCTCGATGACAGCGGCCGGGGTCCCGGGCGGACGTCCGCCCGCCAGCAGCGCGTCGACGATGTCGACCAGCCGGGCGACCCCCATGAGCACGACGATCGTGGCGCGGGAGGCACCGAGCGCGGCCCAGTCGACCGTCGACTCGGGGTGCCCCGGCGGCAGGTGGCCGGAGATGATCGCGAGATCCTGCGCGACGCCACGGTGCGTGACGGGGATGCCGGCATACGCGGGCACGGCGATCGCGGAGGTCACGCCGGGGACCACGGTGCAGCTGACACCGGCGGCGGCGCAGGCCTCGGCCTCCTCGCCGCCCCGGCCAAGCAGGAACGGGTCGCCGCCTTTGAGCCGCACCACCCGGGCGCCGGCGCGCGCGTGCTCGACCAGCAGCGCGTTGACCTCGTCCTGGCTGCGGGACGTCGTCGGGCTCTTGCCCACGTGGATGACGCGGGCGTCCGGCCGGGCGACGTCGAGGAGGACGGCCGCGGCCAGGCGGTCGGTGACGACGACGTCGGCGGTGGCGAGCAGCTCCCGCCCGCGGACCGTCAGCAGCCCGGGATCACCCGGCCCAGCCCCCACCAGCCACACCTCGCCGGGCCGACTGACCTGGGAAGGTGCCGGATCCGACCCGGATCCACGGGCTTGCGGCCCAGGTGTCACGACTGCCACGGCGTGCACGGTACAGCGTGGTCCTGGCCACCCGCCCCGAACTGTGCACCACCCGGCTCCCGGTTGCGAGCCAAGCGAACTAGTGGATGCCGCACTCGGTCTTGGTCGTACCGGCCCAGCGGCCGTCCCGGCCGGCGCCGCGCTGGGTGCACGGCCAGCAGCCCACCGACTCGTAGCCGTCGGAGAGCAGCGGGTTCACGATCACGTTGTGCTCCTGGACATACCGCTCGACGTCCTCATCCGTCCAGGTGGCCAGCGGGTGGATCTTGACCTTGCCGCGGCGCTGATCCCAGCCGACGACCGGCAGGCTCTTGCGCCCGGCGGACTCCACCCGCCGCGAACCGGCCGCCCAGGCCCGGTAGGGGGCGAGCGCGCGGTCCAGCGGGACGATCTTGCGCATCCGGCAGCACAGGTCCGGGTCGCTCTCGTAGAGCCGCGGCCCGTGCACGGCGTCCTGACCGACGACGGTGAGCTGCGGGCGGGCGCTGATGATCGGCAACGAGTAGGTGTGCGCGACGGCGTCCCGGGTGCCGATGGTCTCCGCGAAGTGGTAGCCGGTGTCGATGAAGACCACCGGGACGTCCGAGCGGATGCGCGCGAGCATGTCGACGAGGACCGCCTCGGCCATCGACGCCGCGACGACGAGACCGGTGCCGAACTCGTCGGCGGCCCACTGGAGGATCTCCTCCGCCGGGGCGCCCTCAAGCTCGTCGCCGGCCCGCAGTGCCCGGGCCTTCAGCGCGGCATCCATCAGTTCTTCTCCTCCACGTCCGACGGCGCCACGACGGTGCCGTTCGCCGAACCTGTTCTGGCTGTGGCCAGCGCAGTGAGACTGAGCCGGAAGGCGCGCCGGCACGACCGGCACGACCAGTGCCCGTGGCCCTCGCCCGTCCCGCCCGGCGCGGGCTCGGGAACGAGGTCCTCGTCACCGCAGTAGGGGCAGTAGAACGGGACGGCGCGGGCGCTCACGTCGCGCCGCCCTCGGCCCGGCGGCCGGCCGCCGGGCCGGCCGACGCGGAGCCGGACCCGACGCCGGTCAGCAGCGCCTCGTCCGCGCGTTCCGCCCAGTCGGCGAAGGTGTCGCCGTCGGCCCGGTGTTCCTGGTAGGTCTCCAGCAGGCCGACGACGTAGTCGACCAGGCCGTCGGCGGTCACCTTGAGACCACGTGACTTCCGGCCCAGCCGGGAGCGGGTGCCCAGGTGGCCACCGAGGTGGACCTGGAACCCCTCGACCATCTCGCCGTTGTCGTCCGGGACGAGCGAGCCCTTGAGGCCGATGTCGGCCACCTGGAACCGCGCGCAGGCGTTCGGGCAGCCGTTGATGTTGATGCCGATGGGCTCGTCGAAGTCGGGCAGCCGGCGCTCCAGCTCGACGATGAGGTCGCGGGCGTTGCCCTTGGTCTCGACGATCGCCAGCTTGCAGAACTCGATGCCGGTGCAGGCCATCGTGCCGCGGCGGAAGACGCTCGGCCGGACGACCAGGTCGAGCGCGGCCAGCTCCGCCTCGAGCGCGTCGAGATCCTCGCCGGGGACGTCCAGGATCACCAGCTTCTGGGTGGTGGTCGCCCGGATCCGCCCCTGGCCGAACCGGTCGGCGAGGTTCGCGACGGCGGTGAGCGTCGTCCCGGTGAGGCGGCCGGCGCGCGGCGCGAAGCCGACCGCGAAGAACCCGTCACGCTGCTGGTGGACGCCGATGTGGTCGCGGCCCTCGTTGCGGGGCGGCAGCGGCGCCGGGCCGTCCGGCAGCGCCGCGTCCAGGTACTCCTTCTCCAGGGTCGAGCGCACCCACTCGACGCCCATGTCGGCGACGAGGAACTTCAGCCGCGCCCTGGTCCGCATCCGCCGGTAGCCGTAGTCACGGAAGAGCTGGATGACGCCGTGCCACACCTCGGGCACCCGCTCCGGAGTGACGAAGGTGCCCAGGCGCACGCCGAGCTTCGGGTTCGTCGACAGCCCGCCGCCGACCCACAGGTCGTACCCGGGGCCGAGCTCGGGGTGCACGACACCGACGAAGGCGATGTCGTTGATCTCGTGCAGGGTGCACTGGTCGGGGCAGCCCGACATCGCGCTCTTGAACTTGCGGGGCAGGTTCGACAGCGTGGTGTCGCCGACGAACCGCTCCACCACCTGGTCGATGACGCCGGTGGCGTCGATGACCTCGTCGGCGTCCACCCCGGCCAGCGGGCAGCCGAGGATGACGCGCGGGGTGTCGCCGCACGACTCCTCGGTGGTCATCCCCGCGGCCTCGAGCGCCCCCCAGATGGCCGGGACGTCCTCGATGCGGATCCAGTGCAGCTGGATGTTCTGGCGGTCGGTCACGTCGGCGACGTCCCGCCCGTAACGGGTGGAGATGTCAGCGATGATCCGGAGCTGTTCGGAGGTCATCCGGCCGCCGTCCAGGCGGATGCGCTGCATGAAGTAGCGGTCGTCGAGCTCCTCGGGCTCGAGGACGGCGGTGCGGCCGCCGCTGATCCCCGGCCGGCGCTGGGTGTAGAGCCCCCACCAGCGGAACCGGCCGCGCAGATCCTGCGGGTCGATCCCGTCGAACCCTGTGTGCGGGTACTCGTTCAGGATGCGCTCGCGCACGGCGAGGCCGTCCTGGTCCTTCTTCATCCGCTCGTTGGGGTTGAGCGGCTCGGAGTAGCCCAGCGCCCATTGGCCCTGCCCCTTGGGTCGGGACGGGCTTTGCGGGCGCGCGGCACGCGGGGGTCGAGCAGGAGAAGTCATGAGATCTCTCGGTGAGCAGGGTCCACGACGGCGTCGAACGCCGGCGCGGGCGGAGTTCAGCGGGAGCGGCGACAGCCGGCGCTGGAGACGCGCAACAGGTCGACGTGCAGACGTGCGACCAGGCGGAGGTCGACGGGGCAGACGTCACCCGGCCGGGACGCGAGCGCGCCGCGGACGCCGGACGGACCATGCCGGCCCGGCTGGCCGGAGCCGGAGTACGCCGACGGCGCCGAGGGGGCCGTCGGGGCACCGGGCATGAACCGGATAACGTTGATCCCCGACCGTGACGGCCCAGCCGGCGGGAACGCGCCAGCGCGTCGGCGACGGGCGTCTGTTCGCCCGACCGACGGCTCCAGCAGGTGGACCCGGGCAGTCACGATGGCCATGCTCCCACAGATGACGCCCCGACGTCGTGGTTGTGTCGTCACACCCCATCTGGGTCACGGCTCACACACAACGCGCGAACGACCGGGAATTCGAGCCGACGGCACGGCCAGAACCGGGCCGAAGCGGGACGGGGCGGGACCGGGGCCTCCCGGGCGGGACCCACCACGGTCCGGCGCCGCCGGACGGGCTCGCCCGCGGGCTCAGACGAGGCGTGGGCGCCGGCACATCTGCCGGAGCCGGTCGAGCAGCGCGCTGGTGGACAGGTCCTTCTCCATCAGCTCGTCCGCGCCGAGGGCCATGACCTCGTCGCGCAGCGCGCTCTCGGAGAAGCCGGTGAAGATCACCACTCGCGCGTCGGGCGCCGCCATCCGCACATGCGGCAGGGCGCCGATGCCGTCGAGCACGGGCATCGCGACATCCAGCAGGACGAGGTCGGGCGCGGTCTGGGTGACGACCTCGACGGCCTCCGCCCCGTTCGTCGCCCGGCCGACCACGATGAAGTCCGGCTCGGTGTCGAACAGGAGGCAGAGGAGCTCGCGCAGCCCGTCGGCGTCATCCGCGATCACGACGCGGAACGGACCGGGCCGGAACCGGCCGCGCCCGGCCGGCGCGCGGGCCACCTCGGCGTCGGAGACACCGGCTCCGTTGAGACCGGCTCCGTTGAGACCGGCCCCCGCGACGCCGACTTCAGCGACGCCGACTTCCGCGACGCCGACTTCCGCGACGCCGACTTCCGCGTCCGTCGACGGCCAGCAGTCCATCACTCGTCTTTTGTACGCGCCGCGGGCGAGTCGCGCCCATCGTCATTCGGGATGGTTTCGCGGTATGACCCGACCGCGCCGGGTGCCCCACCCGTTCGCTCCCACCCAGAAGCACCCGACGGGCCCCCCAGAGCGGATACCCGGGCCGGTGCGGCGAATTGTCTCGACCAGGCGGCGAGCGCGGGCTTTTCAGGCCCTATTTCCGATCCGTCGATCAAAAACACTGAAGACACAATCGATTCACAATGCCGGAGGGTGGATTCCGGGAAAACAGGGATGTCGCCGCCGGACGGGATCCGGACGGTCGCCGAGCGCATACCAGCCAGCACCCAAACCCGCCCCGCGCGCCCCGACGGGCGATCCGGCACCCAAGGCAACGATCACGGAGCGTGATCAGATTCGGCGTCACGCAGCTACCACACATCAACGGGTCGACGACGACTCTCCGTGTCTAGGACCTTTGGCCCCTAGTCGTCACCTGCGCCAGGCGGAGTATTCTGATCACACAAGGTGATGTCTCGTATCCGTGACCCGAACGGGCCACACCCTTGGGAACCCACCAGGCACACGACGGCAGGCACCAGATCCGTATGGTGCGTGAACGCGGTCGGCTGACCGCACCACGCGTCCAGGCGGGAAGGTGCCGCCGCGTCCTATAACGGTGAGCAGGCGGCCAGCGGAAGGATCGGCGCAGATGCGGCAACGGAGCCGAGGCCGGCAGGGTTCGAGTACCGCGGAGGACATCCTCCCGACGGAGATCCGGCGGCGCCGGTGTGAGCGCGGCCTGTCCCGCGACGAACTGGCCGGGCGGACCGGATACAGCCGCCAGTACATCGGCCAGCTGGAACAGCCCAGCCGGGGCATACCGGCGCGGCCGGTCCTCGCCGCGGTCGACGCGGCCCTGGAGGCCGGGGGCGCGCTCGTCGACCTGCGCGAGGCCGCCATCGCCGAGCGCACCGAGCGGCACCGCCGCCAGCCCGACGCGGAGATCGAGTCCCGCCGGCGGATCGGTGACCTCCTCGACCACCGGCGCTCCGACCGCGAGCTCGACTATCTCGACCGGCTCGCCGCCGACCTCATCGCGGCGGCCGACCTGCTGGACCCGGCCGACCTCACCGCCCAGGTCCTCGACCAGCAGGCCTTCGTCGACCAGCTCCTGCGCACCCCGATGCTGCCGCACCAGCAGTTCCGCCTCTTCATGATCGCGGGCCACCTGGCCGGGCTGCTGGCCATCTCCCTGCTCGACATGGACGAGCTCGCGAAGGCCAGCACCTGCTGCCTGGAGGCCGCGGTGTTCACCGAGCTGACCGGCCACGAGGGCCTGCGTGCGTGGACGCTCGCCGTCAACAGCCTCATCGACGCGGCCGCCCGGCACGCCGAGGAGTCCGAGCCCGCGGCGGGGCGGGCCGGGCTCGACGGCCGCCGAGCGGAGCAGGGGCTGGTGGCGACGCGCTCCGCCGGTTCGGATCTACGGGCCGGCACCCGCGCGGCCCGTACCGGCGCGGCGGACAGCCAGGACGGGGTCGACCACCCGCTCGAATCCACCGCCGATCACGCTGGGTACGTGGAGGGCCGGGGGCGCGGCGCCGGCATCGCACCTTCGGGTGGCGCGGCCGCCCCGCGCTCGACCTGGAACCACCAGCAGAGCGACGGAGTACCGTCACTGTCCGCGACAGGCGTGGGCGCCGCCGCAGCCGCGCAACAACCGAACCTGGACGAGATGCTGATTGCGCCGGGTGGCCGGGCGACACCGCCTCGGCTCATCGCTCTCGTCAAAAGCCGGATCGCGCGTTTCGCGACGGCCAGCGCGCAGCGGGCCACACCCCCGGTGGGTATCTCCCAGGCATTCCGGCCGCCTGTCTAATACGTCACCATTACGGCGTTGCGAGTAGGTCACCGGGGCGGCCCGGCAAGCCGGCGATCATTAGGTCCGCCACCGACCGGGATATCCGGGTCGCTTCCCGGCACCGGCGCACCACTCGGGCATTCGTGCCCGCCGCGCCCGGCGCGGATGACTAGACGCGGCGGGCGCGGCGAGAGTCGGCGTCACACCGACGCGAAAACGATCTCGCCGAGCGGTGGCACGTCGCCACGGGCCGCCGCGCGGCGGGCGAACTCCAGGATTCCGGCCTGCTGGCGGGCACCCAGCCGGAAGTCGAGCGTCGTGAAGTAGCGGGCCAGCGTCGCGGGGTCGAACACCTCGAACCGCGCCGCGCGCCGGGCGACCTCGTCCACTTCGAGCAGGGCCGCGTCGAGGCTCGACCGGAAGGCCTCGTGAACCTCCTTGACCACGCCGGGATGGGCCGCGGCGAACGAGCGCCGGGCTGCCCAGAGGGCGAACACCATCGGCAGGCCGGTCCACTCCCGCCACTCGCGAGCGAGGTCGAACACCCGCAGCGGATGGCCCGGGCCCGCCCGCTCCGCGTCGTAGGTCGCCCGCAGCGCCACATCGCCGATCGTGACGGCCAGGTCGGCCTCGCGCAGCATCAGCGGGATGTCAGGCGGCATGGTCACGTACTGCGGGCGCAGTCCCCACCGCTGCTCGAACAGCATGCGCGCGAGCAGCACACTCGTCCGGGACGTCGAGCCCAGCGCGACGGTGCGGACCTCGCTGAGCGGGAGCGCGCTGGTGGCGACGACCGACAGGACCGGCCCGTCGGAGCCCACGGCCAGATCCGGGAGGACGGCGAGATCCCCGGCGTGCCGGAGATACTCGACGAGGCTGATCGGGCCGATGTCGAGGTCACCGGCGACCAGTGCGTCGCTCAGGCGGTCCGGGGTGTCCTTGGTCAGCTCCAGGTCGAGCAGCGCACCGGAGTGGACCAGGCCCCAGTAGAGCGGCAGGCAGTTGAGAAACTGGATGTGGCCGACCCTGGGCCGACCCGGCCGCTCCGCCACTTCCGGCCGCTCCGCCACTTCCAGCCGCTCCGGCCCGCCGCCAGGCCGGTGGTCAGCCGGGCCGCCCGGGGCCGTCACCAGGGTCGGCCGCCGCGCCGCGCCGCGACATTGTCCAGGACGGCCCGGCGCTGGCGCAGCGCCAGCGGGTAGCTGAGCAGGCCGCTGATCACGGCCGCGAGCGCGAACCCCAGCACGCCGCCCACGCCGGCCAGGAACAGCACCCCGAGGACGGCGCCGAACATCGCCGCGCGCAGCGCGAAGTACCGGAGGTTGAGCCCCATGAGCCCGCCCGCACCCGGCGCGGCTCCGGCCCGCCCACGACCCGCGCCACCCGTGCCGATGGGGTGGCCGCCAGCGGACGGCGACACGTCGTCAGCGGACATCATGCTCTCCGGTTTCTGGCGGGACGCCCCCGACGGCGGCGCACCCAACCGAGCCGTTGCAGGACCGATGGAAAGAACCCCAGCCCGACGATGATCACAAGCAGCCCGAGCAGGCCGGCCGGGCCGATCGCCAGGCCGCACCACCGCAGCAGGCTGCAGGCGACCAGCCCCGGTACCAGGATCACCAGGAACGCGAGCACGAAGATGGAGCCCATCCCAGGCGCGCCCTCCGGGCGGACCGGGCGGACCGGGCGAGCACCCCCGGGCGGCGGGCCCGCGGGGCCGCCCGCGTGATCCGCCGGGCCGGGCGTCGCCGGCCCGCCGGCCACGACCGGGCTGTCGGGCCGCGATCCGCCGCCCGACCGGGCCGGGTTCTCCTCGAGCGCCATCGCCGGGTCAGGCGTCGATCGAGACGGGGTTGTCCCGCCGGGTGGTGTCCGGACCGTCGTACCTGCGCACGACCCGGTAGCGGGTGTCCCGCTCGACCGGCCGGAAGCCCGCGTCACGGATCACGGATAGAAGATCCTCCCGGGTCATCGTGTTCGGCGTTCCGAAGCCGTCCGCGTCGTGAGTGATCTTGTACTCGACGACCGAGCCGTCGAGGTCGTCGACGCCGAAGTTCAGGGACAGCTGGGCGGTGGTCAGCCCGTGCATCACCCAGAAGCACTTGACGTGATCGACGTTGTCGAACAGCAGCCGCGACACCGCGAACGTCTTGAGAGCCTCCGCGCCGGTCGCCATCGGCTGGTTCATCAGGCGGTTGCGGGGATCGCCGACCGAGTCGTGCTGGAAGCGCAGCGGGATGAACACCGCGAAACCGCCCGTCTCGTCCTGCAGCTCACGCAGGCGCAGCACGTGGTCGACCCGGTGCCGCGGCTCCTCGACATGGCCGTACAGCATCGTGCACGGCGTGCGCAGGCCCTTGGAGTGCGCGAGACGGTGGATCCGCGACCAGTCCTCCCAGTGGGTCTCGTGGCCGACGATCTTCTGCCGCACCTCCCAGTCGAAGATCTCCGCGCCGCCGCCCGTCAACGACTCCAGGCCCGCGTCGATGAGCTCGTCCAGGATCTCGTCCGCGGAGAGGCCGCTGATCTTCTCGAACCAGTGGATCTCGGTGGCGGTGAACGCCTTGAGCGCGACGCCGGGCAGCGCCTTCCCCAGCTCGCGCAGCGACCGCGGATAGTAACGCCACGGCAACGTCGGGTGCAGGCCGTTGACGATGTGCAGCTCGGTGATCCCGGCCGGCTCCATATCCTTCGCCAGCCGGACGGCCTCCTCGATGCGCATAGTGTAGGCGTCCGACTCGCCGGGCTTGCGTTGGAACGAGCAGTAGGCGCACGAGGCCGAGCAGACGTTCGTCAGGTTGAGGTGCCGGTTCACGTTGAAGAAGGTCTGGTCGCCGTTCTTTCGGGTACGCACCTCGTGCGCGAGACCGCCCAGCCAGGCGAGGTCGTCGCTCGCGTAGAGGGCCTCACCGTCGGCCCGGCTGAGCCGGGCACCGTCGTGGACCTTGGCTTCGATCTCGCGCTTGAGCCCGGCATCCATGCGATCCAGCCTAGCTCCGCGGACCGACAATCCATGACGTCCCGGTCCGCCACCGGTGCCGTGATCCCCGCCGCAGGCCCGACCGCGGCCGCTGCCCGGACCATGCGCAGTCACCCTCGGGAAGCGGGCGGGTTCCCGGTGGAGTCTTCGGCCCTGGCCCGCTCGGCGGACCGCTGCGCGGCCCGCCGCTGCATGCGGCCCAGCGGCCAGGTGAGGAGTCCGGCCGCCGCGAAACCGATGAGGACGCTGAGCAGCGGGGCCACCCCGACCGCGATGAGGACCACGGTGAGGATCACGAGCACGGCAAGCCGGATCAGGAAGTACGGGAGCTGGACGCGCAGATCCGGGGCGACCTCGGGCTCACGGCGCGGCCGCCGCTGGCTCCCGGAACCCGCCGCTGCCCCGGGGCCCGTGGGTGCCCCGGGCCGCGCAGGCTTCGCGGGCCCCGCGGACGCCGGGTTCCGGCCACGTGCCTGTCCGGCTTTCTTTCTCGCCATGACGTTCCCGCCCGTCCCTTATCCGCTGGTCGGGGCGCGCCGCGGCCCGTCCCCCAGGTCTGTTGTACGCGCCGGGGCGGTGCGGGCGGCGCCGAGCTCGCCCGTCCACCGGCGGAACAGGGTGTTGGGGACGCCGGCGGCGTCGAGAACCCGGCCGGCGACGAAGTCCACCAGGTCCTCCGCGGCGCGGGCGCCGGCGTAGAAGCCGGGGCTGGCCGCGGCCACAACGGCACCGGCGGCGTCCAGGTCGAGCATGTGCCGCAGCGTGGCCCGGGTGTAGGGCATCTCCCGGGGCACCACGACCAGGCGCCGGCCCTCCTTGAGGGTGACGTCCGCCGCGCGCTGGAGCAGGTCCTTGGACAGGCCGAGGGCGATGCCGGCGACCGAGGCGGTGCTCGCCGGAACAACGATCATCCCTTGGGTCGGGTAGGAGCCGCTGCTCGGACGCGCGCCCATGTCGTCGGGCGGGTGGACATCCACCAGGCGGTCGACGCGGGCGGCCACCTCGGCCGCGTCGGCGCGGGGCCGGCCGTCGAGCCGGGTGCGGAGCCAGCTCGCCAGCGGGTCGCGCCAGGCGCCGTCCCGCCAGCCGATGCCGGTCTCGTCGAGCAGGGTGAGCCGGGCCGCGCGGGAGACCACGATGTCGACGGGCAGATCGGCGGCCAGCAGACCACGCAGGACGGCGGCGGCGTAGGGCGTTCCGCTCGCGCCGCTGACCCCGACGACCCAGGGCCGCCGCGGATCGCCCCCCGTCGCGGGCGGGCCGCCGGGTGCGCCGGCGGCGGATCGGGACATCCCGTGGATCAGCCGGACAGACCGCGGCTGACCAGGTCGGCCAGCGCGAAGGCGAACAGGCCGATCCCCACGAAGCCATTGGCCGTGAGGAACGCGCGGTTCATCCGGGAGAGATCGGTCGGCGAGACGATCGCGTGTTCGTAGCAGAAGGCCGCCGCGGTCAGCACCAGGCCGGCCCACCACCAGGCACCGAAGTCCTCCAGCAGGCCGAACACGACGAACAGCGCGAAGGTCACGACGTGGGTGACGACCGAGGCCGCGAGCGCGGCCCGGACGCCGAACCGCGCCGGAACGGAGCGCACCCCGATCCGCCGGTCGACCTCGGCGTCCAGGCAGGAGTAGATCAGGTCGAAGCCGCCGATCCAGGTGCCGACGGCGAGCCCGAGCAGGACGGCCGACCACGACCACCGGCCGGTGATGGCGATCCAGGCGCCGACCGGGGCCACGGCCTGGGCGATCGCGAGGATCGCCTGCGGGAAGTCGGTGAACCGCTTCGCGTAGGAGTAGACGAAGAGCGGGGCCACCGCGACCGGGGCCAGTGCCAGGCACAGCCAGGACAGAGCCGCGGCCGAGCCGAGGAACACCGCGAGCGCGACGATCGAGCCGACAACCGCCGTGCGGACGGACACCACTCCGGTGACGAGCTCGCGACCGGCGGTACGCGGGTTGCGGGCGTCGATGGCCCGGTCGATGATCCGGTTCGTGGCCATCGCGAACGTGCGGGCCGCCACCATCGCGACCGTGACGAGGGCCAGGTCGCGCCAGTGCACCGACCGCGAGACCGCGAAGCAGGCCGCGAGCGCCGCCACGTAGGCGAACGGCAGTGCGAAGACGGAGTGCTCGATGACGACGAGCCGCAGGAACGCGCGGACCGGGCCGTGCGTCGGCCCGCTGGAGGCCCGCCCGGGCATGCCTGGGGCGAAGGCGGCGTCACTCACAGGCCGTACTCCTTCCACCGACGCGTCACCCTGTCCCGGACGGCCTCATCCATGACGATCTCCTCGGGCCATCCGCCGTCGCGCCGGTATCCCTCGGTGGGCAGCTTGCGGGTCGCGTCGACCCCGACCTTGCCGCCGTAGAACTGCTCGTAGGAGGCGTGGTCGAGGTGGTCGACCGGGCCCACCGTGGTGAGCAGATCGTGCGCGTAGTCCACATTGCCGAACGCCCGCCAGGCGACCTCGTGGTAGTCGTGGACGTCACAGTCGGCGTCGACGACGACGATCAGCTTCGACAGCGAGAGCAGGCCCGCGCCCCAGACCGCGTTCATCACCTTCTGGGCGTGCTTGGGGAACCGCTTCTCGATCGAGACGATCGCGCAGTTGTGGAAGACCCCGGCCTCGGGCAGGTCGTAGTCGACGATCTCGGGGATCATCATCCGGATCAGCGGCAGGAAGATGCGCTCGGTCGCCTTGCCCATCGGCCCGTCCTCCTGCGGTGGACGTCCGACCACGATGCTCTGGAAGACCGGGTCGCGCTGCATGGTCATCACGTCGACGTGCAGCGCGGGGAACGGCTCGATCGGCGTGTAGAAGCCGGTGTGGTCTCCGAAGGGGCCTTCGGGCAGCCGTTCGCCGGGCTCGAGCCAGCCCTCGAGCACGACCTGGGCGTTCGCCGGCACCTGGAGCGGGACGGTCAGGCAGTCGACCATCTCGACGCGCTCGCGGCGCAGGAAGCCGGCGAACAGGTACTCGTCGATCTCGGCGGGCAGCGGGGCGGACGCCGCGTAGGTGACAGCGGGGTCGCAGCCGAACGCGATCGCGACCGGCAGCCGCTCGCCGCGCCGCTCGGCGACGGCGTGGTGGGCGTTGGAGTCCTTGTGGATCTGCCAGTGCATGCCGACGGTGCGGGCGTCGTGCTGCTGCAGCCGGTACATGCCGAGGTTGCGCGCCCCGGTCTCGGGATGCTTCGTGTGGGTCAGCCCCAGGTTGAGGAACGGCCCGCCGTCACGCGGCCAGGCGTGCACGCCGGGCAGCAGGTTCAGGTCGACGTCCGAGCCCTTGAGGACGACGTCCTGGCAGGGAGCGGTGCGGACCTTGCGCGGCGGCAGGGAGGTGAGCTGCGCGGCCTTGCCGAGCGCGCCACGCAGGCCGCCGAAGCCGACTGGCAGCTCGGGGCGCAGCATCTCGCCGATGCGCGTGCCGACGTCGTCGAGGCGGTCGACGCCGAGCGCCGCGGCCATCCGGGCCTCGGTGCCGAACACGTTGATCGCCAGCGGCATGTCGGAACCGAGGGGCTTGTCGAAGAGCAGTGCCGGGCCGCGTTCGCGGACGACCCGGGTGACGATCTCGGTCACCTCCAGGCGGGGATCGACGGGAACCCGCACCCGGCGAAGGTCCCCGCTCCGGTCGAGGTGAGCGAGGAACGCGCGGAGATCGGCCCAGGCCATGGCGTCCATCTTTGCAGCGCCGACGAAGGGCCGCTGGTCGTACCCTGTCCCAGGGCGCTCCAAGCGTCTGGCGCGTCACATTCGCGACCGGTGAACAGCGCCTTCGCGGACCGCCGGGACATGGCGTCCACCCGGGAGGCACACTAGGGACACACGAGACGTTCATCCTGGAAGCCGTGGATCCGACAGAGCGGGTCCGGGAGGCCGGGGGCGGACAGTCCAGCGCCGGTGACCGCGAGGTGCCGGTGCGTCTTCGACAGGGGCACGCCGATCGGCGATGTCCACGGGCAGGTGCGCGGCAGCGCGCCGCTCACAGCGAGTGAGAGGAGCGGTCGGCCGGTGCTGGGTCTCGCGCTGACATTCCTGATCATAGGTGTCTGGGTGTTTTCGGTCATAGACGTGATCGGCACTCCAGCGGACGCGGTCAAGGTCGTGCCCAAACCGATCTGGCTGATCGTGCTGATCGTCTTCTTCTTCCTCGGATCGGTCTGCTGGTTCCTGTTCGGGCGGCCACGCGCCGCCCACGGCTACGACGGCTACGAGCGCCGCGCGGCCTCGGACCACCCGGCGTTCGGCGGCCGTGGGCCGTGGGGAACCGAGCGGCGCACCGCCGGCGGCCACACCCGGTCCGGCGTCTCCCGGACGGGGATGCGCCGCCAGGCCGTCCGCCCCGTCGGCCCGGACGACGACCCCGAGTTCCTTCGCGAGCTCGCCGACCGCATCCGCGGCGGCGAGCCCGAGCCGCCCGCCCGCGGCTGACCTCCGGCGCCTCAGACCCCGGCGTACGAGTGCAGGCCGCTGATCACCAGGTTCACCAGGTAGTAGTCGACGAACAGCGCGCTGAAGGCCAGCAGTGAGACCGCCGCCGCGCGCCGTCCCCGCCACCCGGCTGTCGCGCGAGCGTGCAGGTACGCCGCGTAGATCACCCAGGTGATGAAGGACCAGGTCTCCTTCGGGTCCCAGCCCCAGTAGCGGCCCCAGGCCGCCTCGGCCCAGATCGCCCCAGCGATGATGGCGAACGTCCAGATCGGGAAGGCGAACGCGATCGCGCGGTAGGTGATCGTGTCGAGGGTGGCCGAGGACGGCAGGCGCATCACGATCCCGCCCCGGCTGCGCATGGCGCGCGACGCCTCTGCACGGCCGGAGGCCACCTCGGCCAGCCGGTTCTCCCAGCGGTCCTTCAGCAGGAACAGGACCGTCGTCACGGCGGACACCAGGAAGACACCGCTGGCGACGATCGCCCCGGCGACGTGGATCCGCAGCCAGTACGAGTTGAGCGCCGGGACGAGCGGCCCCGCCGCGACGTAGAGGACCGTGCCGGCGAAGCCCATGGAGAGCACGACCGGGACCATCACGAAGACCCCGAGCCACCGGATCTGCTGGCGGGTCATCAGGGCCAGGAACGTCGTCACCGCGATCAGGCAGATCATGGACGAGAACTCGTACATGTTGCCCCAGGGGACACGGCTCGCCGCGATCGCCCGGGTGACCGCCGAACCGACGTGCGCCACCCAGCCGACGATCGTCAGAACCACCGCGATCCGGCCGATCCAGGGCGCGAACCCGGATCCGGCGGCATCGCCACCGCCCGCCGCGACGTCCGAGCCCGCGGCCCCTCCGGCCGCGTCCGCCAGGCCCGCGGCGCCCGCCCCTGCCCGCGTCGTCTTCGCGGGCCTGCCCGGCTTCCCGGCGGCCTCGATGCTGCCCCCGGCGGCCTCGGCGGTACCGGGGGCGGAGGTCGCGGCGCCGACCAGGATCTCCTGCTTCTCGGCCTGCGCACCGGCCTCGCCGGCGGTCTCCAGCTGCCCGTCACCGTCTGCGGTGGCGGCCTTCCCGGACGGCGTGCCGAGCCGGCTGAACGCGAACTCGGCCGCGTATCCGAGCATCCCCGCCGCGTAGACGGCGACCGACGTCCCGAACAGCAGGTCGGACAGATTGGCCATGCCTTCGTTGACCGGCATCAAGGCTCCCGTTCGCTGGTGGCGCTGATGGTCGTGCTCGTGACCGGGTCGGCCGGCATGGCAGCGGCCGGCTTCTCCCCGTCCGCAGCGGTGTCGCCCGTGGCGGCCCCGTCCGCAGTGGTGTCGTCCGCAGTGGTGTCGTCCGCGGTGGCCTCGGCCTCGGTGGTGTCGAGCCGGATCTCCTCGCTGAGGGCGGCCAGCTCGGCGGCGAAGCCCTGCGCGTCCGATCTGGAGAGGCCGCCGACCTCCACCGTGCTGCCGCCACCGTCCAGCGGGGTCGCCCGCACCCACACCCGGCGGCGCCGCACCCGCAGGCTCGCGACGAGGCCGAGAATGATGACGACGGACGCCCCCAGCACCAGTCCCTTGTAGGGGTCCGACTTGGTCTGGAACGTGGCGAACTCGTGCACGCCGTCCACCTCGAGCGACAGGCCGCCCGGCAGGCCGGTCAGCGTCCGCTGCCCGGGGTTGTTCAGGGCGACGACCTGGGCGATCCGCTTCTCCCCGGCCGGCCCGGTCATCGGGAACTGGGTCATGTCCCGGGTGTCGACGGCGTAGACGTTCTGCGGGATGCCCTCGTTGAGGTGCAGGTTCCCGACGAACCCGGTGAGTGTGAGCCCGGGTGCCCGCGCCGCCGGAAAGGTGGAGACGTATCCGTGCCCCGGGTCCAGCACGGTGGTCGGGGTGAACACCCCGCTGAACGCGAGCTGCTGCGGCTCCTGGCGCTCCCCCACCGGCGGCAGGCCGGTGTCGGGGATCTTGACCGTGCAGGTCGAGGTGAACATGCCGTCCCGGGGCGTGCAGGGCACGTAGGACTCCCAGACGACCGCGCCGGCGGGGTCACGCAGGACGAAGTGCGGCGCGTAGCCGTGACCGATCAGGTAGATCTTCGCGCTGCCGATCCGCAGCGGGTGGTTGACCCGGATCGTGTCGGTGCGCACGGGCGAGCCGATGTCCGACTGGTACGAGACGTCGGCTTGGAAGTCCGCGGGCTGGCCGTTGTCCTGGTACGAGGCGGAGAACTGGTCGAGGGTGAGCGAGAACGGCGGCAGGCCGGCCGCGTCCACCAGCTCGCCGCCGCTGTACTGGTCGTAGGAGATCAGGGTGTTCGCGAACCCGTTGCCGGTGACGACCAGGACGGTGCCCTGGTAGCCGAACCACGAGCCCAGCCCCATCCCGGCGAGGAGCGCGACGAGCGCCAGGTGGAACACCAGGTTGCCGCTCTCGCGCAGGTAGCCCTTCTCCCCGGCGACCGAGTGGTCCGGCGAGCCGTCGGGACGGCGGGCGTCACCAGGCGCGACGGCCACCCGGAACCGCCGCCCGCGGAGCGCCCCACGGGCCAGGTCGACGGCGTCCGGGGCGTCGAGCGGGCTCGTCCAGGTGCTGCCGCCGGGCAGCCGGCCCGGCCGGGCCGGCGCCTTCGGCGGGGCGGTGAACAACGCCCGCGCGTGCCAGTGCACCCGCGACCAGAGACAGCCGATCAGCGAGATGAACAGCAGGAGGTAGATCGCGGCGAACCAGGGCGCGCCGAAGACGTGGAAGGCGGAGAACCGGTCGAGCCAGGGGGCGAGCGTGGGGTGCTCGGCGAAGTACTCCTCGACCTTCATCGGGTTGAGGTTGCGCTGGGGGATGAGCGAGCCGGGCACCGCGGCCAGCGCGAGCAGGAAGAGCAGCACCAGCGCGGTACGCATGCTGGTGAGCTGCCGCCAGGACCGGACCAGCAGCGCGAGCCAGGCGGCGCGCGGCCCTGCGCCGGCGGCACCGGCTGCACCCGCGAAACCAGCGGAACCAGCGGCACCAGCGGCACCGGCCGGTTCCGCGGAACCGGCGGCACTCGCGGCGCCGGCCGGCCGCGCGTCAGCGCCGGTTTCCTGTCCCGCTTCCGGGACGTCTCCCGGGCCCGTTCCCGAGACGGTTCCGGCTCCCGACTCCGAATCCGCCTCCGGCGCCTCGTCCGGGCCCGTCTCCGGGGCGCTCCCCGCCGGCCCGCGGGCCGCGGGCGGGCGCCGCGACGACGCTCGCGGAGCCGGTGGGTCGAACGCCTCCGGGGCCTCGAGGACCGTCGGATCGTCCGGGCGCAGCCCGTCGACATGCCCTGACGGCGCGGTGGGACGTGTGCTCACAGGGGCGTCTCCGAGAATCCGGGCGCGTAGGGGCGCAGCTCGGCGACAAGGTCGGCCCAGGCTCCGGTGAGCTGCAGAACGCCCACCGTCACCAGCAGGGCGCCGCCGGTCAGCGCGAGGAGTCGGGCGTGGCGGCGGACCACCCGCAGGGCACCGGCGGCGCGGCGGAAGGCCAGGCCGACGGCCAGGAAGGGCAGCCCGAGCCCCAGGCAGTACATGGCGGAGAGGAACGCGCCGCGCCCGGCCGTCGCGCTCTGCGCGGCGAGCCCCAGCACGGCGGCCAGGGTCGGGCCGATGCACGGCGTCCAGCCGAGACCGAACATCACGCCCAGCGCGGGGGCGCCGAGCAGCCCGGGGTTGGGCAGGCGGTGGAAGCGCCACTCCCGGTTGGCCCAGGACATCTGGGAGAACACTCCGGCGAAGCCGAGCCCCATCACGATCGTGACCACACCGAGCACCTGGCTGAGCCCGACCTGGTGCAGGTTCAGCCACTGGCCGAGGCCGCCGAACGCCACCCCGTACGTCACGAACACGACGCTGAAACCGAGCACGAACAGCCCGGTTCCAGCGGTCACCCGGCCGACCCTGCGCAGCTCCCCCAGCCGCCGGACCAGCGCGGACGGCTGCCCGCCGGCGGCCGCCGCAGCACCGCCGGACGGCGGTACGCCGACGGCCGGCAACGCACCGGACCCCCGCGCGGGGCCACCCGCGCCTGACACGCCTGCGGCGGCGGGCGCTCCGACAGCCGCGGGCGCTCCGGTGGCAGCCATCGGCGCGGCGGCGGGCTCGCCCGGCTCCGTGGTCGCGGCGAACCCCGTGGACCCGGCGAACGCCGCGGACCCGGCGGAGGCTGTCTGCGCCGGACGGCGCTGGAGATCCTCGCCGGACAACCCGGTGATGAAGGACAGGTAGCCGGGAACCAGCGGCAGCACGCACGGCGACAGGAAGGACAGCAGCCCCGCCGCGGCCGCGACGGGCGCCGCCAGCAGCAGCGGGCCGTCCGTGACGACGTCCACGACACCCATCCGGAACTAGACCTCCGTCCGGAGCCGCTCGAGCACGGTGGTCAGCTCCGCCGGCAGCACGCCACCGGTGAAGCGGGCGGCGATGCGGCCGTCCGCGTCGAGGACGAACGTCGACGGCAGGCCCGGGGCGACCGGCCAACCGGCGGCGAGCGTGCCGAGCCGGTCGACGATGCTCGGGTATCCGACCTTGAAGTCGCGGGTGAACGCCTTCGCGCTGGAGGCGTTGTCCTTCTCGTTCACCCCGACGAAGGCGACGTCCGAATTCCTGCCGGCGAGTGTGACGAGACCGGGGGTCTCCGCCCGGCACGGGGCACACCAAGAGGCCCAGAAGTTCACCACGACGGGCTTGCCGCGCAGCGAGGCGAGGTCGAGCTGGCTCCCGTCGAGCGTCGCGCCGGACATCCCCGGCGGTTCACGGCGGTCCGCGGCGGGCACGAAGTCCTGCCCGGGTGCCTGTTGAACGAATCCATAGCCCCCGCCACCCGTGGCGTCGACCTTGCTCGCGTTCGCCGAGCAGGCCGCGAGCCCGCCGCCGACCAGCAGCACGGCGGCGACCACGGCCATCACGCGGCGTTTCCGCCCAGTGTCCCGCTCCCAGCCCAGGATGAGCCCGCTCCTTTCGGCATCGTCCAGCATCGCCGACCTTCTACGACCAAGCGTAGAACTATGCCCTCCAGAGTAGGTGCCCCGTGAGCCGCACGCGTCAGGGCTTGGCCGCACAGGCCCCGGACGTCCGTCCCAGGACCTTCGACTCGGCCCCGTGGCACTGACGCGGTCCAGGCGCTCCGGCCCGGCCGGCGCATCGGGACCGCCCACCGGGCCGGCGGTTCCGGCACCGCCGGTTCCGGCACCGCCGGCCCGCCACAGGTCAGGCCTCGGGCGCCTGCGCGCGGTCGATGACGAAGGAGGCGGTGACGTCCATCGCGGCCCGGCCGGGGGGCCACACCGCGGCCAGGCGCCGGCGCAGCTCGGGCGCGCCCGTGTGATGCCCGGTGGGGCCCATGAGAGCCACGTCGACGACCTCGTCCACGCCGAGCTGGAGGGTACGGGTCAGCGTCTCGGACGAGAGCCGGTCGAACCGGCCGGACAGCTCGTCCGCCAGCCGTTCCCGCTTACCCGGCTGGACGCCGACGAGCCCGAGCGGCTCCCGTAGCTCCGCCAGGTGACCCTCGCCGGGTGTGACCAGGAGCAGCATGCCCCCCGGACGCAGCAGCCGGCGCATCTCCGCGAGGTTGCGCGGCGCGAAGACGTCCAGCAGGACGTCGACGGACGCGTCGGGCAGCGGCCAGCGGTCGGCCACGTCGAAGGCCACGGCACCGATTCGCGGATGGGCCCGTGCCGCGCGGCGCAGCGCGTACTTCGACACGTCGACGGCGATCCCGAGCCGCCGCGGCCCCGCGTCCACGACGGCCGCGAGGTGGTGGGCGGTGCCGGCGCCGATCTCCAGCACGAGCTCGGGAGCACCGGCCGCCGGATCACCTGCCGCCGGATCACTGACCGCCGGGTGATCGGCTGGCGGAGCATCGGCCGGCGTCCGCCCGCCCCCCGTCCGGGCCGCGGCAAGTTGGACCAGGCGGGCGGTGAGCGGCGCGTAGTGGCCACCCCCGAGGAAGTCGACCCGGGCCTGGACCATCTCGGCGGTGTCCCCGGACACCCGGCGGGCCCGGCCCGTACGCAGGTTCAGGTAGCCGGACCGTTCGACGTCGAAGGAGTGCCCCGCGGCGCACCGCACGGCACCCGCCGGGTCGGCCAGGGGCGCCGCGCAGACGGGGCACCGCAGGAGGCGCAGAGCTGGATGGATCATCCGACGCGGTGGGGGCCGGCCCTCACGCGCCGACGGAGCCGGGCGCGTTGGCGGTGGGCCCGTTGGGCTCGCTGTACTCCACCCGGAGGAGCTCCCCGGACACGTAGACGGCCGAGGTGACGCTCGCCAACGCGCACTGCCGCCGGTCCGGGCGGTGCCACAGGTGCTGCTCCTCCAGCGCGCGCCGGGCGATCCACACCGGAAGCTGGTGGCTGACCAGGACGACGTGCCGGCCCCGATGGGCGTCCCGCCACTCGGCGACGCTGCCGAGCATGCGCCCGGCGATCTCCGTGTACGGCTCGCCCCAGGACGGTGTCAGCGGGTTGCGCAGCAGCTTCCACATCGCCGGATAGCGGAACACCGCGGGGCCCGCCTCGAAGGTCCTGCCCTCGAACGCGTTGCGGCTCTCGATCAGCCGCGGGTCGACCTGCAGCGGCACGCCGTGCGCCGCCGCGATCGGGGTGGCCGTCTGCTGCGCCCGGTCCAGCGGGCTCGCCACCACCGCGGCGACATCGAAGCCGGCCAGGTACTCGGCGGTGATCTTGGCCTGCCGCTCGCCGGTCTCGGAGAGCCGGTAGCCGGGCAGCCGGCCGTAGAGCACCTTGCTCGGGTTGAACACCTCGCCGTGCCGGACGAGGTGCACGGTCGTGACCTCCGGCCCGCTCACACGGCCCCCCCGCCGACCGCGACCGGCGCGCCCACCGCCGCGGCGGCCCGGGCAGCCGCCGGGGCCGCCGCGGCGATCCGCTCGACCGCCTCGTCGTCGTGCGCCGCCGAGACGAACCACGCCTCGAAGGCCGACGGCGGCAGGTAGACCCCCGCGTCGAGCATGGAGTGGAAGAAGGCGGCGTAACGCTCGCTGGCCTGCCGCTTCGCGCCGGCGTAGTCGATGACCGCCGTCGCGTCGGTGAAGAACACGCTGAACAGCGACCCAGCGCTGTTGAGCAGGTGCGGGACGCCCTGCTCGTTCAGGGCGGTGGAGACGATGCCGGCGACGTCGGCGGCGCGCGCGTCGACCGTCGCGTAGACCTCGTCGGTGCAGGCGCGCAGCGTGGCGAGCCCGGCGGCCACCGCGAGCGGGTTCCCGGAGAGCGTCCCGGCCTGGTAGACGGGGCCGGCGGGGGCCAGTCGGGCCATCACGTCCGCACGGCCACCGAAGGCCGCGGCCGGCAGGCCGCCGCCCATCACCTTGCCGAAGGTGAACAGGTCGGGCGCCCAGCCCTCCACGGCGCCCTCCAGGCCCCACCAGCCGGTGCGGGAGACGCGGAACCCCGTCATCACCTCGTCGAACACCAGCAGGGCGCCGTGGGCGTCGCACAGGCGCCGCAGGCCGGCGTTGAAACCGGGCAGCGGCGGGACGACCCCCATGTTCGCCGCGACGGACTCGGTGATGACCGCCGCGATCGTGTCGCCGCGCTCGGCGAAGGTCGCCTCGACCAGGGCGAGATCGTTGTAGGGCAGGACGATCGTGTCGGCGGTCGCCGCGCCGGTGACGCCCGGGGTGTCGGGCAGGCCGAGGGTCGCCACCCCGGAGCCGGCCGACGCGAGCAGCGCGTCGACGTGCCCGTGGTAGCAGCCCGCGAACTTGACGATCGTGGGACGTCCGGTGAACCCCCGGGCCAGCCGGATCGCGCTCATCGTCGCCTCGGTGCCGGAGTTCACCAGGCGCACCTGCTCGACCGGGGCCACCCGCTCGACGATGAGCTCCGCGAGCTCCACCTCGCCGGGGGTGGGCGTACCGAAGCTGGTGCCCCGGGCCGCGGCCGCCGTGATCGCCTGGACCACGTCGGGATGGGCGTGGCCCAGGATCATCGGACCCCAGGAGCACACAAGGTCTACGTAGGTGCGGCCGTCGGCGTCGACGAGCCGCGGGCCGGACCCGGAGGTCATGAAGCGGGGAGTGCCCCCGACGGCGCGGAAGGCACGCACCGGCGAGTTCACCCCGCCGGGGACGACCCGCTGGGCCCGCCGGAAGAGATCATCGGATGCGGGTGCGGTAGACGGAACCACCATGCCCCCGATCCTCGCAGGTCTCGCCGCGAGCCCGCGCCCGGCGCGGGTGCTGCCGCGGATCCGGCACCGAGAGCGAGAGCGGGGCCGGAGCGGTCGGCACCGACCGAGGCCGCCGGCGGACGGGGGTCTGCCCCGGCCGCCCACCGGCGGCGGCTCCCGGTTACCAACTTTCGTCCCGACCCGGCACCTGCGCGCCGGGGACGAACCAGACCCTAATCCTTCATCTACCCGGGTCTTGCTTGGCCGCCAGTGACGATGGTATGCCCCGCCGCGAACTCGACGGGCGCCCGGCGGACCTTGCGGGCCCGGTGGATGTCCTGATAATGCCGGAACCGGGCCCGGGGTGCCTCCGCCCGCACCGATGATCGATAGGCGCGGTTGTCCTAGGCGACCTTCCCCACACGGGCCACCGGCCCGACTCCCCCGTCATCCCAGGCCCGTCATCCCAGGAACGGCGGTTGACCTTCAGCCATCCGAACCCTGATACTCGGCGGCGAGTAATCGGTGCCAAGCAGCACAGAAACACGGGACGCGGGCCAGCAGCCCAGGCACGGGCGACAGGGGCACCGGTAACAGGGGCACCGGCGGCACGCGAGCCGCGAACGGAGGACGGAGAACTCATGGCACGGCGCAGGATGTCGAATCCGCTCGCCCTGGCCGTCCTGGCGCTGTTGAACGAGCGTCCGATGCACCCTTACGAGATCTCGACGACGCTGCGTGAGCGGCGCAAGGCCGACAGCATCAAGCTCAACTTCGGTTCGCTCTACACGGTCGTCGAGAGCCTGGAACGCGCCGGCTGCATCGTCGCGACCCGGACCGTGCGCGAGGGCCGCCGCCCGGAGCGGAAGATCTACGCGATCACCGACGCCGGACGGGTCGAGCTGGACGACTGGATGGCGGAGCTCGTCAGCACGCCGGTGAAGGAGTACACCCGCTTCGAGGCGGCCCTCTCACTGCTCCCCGTGCTGCCACCGGACGACGCCGTCCGCATGCTGAGCGAGCGGCGGCAGCGGCTGCTCGAGGAGTCCGAGGCGGCGAAGGCCACCGCGCGGCTGGCCACGGTCGAGAACCTGCCCCGGATCTTCCGCCTGGAGGGCGAGTACGTCGACGCCCTGCGGGACGCCGAGCTGCGCTTCGTGGACGCCCTCATCACCTCGATCGCCACCCGCGAGCTGGACGGCATCGAGCTCTGGGACGTCTTCCACGCCGACGCCGCCCAGCCGGAGGAGATGCACGCGCTGGTCACCGCGGTGAAGGAGAAGATCGCCGGAGGCCGGTGGGGCGAGCTGACACCGGCGCTGCTCGCCGAGATGGAGACGCTCTCCGGCAGGCCCGCGGCGATCGAGGGCGGCGGCGACACCACCGGCGGGGGGCCGCGATGACGACGTGACGACGACGGGTCCCCCGCACCGGTGCGGCAACACCGGCGCCGGGGACCCGCCCGGCGAGCGCCCGACCTCGCGGTGTTTCCACCGCGCGTACCGGACACCTTCCCAGGTCGACGATAACCGTCCCTGGTACGCGGCAAGGCCGGCTCCGCTCGCCCCGGACGACGCCGCAACGGCGTCCGGCCCCGGACACGGGCCGGACGCGGTCGGCGTGCGCCCTGACAGCGGCCGCGCCGGGATCACCCGGTGCGGCCTGGGCCTGCACCGCCCGAGCGGGCGGCATCACCAACCAGGGACATCCCATGGCAGCACCGTCCAAGGCGTCCGCCGCACCCGCGGCGGGCGCGACGCCCCGGGGGGCCGCGAGCCCGACCGGCTCGACCGCGGCGATAACCGTCGCCGACCTGTGCAAGTCGTACCCCGGCCGAGGACGCGGGGCCCGGCCCGTCCCGGCCCTGGCCGGCATCGGCTTCACGGTTCCGGCGGGAACGGTGTTCGGCCTGCTCGGGCCGAACGGGGCCGGCAAGTCGACCACCGTCAAAATCCTGAGCACGTTGTCCCGCGCGGACTCGGGCACGGCCAGCGTCGCCGGCTACGACGTCCGGCGCGATCCCGGCCTGGTACGCCGGTCGATCGGCCTGGTCACCCAGAAATCCGGCACGGATCTGGACGCCACCGGCCGGGAGAACCTCTGGCTACAGGGCCGCCTTTACGGGCTGGGCGGCACCCGGCTGACCCGCCGGGTCGACGAGCTCCTCGACCGTTTCGACCTCGGCGCCGCTGCCGACCGGCTCGCCCGCACCTACTCCGGGGGGATGCTGCGCCGGCTGGACGTCGCCGTCGGCCTCGTCCACCGTCCGTCCGTGCTGTTCCTCGACGAGCCGACGACGGGCCTGGACCCGCAGGCCCGGTCGGCCATGTGGCGGGAGATCGCCGACCTCACCGCCGACGGGCTGACCATCCTGCTGACCACGCATTACCTCGAGGAGGCCGACCACCTCGCCGCCAGGGTCGCGATCGTCGAGGGTGGGCGCGTGGTCGTCGAGGGCAGTCCCGACACGTTGCGCAGCGAGCTGCGCGGTGACTCGGTGAACCTCGAGCTCGCCGCCCACCCGGAGGGCGACCGGACGCACGAGGGCGCCGAGCAGGCGGCCCGGGTTCGCGAGCTCCTCGCCGCCGTCCCCGGAGTGCTGGACGTGGCCGTCGAGGGCCGACAGGTACGCAGCAGGGTCTCCGGCGGCGCCGCGACCCTGCCGGCGGTCATCGCGGCGCTGGACGGCGCCGGGCTGGCGGTGGCGTCGGCGACGATCGCCAGGCCCTCCCTGGACGACGTCTACCTGCGCCATGTGGGGCGCCGCATGCGGCCCGAAGCCCGTTCCGGGGACCCGGACGCCGCCGCGAACCCTCCGGACACCCCACCTACGCCGGACACCCCACGCACGCCGGGCACGGCAGGCCAGTCGGGCACGGCAGGCGAGCACGGCTCGGGCACCGGACAGGGGGACGTCCGATGAGCAGCTCCGTGCTGACGGGACCGGCGGCGGGGAGCGCCAGGCCGGCCCGCGTTTCCGGGGGCGGGCAGCTCGCCGCTTTCTTCGTGCGCAACGTGCGCGCGCTGCTGCGCCAGCCGGCTTACCTGTCGATCAGCCTGGTCCAGGCCGTGGTGTGGCTGCCGCTCTTCGGGTCGCTGTTCCGCGGAGTCGCGGACATACCCGGATTCGGCGACGACTCCTACTTCGACTACCTGACACCGGGCGTTGTGATGATGTCGGCGTTCTTCAGCGCCGGCTGGGCCGGGATGGGCTTCATCACGGACATGGAGCGCGGGGTCATGGACCGGATCCTCGCCGCCCCGGCGAGCCGCTGGGCGATCATCGGTGGCTGTCTGGCCTACCAGGCGCTGATGACAACCGCCCAGACCGTGATCATCCTGCTGCTCGGCTGGGCGCTGGGAACCGACTACGGGGGCGGTGCCGTCGGACTGCTCGTGCTGGTCCTGGTCGCGATCGCGCTCGGCACCGTGGTCGCCGCGCTGTCCATGGCGCTGGCGCTGCTCGTCCGCCGTGAGGAGTCACTGGTCGCGGCGACCAACTTCCTCGCGCTGCCGCTGACCTTCCTCTCGACGGCGATGATGTCCCGCGACCTGCTGCCCGGCTGGATCCGGCCGATCGCGCTCGCGAACCCGCTGGACTGGGCCGTCTCGGCGGCGCGCGAGACCATCGCCGCCGACCCGAACTGGGCACTGGCCGGCTGGCGGGTGGCCGCCCTGGCCGCCGCCGCCCTCACCGCCACCGCCCTGGCCACCCAGGCCTTCCGCGCCTACCAACGCTCCCTCTGACCAAATCGGCCTCCGGTCAGGCCGGGCGGCCCGATGTGTGGCGGGGTGGCGCTTGCCGTTTTTCCTTGTGGCCCGTGTGACGCGACGGAGAACCCTACGGGGGGAGGGTATGGGCGTAGGGTTCGGTGGGTATTGGGAACCGTTCGGACGAAAGCATCGCGAGGAGGCGTCGCCATGTCCGTCACCAGCATCGTGACCACTTACAGCGTCACCGGGATGACCTGCGGGCACTGCGCCGCGGCGGTCAGCGAGGAGATCTCGCGGCTGCCTGTGGTGACGTCCGTGGACGCCGACGCCCCCAGTGGCCGGGTGGCCGTGACGAGCACCGGCGAGCTGGACGACGCGGCCGTCCAGGCCGCCGTCGAGGAGGCCGGCTACACCCTGACCGGCCGCCTCTGACCAACGCCCCCGGCCGCGGCCCGAACCTGGCGGCGGCCGGAGGCTGGTGGCGGGGAGGCTAGCGGCGGGAGGCCAGCCGCTCCGCGACCTCGGCCGCCCAGTAGGTGAGGATGATGTCGGCGCCCGCCCGGTGGATGGCGGTAAGCGTCTCCATGATGACCCGGTCGCGGTCGAGCCACCCGTTGGCCGCGGCGGCCTCGACCATCGCGTACTCGCCGGAGACCTGGTAGGCGGCGACCGGGACGTCCACGGAGTCGGCGACCGCGCGCAGGACGTCCAGGTAGGCCAGGGCGGGCTTCACCATCACGGCGTCCGCGCCCTCGGCCAGGTCCAGCGCCACCTCGCGCAGCGCCTCACCGGCCGAGCGGGCTGGATCCTGCTGGTAGCCGGCCCGGTCGCCGAACTGGGGGGCGCACAGGGCGGCCTCCCGGAACGGGCCGTAGAAGGCCGAGGCGTACTTCGCCGAGTAGGCCATGATCGGGATGTCGGTGTGGCCACCGCCGTCCAGCGCGGTGCGGATCGCTGCGACCTGGCCGTCCATCATGCCGCTGGGGGCGATCATCTCGACGCCGGCGGCGGCCTGGGCCAGCGCGATCTCGCCGTAGCGGACGAGGGTCGCGTCGTTGTCGACCTCGCCCGTGGCCGTGAGCAGGCCGCAGTGACCGTGGTCGGTGTACTCGTCCAGGCAGAGGTCGGCCATGATCACCGTGTCGCCGCCGACCTCGGACACGAGGTCGGCGATGGCGAGCTGGACGATGCCGGCCGGGTCGTCGGCGGACGAGCCGCGGGCGTCCTTGTGCTCGGGCACGCCGAACAGGATGATGCCGCCGACGCCGGCCGCGGCCGCCTCAGCCGCCGCCTTGCGCAGCGAGGAACGGGTGTGCTGCACGACGCCGGGCATCGAGGAGATCGGGACCGGCTCGGTCACACCCTCCCGGACGAACATCGGCAGGATGAGGTCGGCGGGGTGCAGCCGGACGTCGGCCACCATCCGCCGCAGCGCGGCCCCGCGGCGCAGCCGCCGCGGGCGCGCCACGGGGAAACCGACGGCCGACCGCCCGGGCCCCGCGATCATCGCCGGGAACCCCGGCGCGGCTTGGGCAGCCTGGCGGCGAGCGGGCCGACCTTGCCGAGCTCCTCGCGGTGCTCGGCGGCGAACTCCGCCAGCGACGCGACGAGCGACGGGATCGACGCCTCGGTCGCCTGGACGTCCACCCGCAGGCCGAGCTCCTGGGCGGTCGCGGCCGTCGCCGGGCCGATCACCGCGATGACGGTGGTCTCGTGCGGCTTGCCGGCGATTCCGACCAGGTTGCGCACCGTGGAGGAGGAGGTGAAGACCACCGCGTCGACCCGGCCGCCCTTGAGGGCCTCGCGGATCGGCGCGGGCGGCGGCGCGGCGCGCACCGTCCGGTAGGCGGTGACGTCGTCCACCTGCCAGCCGCGGTCCTTGACGCCGGCGACGAGAGTGTCGGTGGCGATGTCGGCGCGCGGCAGGAGAACCCGGTCGAGCAGGTCAAGCGACTCGTCGAACTCGGGCCAGTCCTCGAGCAGGCCCTCGCTGGACTGCTGGCCGGCGGGCACCAGGTCGGGGCGGATACCGAAGGCGCGCAGCGCGTCCGCGGTGGCCTCGCCGATCGCGGCGACCTTGACACCGGCGAAGGCGCGGGCGTCCAGGCTGCGCTCCTCGACCTTCTCCTGCACCGCCTTGACGGCGTTCACCGAGGTGAAGGCGACCCACTGGTAGCGGCCGGAGACCAGCCCGGTGATGGCGCGCTCCATCGGCGCGGCCGTCCGCGGCGGCTCGACGGCGATCGTCGGCACCTCCAGCGGACTCGCCCCGTGGGCGCGCAGCGAGTCGGAGAGGATCGCCGCCTGTTCCTTCGTCCGGGGCACCAGCACCGTCCAGCCGAACAGGGCGCGGGTCTCCCACCAGGACAGCTTCGCCCGGGTCGCGACGACCGGGCCGACGGAGATGATGACCTCGTTCGGCGGGTTCGCGGTGGCGTTGAGCATCGGCGCGACGTCGGCCTCGATCCGGTCGAGGGTCGAGGTGACGGTGCGCTGGTCGGTGGTCGTGCCGTCGACGGTGACCGCGACGGGGGTGTCACCGGCGCGGCCGTGCTCGACCAGCGCGGTCGCCACCTTGCCGATCTCGGTGGGGCCGGCGGTGACGATCAGCGTGCCGGGGGCCTGCGCGAGCGCGCCCCAGTCGACGTCGCCCGGCGTGGTGGGCACGCCGAGACCACCGAAGCCGGTAGGGGTGCCCAGGCCGAGGGGCGCGCCGAAGCCGCCGCCCACGCCCAGCGGGCCGCCGCCGAGGCTCGGCATCGACCGGCCGCCGAGGCGGGACGTCCCGAAGGGGGGCGGGGTGAGCGGGCCGACCGGGTCACCGACGCCGAACGGTGAGGCCGAGGCGACCGAGCCCGAGGACGAGAAGACACCCGACGTGCTGGCGAAGGTGACCGGGCTGCCCGGCGCGACACCGGCGTAGGTCGCGACCGCGGCGGAGGTCGAGATACCGGGAACCACCCGGTAGGGGATCTTGGCCTTGGCCAGCGACTGCGCGTCCGCCGCGCCGATCCGGGTCAGCCACGGGTCCGAGGCGTAGAGCCGGACGACCTTGTCCCCGGCCCGTGCCCGGCTGACGACCGCGGCGGTCGCGGCCTCCGCGTCCCGCACCGGCTTCGGGGCGTCGAGGTCACCGATCCGCAGCACCTCGGCCGACAGCGACTCGACCACCTCGGACGGTACGTCCGGGTCGGCGACCACCACGTCGGCAGCGGTGAGAGTCTCCACGGCGAGGACCGTGAGCAGCCCCGGATCACGGGGACCGGCGCCCACAAGCGCGACCGGGGACACGGGCTTCTTGGTACGTCGGGTGGCCATGCTCAGCTTGTTCCCATCAGCGTGTGTGCTCCGGCGGACAACAGCTCGTCCGCGAGGCGCTGCCCGAGCGCCTCCGGGTCGACGGCAGAACCGGTGAGCTCGCGCCGCAGGACCCTGCCTCCATCCGGCGCGGCGACCACCGCCCGCAGGCGGATCTCACCCACGGCGGGCGCATCGTCACCGCCCGCGACCAGGCGTGCGTCGGTACCCGGAAGCACGTGGGCCAGAGCACCCACCGGAGCGGTACAACCGGCCTCGATGCCCGCCAGGAAGGCACGCTCGGCTCGGACCGCGACGGAGGACGTTGCGTCGTCGAGCACAAACCGTAGCAGCTCCGCGAGTCCCTCATCGAAGCCCCGGCCCGCTTCTGGTCCGGTCTGGTCGTGGGCTGGTCCGCCGCCGGCCGGGGTGCGCACGCACTCGATCGCCAGCGCGCCCTGCCCGGGAGCGGGCAGCATCACCTCGGGTGAGATGATCTCGGTGACCGCGTCGAGGCGGTCGAGGCGGTCGAGGCCGGCGTGCGCGAGCACCACCGCGTCCACCTCGCCGTCGATGGCCTTCTTGATCCGGGTGTCGACGTTGCCGCGGATCGGGACGACCTCGAAGCCGTGGCCGAGCGCGAGCAGCTGGGCGGCCCGCCGCGGCGACCCCGTCCCGACCCGCGCGCCCGGCCCCAGCTCGCTCAGGCGCCGGCCGCTGGGCGAGACGAGGACGTCCCGGGTGTCGGCCCGGCGCGGGACGGCGGCCAGGACGAGCCCGTCCGGGGTGGCCGTCGGCAGGTCCTTGAGCGAGTGGACGGCGAGGTCGATCTCACCGGCGAGCAGGGCGTCACGCAGCGCGCTGACAAAGACGCCCGTTCCACCGATCTGGCTGATCGCCACCTGCGACTGGTCACCCGCGGTGACGATCGGAACGAGCTCCACGGGTCGGCTCAGCCGGGTCCGCAGCGTCTCGGCCACTTTCTCGGACTGAGCCCGCGCCAGCGCGGAACGCCGGGTGCCCAGTCGCAGCGGCCGCCGCGCCAGGAGCGCGTGTGCTCGTGCCTCGGGCCCTCGGGTCACTGTCACGTTCTCTCCACCAGATCCAGATCAGGGGCGGAGACGATGGCCGGCACGTCACGCGGCAGGTCGAAGAGCTCGCGCAGGGCCTCGGCGTAGGAGTCACCGCCAGGCGCCTCGGCGAGCTGCTGGACGCGCACCGTGGGCGCGTGCAGCAACTTGTCGACGACCCGCCGCACAGTGCCGGAGACCATGTCCCACTCACGGTTGTCAAGGTCGGGCAGGCGGGTGCGCAGCCGCTCCAGCTCGTCGCGCACCACCGCCGCCGCGTGGGCCCGCAGCGCCACCACGGTCGGGGCGACCCGCTCGGCACGCCGCCGGTCGAGGAACCCGGCCACCTCGGTGGTCACGAGGGCCCGGACGGCCTCCACGTCATGGGCCACCTGCGCCCCGTCCAGGGCGACCCGCAGGGCCTCGATGTCGATCAGGGTCACCCCGGGGAGCTCGCGCACCGCCGGGTCGATGTCGCGCGGCAGCGCGAGGTCGAGGAAGACCAGCGGCCGGGCGCCGCGGCCCGCCAGCGAGGCGCGTACCGCGTCGTGGCCGACGACGAGCCCGGAGGCTCCGGTCGACGAGATCACGAGATCCGCGCGGCCGACCTCGTGGGCGATCTCGGCCAGCCCGACCGCGCGGGCGTCGTGCAAATCGGCGACCCGGGCCGCGCGGGCCGCCGTCCGGTTCGCGACGACGACGTCACCGGCGCCGGCCCGGCGCACGGTCTGGGCCGCCAGCGAACCGACCGCGCCGGCCCCGATGATCAGCACCCGGGCCCCGGCGAGCGGGGCGGGGCCCGCCACCTCGACCGGGGCCGTCAGCTCGGGGCGCAGCAGCGCCTCCACCGCGTCACCCGGGTCGCATCCGGGGGACGCGACGGGCGCGACGAGCATGTCCGGCCGGCGGGCCTGCAGGTCGAAGGCGGCCATCCGGACGCCGACCGAGACGATCGAGGCCCCCGCGGCGTCGATGGAGGTCTCGGTGTGGGCCCGCTTGCCGACCCGCAGCGCGGTCTGGAACAGGTTGGCGAGCGTGCCGCTGGTCACCTCGGCGGCCTGGGCCAGCCGGAACGCGGCGCGGACCTGGCCGAGGATCTGCGTCTCGCCGACCAGCATCGAGTCGAGGCCGCAGACCACCGAGAAGAGGTGGCTGACGGCGCGGGCCTCATGGTGGACGTACAGGTGCGAGGCGAGATCGGTCAGCGGTACCCCGCACACCCGGCTCAGCTGGTCGGAGATGTCGGCCAGGCCGCCGTGGAAGGTCTCCACCTCGGCGTAGATCTCGGTGCGGTTGCAGGTGGAGAGCAGCACCGCCTCGCTGAGATGATCCGCCCCGACGAGGTCGTGCAGCACCTTCGGCGCGTCGTCGGCGGAGACCGCGGCGAGCTCGAGCAGCGAGGTCGGGGCCGTCCGGTGGTTCAGGCCCACCGCGAGCAGGCTCACTCCGCCTCACCCCCGTGAGTGGCGGCCGGCATCGGCACCTCCGGCGCCTGCGCCATCCGTGCCGCCTCCGGTGCCTGCGCCGCCTGTGCCGCCCGCGACTGCCGCGCCACCGGCTGCGCCAGCGGTGAAGGCTGCGCCAAGGGTGACGGTGGCACCATCCGACGGGTCATCCGCACGACCTCACCAGCCTCGTCATCCACGAATCCGCCCGACCCCGGCTGATCGCCGACCACCACGTCCCCCGCGCCGGGGGCCCGGCCTGGCGACGGACGTTTACGCGCTTCGTGAAAGGAGAGAATCTGCAGTTCCAGGGCAAGGTCGACCTTACGCACATCCACTCCCTCGGGCACCGAAAGCACCGTGGGGGCGAAGTTCAGGATGCTGGTCACGCCCGCTGCCACGAGGCGGTCGCAGACGCTCTGCGCCGCGGCCGCCGGCGTGGAGATCACGCCGATGGTCACCTGGCAGTCCTCGATGACCGCCTCCAGCTCGTCGACCGGGCGAACGACGACCTCACCGACCCGCTCACCCACCCTGGACGGATCGGCGTCCACCAATGCCGCGATGCGGAACCCTCGGGCATGGAAGCCGCCGTATCCGGCAAGTGCATGCCCGAGGTTACCCACGCCAACGAGGACGACCGAGCGGTCTTCGGTCAGGCCGAGCTCGGCCGATATGCACTCAAGGAGCACGCCCACGTCGTACCCGACTCCGCGCGTGCCGTACGAGCCGAGCTGGGAGAGGTCCTTGCGTACCTTCGCCGACGTCACGCCGGCGGCCGCGGCGAGCGTGTCCGAGGACACCGTGTGCACGCCGCGCTCGCCGAGCGCCGTCAGCACACGGAGGTAGAGGGGCAACCTGGCCACCGTCGCCTCGGGCACCGGCGACCGCCCCGGTACCCGCCCGGCACCCCGCCGAGGTTGACCCATCCGCGGCTCCCGACGTTGCTCGACAGTGCGGGCCGGCGGCACTACCGCCCGATGCCGACCTCTGGGCCGGTCCTGATTCCGACCTCGAAGCCGGCCTCAACGGCGCCACGAAGCCGGCCCGGAGGCCGGTGCGGGCCGAACGAGCGTGCCCGACCCGGCGGTCACCGCGGCCGACGACCGCATCTGCGGACCCGTCGAGTCTACGACTTCGTGAAGGTATTCACGAAGTTCCCGATGCGGGGCTCCTGCCGGACCGGCCTGAGCCACCGGACCTGCCGGTCAGCCAGGACCACCGGTCGCCGGCGAGCGCACGCCGCAGCCGCTGCTCCTCCACCCGCCAGTAGCCGTGCTCCCGGCCGTCGACCAGGATCACCGGGACCCGGTCGCCGTAGGTGTCCGCCGTGCGCGGGTCGGCGTCGACGTCGAGCTCCCGCCAGCCGGCCCCGACATCGGCGCTCACCCGCTCGATCACCTGGCGCGCGTCGTCGCACAGGTGGCAGCCCACCCGGGTGAGCAGGGTGATCCGGACGCCGGGCACCTCGCCACCGGTGGCACCGTCACTGGCGGGGCTGTCGGCGGCGACGTGGTCACCGGCGACATGCGCGGGGGTCGATGTGGCCCCTTGGGGGCCCTGTTCGCGGTTGGGCCCGGACGTCCCGGCGGCGACCTCGGTCATCTCATCGACGATAGTCCCCCGCCACAGCAGGGATACCGCCCCTGCGGGGCCGCCCCGACGGTCGCCGGTAACCGGGCTCACGGTACGGTTCCCGGTCCCCACCGTCAGCCAACCGGCTACAGCCAGCTACTCGGCGACTATGGTGGAGTCGTTGTCCGGCCATCCTCCGTACCGCGGCCGGCACCGAAGTACCACGCGCCACCAGGCCAACACACCAGGTCACCGCGACACGACGGCAGGTCACCAGAGCACCACGGCAGTGACCCGGCCCCGCCCCTCGCCCGCGAAGATCGCGACCGCCCGCGACGTCCATGTTCGGGAGCCCGCATGCGCCTGCCCGCGGCACCGGCCACCCTGCCCGCGGCACCGGCGGCGCCACGGTGGGCACTCGCCCCGGCCGCGGCGCGGTGGGCCCCTGCCACGGCGGCGCCATCCCAGTTCGACGAGCCGCTGGCCGTCGGCGTCGCCACCCTGCGCGCGGAGATCGCCCGCGCCCGCCGGGCAGGGCTGCTCGGCGTGCTCCCGGTGCTGCTGGGCGCCGCGATGGCCACCGCCCGGACAGCGACCGCTCACTCCATCCGGGTCGAGCCGGCCGGGCCGCGCACGGAGGACGTCCGTCCCTTCACCGACGGTCCCGCGGACGGTCTGGGCATGCCCGACCCGCGCAGGGACGCCGATCTCGTCGGTCGGGCGATCCGCGGGGAGCGGGAGGCCTTCGGCCTCATCTACGACCGGTACGCCGAGTTCCTCTACCGCTACGCCTACTACCGCGTCGGCGGCAACCGCGCGGTGGCCGAGGACGTGGTCTCCGAGACGTTCCTACGGGCGCTGACCCGGATCTCGACCTTCGAGTGGCAGGGCCGCGACATCGGGGCCTGGCTGGTCACCATCGCCCGCAACCACATCGTGGACCTCGCCCGCTCGGGCCGGGCCCGGCTGGAGTTTCCGACCGCCGACCTGCTCGCGGCCGCGGACGGCCACCCGGGCGCGGGCGCCGCCGTTCCCGGCCCGGAGGACGCGGTGCTGGCCGCGCTGGACATCCGCGAGGTGCTCGAGGCGCTGGGAACACTCGGGCCGGAGCAGCGGGAGTGCGTGACGCTGCGGTTCCTCGAGGGGCTGTCCGTCCGGGAGACCGCGCGGGCGATGAACAAGAAGGAGGGCGCGGTGCGTGCGCTGCAGCTACGGGCCGTGCGGACGCTGGCCCGGCATCTGCCCACGGCGCGCACCGACTGACCAGCCACATCGACTGACCAGCCACATCGGCTGACCATTCGCATCGGCTGACCATTCGCACCAGCTGAGACCATTCGCGTCGACTGACTGTTCGCGCCAACTGACTGTTCGCGCCGACTGACCGCGGATGGCCCACCATGCGGTCCCGGCGGCGCCGCGGGTCGTAGGCTGACCACACGGCGCGGCACTCGACGCGGCCGGGCAACCAGATTCGCTCCGGATGTCGGCGGGCGTGGCCAGGACCGTGCCGGTCGGCCACCGGCGACGGCGACCGGACCGGCACGGAGATGACCATGAGAGTGCGACGACGCAAGGATCACCTGGGTGGCCGCGAGGCCGCGGAGGCGGCGGCTACGGCCGCGCTGAAGGTGGCCGCCGAGGAAGTGGCCAAGGCCCCGCCGGACGAGTCCGCCGCTGCCTTCTTCGACGTCGACAACACGATGATGGCCGGCGCGTCCATCTTCTACTTCGCCCGCGGGCTGGCCGCCCGCGACTTCTTCGACTCCCGTGACCTGCTGAAGTTCGGCTGGCAGCACGTCAGCTACCGGCTGCGCGGCCTGGAGGACCCGAACGGGATGCGGGACGCCCGGGAGGCGGCCCTGGCGTTCGTCGCCGGACGCAGCGTCACGGACATCGTCCGTTACGGCGAGGAGATCTACGACGAGCGGATGGCCCAGCAGATCTACTCGGGCACGCACGCCCTGGCCCAGCAGCACCTCGACGCCGGGCAGCGGGTGTGGCTGGTCACCGCCACCCCGGTGGAACTCGCCTCGATCATCGCCCGCCGGCTGAGCCTCACCGGCGCGCTGGGCACCGTCAGCGAGGTGGCGGACGGCAAGTACACGGGGCACCTCGTCGGGGAGCCGCTGCACGGGCCGGCCAAGGGCGCGGCCGTGCAGGCGCTGGCCGAACGGGAGGGCCTCGACCTGTCCCGCTGCTGGGCCTACTCCGACTCGGTGAACGACCTGCCGATGCTCTCCCTCGTCGGCCATCCCGTGGCCATCAACCCGGACCCGGACCTGCGCGCCGTCGCCAAGGAGCGCGGCTGGCTGATCAAGGACTTCCGGACGGCCCGCAAGGCGGCCAAGATCGGCATCCCGACGGCCGCCGGGATCGGTGCCCTCGGCGGCGGCGTCGCTGCCGGCATGGCGCTGCGCCGCCGCTACGGCGGAACCTGATGGTCAGGATGACGCCGGCCCGGCGGAGGCCGTCGGGCCGCGGCGATCAGAAGAACACCGAGCGGCGCTGCATCAGCAGGCCGTACAGCGTGTGCTGGATCGTCTCGCGGATGCGGTCGGTGAGCTCAAAGACGAGCATCGGGTCCTCGGCCGCGGCCTGCGTGTACTCGGTGGTATCCACCGGCTCACCGAACTCGATGATCCACTTGCTCGGCAGCGGGATGAGCCCCAGCAGCCCCAGCCAGGGGAAGGTCGGCGTGATCGGGAGGTAGGGCAGCCCCAGCAGCCGCGCCAGCGTCCTGGCGTTGCCGACCATCGGGTAGATCTCCTCGGCGCCCACGACCGTGCACGGGACGATCGGCACCCCGGTGCGCAGCGCCGCGGAGACGAACCCGCCGCGGCCGAACCGCTGGAGCTTGTAGCGGTCGCTGAACGGCTTGCCGATGCCCTTGAAGCCCTCCGGCCACACCCCGACCAGATGCCCCGCTCCCAGCAGACGCTCGGCGTCCGCCTGGCAGGCGAGGGTGTTGCCGGTCTTGCGGGCCAACGGCGCGAGGAACGGCAGGGCGAACACCAGGTCCGCGGCCAGCATCCGCAGGTGACGGTGGGCCGGGTGGTGGTCGAGAATCGCCAGGGCGGTCATCAGCGCGTCGAGGGGTACCGTCCCCGAGTGGTTCGAGACGACGAGCGCCCCGCCCTTGTCCGGGATGTTCTCCAGGCCCCGGGTCTCGACCCGGAAGTAGCTCCGGTAGATCGGGCGCAGCAGCGGCGCCACGATGTGCTCGGTCAGGTCGGGGTCGAAGCCATGCTCGTCCACCGTGTAGTCCCCGGTGATGCGGCGCCGCAGGAAGGCGAGCAGCTCGGCGAGCACCCGCTCCAGCTCACCGGCGTCCGCGACCGGCTCGGCCGGCGGCCCGACCGCCTCGCCACCAGGATCCGCGCCGCTACCAGAGCCCGCCTTGCCGCCAGGGGCGGTCCGGGCAGCGCCGGTGCCGGCGCTGCCCGGACCGCCCGCATCACGTGAACGGTCGGCACCGTCGGCACCGTCGGCACCGCGAGAACGGCCGGCGGCGTCAGCACCGCCTGGATGGTCGGCGCCGTTCGGGCCGCTCGAGCCGTTCAGAGCACCGGTACCTTCCCGGCCGGGGAGGGCGGCCAGGTCATCGAGGCCGTCGAGGCCCGTCCGCGTTCCGGGCTCGCGCTGGCTGCCGGTGCCGGAGCCGGCCCGGCTGGAACCGGATCGTCCGGAACCAGGCCGGACCGTCCGACTCGCGGCGCCGGTCGCGCGCGCGCTCGTCCCGTTGGGCGAGCGCCTGGTCCCCTCGGGTCGCGGCGGCGGCGGACCGGCCGCCCCCGGGGGACCGGCGCGTCCATCCGGTGGCATCGGCACGTCGGCCCCTCTCCGCGAGCTGGTGTCCCGCTCGCCCATCAGGACGTGCCGAGCAGCCGGCGTCGGGCGAGCGCGCCCTGAAGGCCGTGCTCCACCCGCGAGACCAGCTCGTGGTCGATGGTGAACCGCAGTCCGCGGTCCTGAACGAAACTGTCGAACGTCGCGACGGTCGTGTACTGAGGAACGTATCCGAACACCTCTTTGAGCTTGGTGGTGTCCACCGCGCGCCCGTGCGCGAGGAACCCGAGCTGCTCGGAGGAGAAGTCGACGAGCCGCAGCCGGCGGGCGATGTTGCCCAACGACCCGATCGCGGGGAAGGGCACTGGCAGCGCCGGCCGCCCGGCCCGCCGGATCGCCTGCGAGAGCAGGAGCACGCCGTCCCCGGCCACGTTGAAGGTGCCGGCGTGGGTCTCCCGGGTGGCCTTCAGGAGTACCGCCATCGCGTCGTCGGAGTGCAGCAGCTGAATCCGTGGGTCGAAGCCGAGGACCGTCGGGACCAGCGGAAGGTCGAGGTACCGCGCGAGCGGGCTGTCCACTCGCGGGCCGAGCACGTTCGCCAGGCGCAGCACCGTCACCGCGATGTCGGGGCGCCTCCGGCCGAAGCCTCGGACGTACCCCTCGACCTCGACGGCATCCTTGGCGTAACCGCCGCCGGGAAGGCCGCGCGGTTCCATCTCCTCGGTGAACAGCGCGGGGTCGCGCGGCGACGAGCCGTAGATCGACGTCGTCGACTTCACCACCAGTTTCTTCACCCCGGGGGTCTTCTGGCAGGCGGCGAGGAGCTGCATCGTCCCGATGACGTTGATCTCCTTCATCGCCGTGCGCCCGCCGGCGCCGAGCGGCGTGGCGAGCACACTCAGATGCAGGACGGTGTCGATGGCGGCGGTGGAGATGACCTTCGCGATCAGCGGGTTTCGGATGTCCACCCGGACGAACTGGGTCCGGCCGAGATCCGCCGTCGGGGCGATGGTGTCGACCCCGACCACATCGACGATCTCGGGGTCGGCGGCGAGTGCGGCAGCGACCTCGGCGCCCAGCGGACGCGACACCCCTGTCACAAGCACGCGACGTGGCCTCATGGTCGCCTCCCCGGCATGACCTACCGACTCGGCCAGCGGCCGGCCTCGCGGGGTCATCGTACGCCGCGCACCACCCTCATCGCTGCGTAGCGTCACATCGACGCGCATGAACGGCTACGGAGAGTAGCAAGACTGCGGTCGGGCGACGCACGACACGGGATGCCAGTCGTGTCAGACCCGCTCGCGCACCACGCTCCGGCGTCAGGCGAGCCCACGCACCGCGCTCACCGGGATCCGGGCGCCGTCCCGGGGGACCTGGGCGACGACGACGGCGTCGCCGCGCCGCAGGCGCAGCACCTCGGCCGCCCGGCCGCAGTTCACCGCGATCATGACCTGGCGCAGCGCGTCCTCGCAGAGCGCGATCTCGCCGGGCGGGACCTCGCCGTAGGTGTGCGCGAAGGGCATGGTGAGCAGCCGACCGTCGGCGCGCACCTCCACCCTGTCCCCGAGCAGGATGCCGGCGGCCTCGAGCTCGGCCCTGGTCATGTTCAACGAGAGGTTCCCGAAGTGGTCCACCGAGACCACCTCGCCGTGGACGTGGTCGTCGTCCACGTGGCACACCCGTGGCTCCACGACGACCAGCTCCCCCGGGTCGATCCTGGGGCCGACGTCAGCCGGAGGCAGGCCCGTCGCGAGCCGCGCCACGACCGGCGCGTAGACGTCACGGCCGCGGAAGACGGCGGTGGGCAGCGGGAGCCAGAGGTCCGGGTTGGAGATCTCGTAGGCCTCCTCGACGCCGCCCAGGGCCTCCCAGCCCAGCGAGGCGACGCCGTTGTCCGGGGCGACGAACGTCGATCCGTCCGCGGCGCGGGCGACGACACCGCGGGTGTAGCCGCTGGCGTCGAGCTGCTCGACGACCACGAGGTGGATTCCCCTCGGCAGGTAGCCGACCGCGCCGACCAGCGTCACGGCCGCCTGGCCGATGTCCTGCGGCGCGATCGAGTGGCACAGGTCGATGACCCGGGCGTCCGGCGCGTGCCGGGCGATGATCCCGTGACAGACGCCGACGCAGGCGCCGTCAACTCCGTAGTCGGACATGAATGTGATCCACGCGCTGCCCATGTGACCCCCTGCGCCCGGACGGCGTCGTTGCCGACCGTGCAACCAGCCTGCCATACGGTCACCAGAACCGCATGGACGAGCACACAGCGCGAAACAGGTCTGTTACTCGGCCGCCCGGGCCGGGACAGCGGCCGCAGCGGGCCGACGTGAGCGGGCCTGACCGCGGGAACCGTGGCCTGACGATGGGAACCGTGGCAGCCGGAAGGGACCCGCCGACGACGCGGCGGCACGTCCGGGATCCGCGCCCCTTGATCCGTGCCGCCCCGGCGTCCGCCGGCCCGCCGCCGCTACTTCTTGTTACGGCGCTGGACTCGCGTCCGCTTGAGCAGCTTGCGGTGCTTCTTCTTGGCCATACGCTTGCGACGCTTCTTGATTACGGAACCCACGTACCCGACCGATCTGTTGACGAGGTTTTTCCGAGCGAGCCTACCCGCCGGAACCCCCCGGCAAGACGACCGGTGCGGATCCCGGCCGGTGCCGGGACGGCGCTAGGACGCGCCGAGTTCCCGGGAACGCGTCCACGCCGCCACGACCGCGTCGAGGACGGCCGCCCGTACCCCGCCGCGGTCGAGCTGCCGCAGCGCGGCCACGGTCGTCCCGCCGGGCGAGGTGACCGCCTCCCGCAGCAGCGACGGGTGCTCGCCCGCGGCCCCACCCGCGCCATCCGAGTCGCCGGCACCGGGGTCGCGCAGCATGCGCGCGGATCCGGCGGCGGTCTGCACGACGAGCTCGGCCGCCAGCGCGCGCGGCAGGCCCAGCAGCACACCGCCCTCGATCATCGCCTCGATCAGGTAGAAGAAATAGGCCGGGCCGCTGCCCGACAGGGCCGTGACCGCGTCAAGCTGGGTCTCCGTCACCCGGACGACGCGACCGACCGGGCGGAGCATCTCCTCGACCGCGGCGACGTGCTCGTCGCCGGCGCCGGGCCCGGCGCACACCGCGGACATCGCCTCGCCGACGAGCAGCGGCGTGTTCGTCATCACCCGCACGACAGGGGTGCCTGGTGCCAGCCGCTCGGCGACGAACGCCGAGGTGATCCCGGCCGCCACTGAGACGACCAGCGCCCCGGGCGCGACGTGCGGAGCGAGCTGGGCGAGGACCGTGCCCATGTCCTGCGGCTTGGTCGCCAGGACGACGACACCGGCCTTCGCCGCCGCGGTGGCGGGATCCACCACCTCGACGCCGTACCGCCGGGTGATCTCGGCGGCCCGGCCCGGGTCGCGCTCGGCCGCGACGACCTCGGACGGCGTCCGCCCCGCCCGCAGCAGCCCGGACATCAGGGCGCCGCCGAGCCGGCCGGCCCCGACGATCGCGACAACGCTCGAACCCACCACCGAACACTTCCCTTCGCTCCGGTGCCCACCGCATCCGACGGCGACCACGCCGATGAAGGTTATGACCCGGGCTGCTCGGGACGTCCCACCGCTCTCACCAGTCGCGCCCCGCGCCCGGGACCGGCCCGAACAGCGGGTCGGGCTCGGCGGGCTCCCGCCCGGCGCGCGGATCCCGGACGGGCTCGAGCACGTGGTCCCCGGCGTGGTCTGCGGGGCCGTGCCCGGCTCCGTCGAGACGGTCGAGGCCCTGGTCACGCCCGGGACCCCTGCTCTCCCCGGGCCCCCGCCCGTATGCCGGGCCGTGGCCGTTCCCCGGGCCATGACCGTTCCCCGAGCCGTGGCCATACGCCGGCGCATGACCGGGCCCCGGCACGTGACCGTGGCCCGGCACGTGGCCCAGGGCCTGGCCGTGGGCGTACGCGGGCGCGTGGCCGGGTGCCGGGCCGGGCCGGTGGCCGGCCGGATGGGCGACCCCGGGCAGGCGGCCGGGCTCGGCGGGATCGGCCGGACGGCCGGGGCGGTCGTGCCCGGCCCGCGGGCCGGTCCCGTGGGCAGGGGGCGCGCCGGGGTCGAACGTCGAGGGAAGGTGGAGGTTCATGGTGTCGCCGCCCATCGACGCCGCCGGCCCCTGCCGGGGAGCACCCATGGCCGGGCCCGCGTCCGCGGCCGATCCGGGGCCGCGGTTGAGGGCCGGGTAGGCCGCCCAGTCCGGGATGGGGGTCGGCTCGAACCCGCCGGCGTGCGTAGCGCCCACCGCCGGCCCGTGTTCGTACACGGGTGGCCCGTCGGCGCGGTCGTAGACCACCTCGCCGGCCCGGGGCCCGCTCGGGCGCGGAACGGCCGGCATCGGCTGCGAATCCGGATCGTGGGAGTAGCCGGACCGGGCCGGCCCGTGCCCGGCCGGGCCGCCGCGGCCCGGGTAACCCTCGTCCACCCAGTCGACGTCGCTGTCCAACCAGTCTCCCGGCCGGGGCGGGGCGCCGGCCCGGCCACCGCGCCCGTCCGCCTGCTCGGCGTCGGCGGCGCTCGTGCCGACACCGGCGAGCACCGGCTCCAGCTCGGGCAGCTCGGACAGGTCCCGCTCCCGCGGCTCCCGCGGGCCGGCCTTGGCCGGCGCCTGGGCGGGGGCCCCCGCCGGGCCCGCGCCGGCGGCGGGGCGGGCCGGGCCACGCGGGGTGTCCGCCCACTTCGGACGGCGCGCTATGACCGGCTTCTCGATGAAGCGGTTCGAGAAGTAGGCCGTGATCGTGGTGCAGACTGCGGCGACGACCACCGACGGCCAGAGCCCGATCCGCGGCACGAGCTGGCCGGCGGCGGCCGAGATGAACGGGTAGTGCCACAGGTAGATGCTGTAGGTGATCTTTCCGGTCCAGGCCATCTTCGGCGAGCCGAGCAGCCGCACCCACCGGGCGTCCCGGTTGACGTCGGCGCCGATGATCAGCAACGCGCCCAGGGCCGCGCTCGGCACGTAGGCCCCGTAGTCGATCCAGTTCGGTTCCGGGAGATCCTTGTTCGGCCCGAGGAAGGCCAGCAGGAACAGCACGATGCCGGCGGGAAGGCCGAGGGCGGCCAGTCGCCGTCCGCTCGTCCAGCGTTCGACGGCGGCGGCGGTCGCCGCGGAGTGAGCTCCGGTCGCGGCCTTCTTACCGTCGCCCTTCCCGCCGCCGTCCTTCCTGTCGCCGTCCTTCCTGTCGCGGACCACCGGGGTCGCCAGCGCGCGCAGCCGGTTGTCCCGCCAGACCGCGACGAGGCAGCCGATGAGCAGCGGGGCGATGTGGGTGTCGGGCGCGAGGTAGACCCGGCTGCGCGGGGCCCCGTTGGCGGCCATCATGTACGTCCAGCCCATGATCAGGCCGATCGAGGCGATCAGGAACGTCAACAGGTACGGGCGCAGCCGCGCGGAGCGGACGAAGAGCAGGAAGACCCACGGCCAGACCAGGTAGAACTGCTCCTCCATCGACAACGACCAGACGTGGGCCAGCCAGCGCCCGCCGCCCAGCGGGTTCTCGACCTTGTACCAGTTGTTGACGTTGAGGAACGTCGAGAGGGCGCTCTTGATGTAGTCGTCACGGTATGGGATGTCATCCCACTTGAAGGCGACCGTGATGGCCAGGCCGACCAGAAGGTAGACCCACATCACCGGCATCAGCTTGTACGCACGCCGGACGAGGAAGCGCCCGATCGAGACGGTGCCCGTGCGGGCCTGCTCGGCCAGCAGCAGGGTCGTGATCAGGAACCCGCTGAGCACGCAGAACATGTCGACGGCCACGTTGCTGGCGTGGATGGCGCCCATGTGACCGGCGAGGATGATGTAGATGCAGATCACGCGCAGACCGTCGAGCGCCGGGTTGTAGGCGAACTTCGCCGCCGCCGTCGCCTCCGCGTCGGTGGGCTGCCGGGTCTCGGCTGGCCCGGCCGGCGGGCGCGGGGTGGGCTTCGCCCGCCTGGCCGCCCCCGGCGGGCCGTCGGTCATCGGAAGCGAACCGGCTCTCACGATCGTGCGTCCCCTCCTCCAGCCAGGGACGCACGTGGCGACCGGGTGCGAGCACCCGGCAGACCCCTGGACCGCCGTCCGGCCGCGGGCCGTCCCGCCGTGCCCGACCCCCGCCGACCGGGATCAAGACCGGCGCACCCGGCCATGCGACGACACGGGCGAGTCGGTCAGAACCCCACGAACGCGCACGACGATAGCGGAAGCCCCTTATCAGACTTCCAGTCGCATACTCCTGACACGTTTCTAAAGGATCCGAAAGGAGTTGGACGATTACGAGAGGTATCCGCCAACGGCCCGACCGCCCGGCGCCAAGGGAGCATCACGACGCCGCTACCTGCGCGAAAGCACCTCGCGAACATCACCGGCGGATCCGCGCCGGCATCACGATCGGTCGGCGGTTCAGGGGACGCGCGCGACGACCAGCATCGTCCGGAACGGCTCGACGATCCGACCGTCGGGGAACGAGCGCAGCAGAGAGCGGCGCTCGGCCGCGAGGAAGTCCTCGAGCCGGTCACCGATCGCGGCGACGTACGACTTCGAGCGCAGCCACGTCTCGTAGAGGTCGATGTCCAGCTCCCGGTGCCACCGGCAGGTCACCGTCGCCACCTCGGCGAACAGCCCCGTCCAACGCAGCTCGTCGGCGAACGGCCGGTTGCGGTACTCCCTGGTGTAGCCGGGGCTCATCGCCTCGAGGCGGTCCTGCTGGCGCTGGTACCAGTGGAAGTCGTCGGCGTCGACGTCGTTCCACCACGCGGCGAGCGCTCCGCCGGAGCGAAGCACCCGGGCCGCCTCCGCCGCCGCCACCGGCACCCGCACCCAGTGCCAGGCCTGGGCGTAGGTGACCAGGTCCGCCGACGCGCTCCGGAGCGGCAGCGCCTCCCCGTCGCCCCGCACGACGGGCAGGTCCGGGGTCCGCTGCCGCAGCCGGTCGAGCATCACCGGGCCCAGCTCGACAGGCAGGACGGAGGCACCCCGGGAGATCATGGCCCTGGTGGCGATCCCCGTGCCCGCGCCCACGTCGACCACGCCGGCGCCGGCGACGGGCCGGTCGGCGAGCAGTTCCAGATCGGCGAAAAGCTGGTCCGGGTAGCCCGGCCGGGCCTGGTCGTACGCGTCGGCCAACGGGTCGAAGAGTGATCCAGGGGACACGCCCCGATAGTGGCCCCTACGCGGCAACTCCGCCACTGACAGTGGTTTACCCCACCGGACGGTAAGGCCCTCGTCAGGGAACCGGGACGACTCCGGCCGGAGCGGCGAGGTTGAGCCGGGTGAAGGCCAGCGCCTCGGCGAGGTCGGCCTCACGCTGGTCGCGCGACTCCGCGCGCCTGGTGTTGATCTCGACGACGACCGTGCCGTCGAACCCGTTCACCGCGAGGCGCTCCAGCAGCTCGGCGCAGGGCTGCGTGCCGCGGCCGGGCACCAGGTGCTCGTCCTTCGCCAGCCCCGTGCCGTCCGCCATGTGGATGTGCGCGAGCCGGTCACCGAGCTCGTCCGCCATCAGCAGCGCATCCGACCGGGAGACGCTGGTGTGGGAGAGATCCAGCGTGACGTGCCGGTAGCCGTCGTCGATCGGCGACCAGTCGGGGGCGTAGGCCGAGACCTCCCGGCCCCGGGCACGCAGCGGGAACATGTTCTCCACCGCGAAGCGGACGTCCGTCTCGCCGGCCATCCGGTGGATGCCGGCGACGAACTCGCGGGCGTAGTCGCGCTGCCACCGGAACGGTGGATGAACGACGACCGTGGGCGCCTCGAGGGTCTCCGCCGCCGCCCGCGCGCGCTCGAGTTTCGCCCACGGGTCCGTCCCCCACACCCGCTGCGTCAGCAGCAGGCACGGCGCGTGCACGGCCAGGATGGGGATGCCGTGGTAGTCACGGAGCCGGCGCAGTGCCTGCGGGTCCTGGCTGACCGGGTCCGTCCAGACCATGATCTCGACGCCGTCGTAGCCGAGCCGCGCCGCCATCTCGAAGGCGGTCGCCGTCGACTCCGGGTAGGTGGACGCCGTGGAGAGCGCCACCAGCCCACCGCCCACCGGCTGGGACCCGGCGGCGGGTGGGCCGGCCGGCGCCCCGAGCCGCGGGGTGACGACCATGCCGGACGGCGACGCCGCCGCCGCAGACGGAGGCACCGCTGGCGAAGATGCTGTTGGTGAAGCGCCCGCTGACGGAGATGGCGTTGGCGGAGGCGTCGCCGACGAGGACCCCGCCGGCGGCGGCGCCGGCGCCACCGGCCGCCTCCTGGCACCGCGTTGCTGCACTTCGGCTCCCGTATCAGGATCTCGGCGGCCGAACGGCCGGACGCCTGTTGTGACCGGACCCGTCCCGGACCGGTGAGGAACCGGCCCCGTCATCCAGGCTAGGCCATACCCGGCGCGCCGCCTCCCGGGCCTTTGCTCCGCCAGGAGGCGGAACGCATCGCCGGACAGGCCCAGCGGTGCCGCCCGCGGGCCCGGGCCCGGTAACCGGACCAGCGGCGCGACGGCAGGACCAGTGGTGCGGGGCGGGTGTCCGGCGGATGACCGGCCCCGCGCCCACGGCGCTCCCGCGTTCAGAATCGCCGGCGACGAGACCACACAGTGACGCAAGTCATCGCTACCGCGCCGGTGGAAGTGAACGCGGGCCGTCCAGTCCCGAGGTCAGCAGGTCGAGCCGGCGCAGGATCACCCCCTCGCGCAGCGCCCAGGGGCAGATCTCCACCTCCTCGAGGTTGAACAGATCCAGCGCCTCGGCCGCCACGACGGCGCCCGCGACCAGCTGACTGGCCCGCGACGCGGAGACACCCGGCAGCGCCGCGCGCTCGGCGGCCGACATCCGGCACACCCGCGCGGCCACCTCCACGAGGTCCTCCCGGCGCAGGACCCGCCGCACGTACGGCCCGCGGCCGTAGGGCGCGGCGCCGGAGACACGGGCCAGCGAGCGGAAAGTCTTGGACGTCGCCACCGCCCGGGTCGGCTCGCCCACGTGGTACAGCGACCCGACGACCGGCGCGATCTGCGCCCGGACATAGCGGCGCAGCGCGTTGAGCTCCGAACGCTTGGGCGGGTCGTTCTCGCTGAGCCAGTCCCTGGTCAGCCGGCTCGCGCCGAGCGGGAGGGAGGCGACGACCTCGGGGTCCTCGTGCATGCCCGCGCCGATCTCCAGCGAGCCGCCGCCGATGTCGAGCGCGAGCAACCGTCCCGCGCTCCAGCCGAACCACCGGCGCACCGCCAGGAAGGTGAGCCGCGCCTCGGCCTCACCCGGCAGGACGGCGACCTCCAGCCCGGTGTCGGCGCGTACCCGCGTCAGCACCTCGTCCCCGTCCGGGGCCTCCCGGACGGCTGACGTGGCGAAGGCGACCAGGTCGACCACGTGCAGGTCCTGGGCGTGCGCCCGCAGCTGCTGGATGCAGTCGGTCAGCGCCTGTTCACCACGCTCGGCCAACCGCCCGTCGTCGTCGAGCAGCTCGACCAGACGCAACGGCACCCGCACGCTCGCCGCCGGCTGCGGCTGGCCGCCCCGGTGCGCGTCCACCACCAGCAGGTGGACGGTGTTCGACCCGATGTCGATCACACCGAGGCGCATCGGGCCGTGCGGATGACCGGGAGGCGCCGCGACCCGGTTGTCCGCGGCCGGGGCGGTGGGCCGCAGGCCACGCTCCAGCTCACGCAGCGCACCATCGTCGCCGCTCCGCGGAGCCTGGCCGCCGGTGCCGGCGCGAGCGGTGTCGGCACCAGCCGAGTCAGCACCAGCCGAGTCAGCACCGGCCGCGCCCGGGCCGATGATGTCCGCGACTGCTTCGTTCACGCCGGTCGCGTCCGCCCCGGCCTCGACAGCGCTGGCCTCGACAGCGCTGGTCTCGACAGCGCCGAGCTCAACAGCGCCGGACTGGTCGGCGCCGGCCCTGTTAACCGGGACACCTCCGCCCGGTCCCCGGCGCGCCAGCGCCGGTCTCAACCGCACCGCCGGTCACCCGCCCGGATCGCCATCCGACCGATGGCCCCGCGACGGCCCGTCCTACGACCGCTCGTCACCGGACTGGTCACCCCCCTGTGTATGCCGCCGCCGACGCCCCGTGACCGGGAGGCCGCGCGTGGCCTGCCCCGGAATCCGTCCGTCCCGGGCGCCCATCCAACCTAGTGCCGCTTCCGACCACGTCAGCCGGCCAGTGGGGGGCGGGAGCCGGTCAGGGCTCGAACTTGTAACCCAGACCACGCACCGTCACCAGGTGCCGCGGCGCCCCCGGCTCGGCCTCGATCTTGGTGCGCAGGCGCTTCACATGGACGTCGAGCGTCTTGGTGTCGCCGACGTAGTCCGACCCCCAGACCCGGTCGATCAGCTGGCCGCGGGTGAGCACCCGGCCCGCGTTGCGCAGGAACATCTCCAGCAGCTCGAACTCCTTGAGCGGCAGCGCGACCTGGCTGCCGTCGACGGTGACGACATGCCGCTCGACGTCCATCCGCACCCGGCCGACCTCCAGGGTGGCGTCGGACACCTCCTCGGTCTCCACCCGGCGGCGCAGGACGGCGCGGATCCGGGCGACGAGCTCGCGGGCCGAGAACGGCTTCGTCACGTAGTCGTCGGCGCCCAGCTCGAGGCCGACCACCTTGTCGATCTCGCTGTCCCGGGCGGTGAGCATGATCACAGGCACGGTCGAGCGGGCACGCAGCGTGCGACAGACCTCCGTCCCGGACAGGCCGGGGAGCATGAGGTCGAGCAGGATCAGGTCGGCACCGTGCCGGTCGAACTCGGCCAGCGCGCTGGGCCCGTCACCGACGACGGCGACCTCGAACCCCTCGCGTTCCAACATGAACGACAACGCATCGGAGAAGGACTCCTCGTCCTCGACCACGAGCAGCCTGGTCACCGTCACGCTCCCTGTACTCCCGCGTCCGCCGGGATCTCCGGGGACGAAATGTTTCACCGCGCGGTGTCACACCGTTTTACGGCCGGTGCCGGGAACAGGGGCCACCGCTGAAAAGCCGGTTGGAATACCGGCTCCGGATCATGCTCCGGGGCCGCCGGGGCCGGTTCCGGAGGAATTCTCGGACGCGACCGGAGCGGCCGCCGCCGGCCGGGTGCGACCAGTTGATTCGTGCACAGTTTCCGCCAGGACCGGGCCCCGCGACGCGGAATCGGCGAGATCGGGTGCATCGACTGGCGGCCGCAACGGAACGACACCGCTCGGCCGCGACGGCGCCGCGCCACCAGGCTCGACCGTGCCGCCGGACTTCCCCGCACGGCCTGTTTCGGAGCGGCCTGTTTCGGACCCGGCCGCCTTGGGATCGTCGGTACCGGAGGGCAGGCGCAGCGTGAACGTCGAGCCCCGACCCTCCGCGCTCCACACGCTCACCGAACCGCCGTGGTTGGTCGCGATGTGCTTCACGATAGCCAGGCCGAGACCAGTTCCCCCGGTCGCCCGGGAACGCGCCGGGTCGGCGCGGTAGAAACGCTCGAAGACCCGTTCCAGGTCCTTCTCGGCGATGCCGATTCCCTCGTCCGCGACTGATATCTCTATTGTTCCGCCGACCTGGCGGACTCCCAGCACGACCCGTGTGCCGCGCGGCGAGTAGCTGATGGCGTTGTCCAGCAGGTTCGCCACGGCGGTGACCAGCTGGTTCTCGTCGCCGCGGACCCGCAGCCCGCCAGCGCCGATGACGGCGACCGAGATCTCCTGCGCCTGCGCGCTGAACCGGTTCCGGTCGACGGCCTCCGCGAGCACCACCGAGACCGGCACCGGGGCCAGGTCGGGCATCGGCTCGGCGCCCTGCAGCCGGGAGAGGTCGATGATCTCCTGGACCAGCCGGGCCAGCCGGGTGGACTCGTGCGTCATCCGCGACGCGAAACGGCGCACGGCCACCGGGTCCTCGCTGGCCTCGCTGACCGCCTCCGCGAGCACGTGCAGCGCCCCGACGGGCGTCTTGAGCTCGTGGCTGACGTTGGCGACGAAATCGCGCCGGACGGCCTCGACCCGCCGCGAGTCGGTGATGTCGTCGAGCAGGACCGAGACGTACCCGCTGTCACCGAGCGGGCGCGCGTATGCCCAGACGGCCAGCGCGGTCTGGTCCGGACGGGCCCTGGTCAGCGGTGGCTCGGGCACCGGCGGCAGGTCCAGCTGGCGGTTGCGCTCGGCCGCGGCGGACCGGCAGGCCTTCACCAGATCCGCCACCTCGCCCACGCTGAGTTCGTCACCGTCGACGACACCCATCCGGCGGGCGGCGGAGTTGACCAGCACGACCACGTCCTCGGCGTTCACCACCACCAGCCCGGAGGGCAGGCCGGCGATCACCTGTCGGACGAGGTGGGCGGGCAGCGCGTGCGGGCCGGTGGCGGCCGCCGCCGCGCCGCGGGGGCCGGCGTCCGTCGCACCGCCCCGATCAGCCGAGTCAGGCCGCCGTGCCATCGCCGCGTCCCCTCCACGATGCCGCGACCCGACCGTCGAGGGCACCCGTACCGGCCCTGCAGGGCCAACCCCGACGAAACGCGACGTGACCGGTTGTCATGTCATCGTCCGACCTGTCCCCCACGTGCCGAATGTTAGGCGCCACCAGGTCGTCCGCGCCTTGGCTCGCAATGGTTCACGGCCGATGGTCGCCAGGTGTTCATCCGGCCTATCGTCGATGTTCACCCGACGGCGACGGCTGCGCATCATCGTCTGACGTCAACCCCCGAGGACCACCGAACGACTGTGATCGAATGGTGCTCCGAACCTCCCCTAGCTGTAAGGAGCCGTCTGTGCGGGACGTCTTCCAGGAAGAACTGGAAAGCATCAACCAATCGCTGATCGAGATGACCAGCATGGTCGCGTCGGCGATGGCACGGGCCACCACCTCGCTCCTGGACGCCGATCTTCAGCTCGCCGAGAACGTGATCAGCGCGGACGAGACCGTCGACCTGCTCCGCAACGAGATCGAGGAGCGGGCCTTCGATGTGATGGCCCGGCAGGCCCCGGTCGCGACCGACCTGCGGATGATGGTGACCACGCTGCGTATCGTCGCCGACCTGGAGCGGATGGGCGACCTCGCCCTGCACGTGGCCAAGGTCGCCCGGCGCCGCTACCCCGGGCGGGCGGTCCCGCCCGAGCTGCACGCCACGATGTTGCAGATGGGCCAGGTCGCGCAGCGCATCGTCGCCAAGGCCGGCTCGGTGATCGCCAGCCGGGACGCCGAGCTCGCCAAGGAGCTGGAGGCCGACGACGACGCGATGGACGGGCTGCACCGAGCCCTGTTCCACGTGCTGATCGAGAAGCCGTGGACCCACGGCATGGAGGCCGCCATCGACATCACCCTGTGCGGCCGCTACTACGAGCGCTATGCCGACCACGCCGTGTCGGTCGCCCGCCGGGTGATCTACCTGGTCACCGGCGAGAAGGCGGGCTGACGACCCGCCCGCCTTCTCGCCGCCCGCCCCGCGCCTTCGACGACCCGCCCTCGCGCTCGGCCCCCGCGCTCGGCTGCCAGCTCCCAGCCTTCGGCCACCCGCCCGCACCGCCCGGTGTCCCGCCGCGCCGCGGCCCGTGCCGCCCGCCCGGCGACTACTTCTTCTTGCCCTGAGCCGCGACGGCCGCGGCGGCGGTCTCCGCCGCGGCCGGGTCGAGATAGCCCGAGTCCAGCACCTTGAGATCGTCGTCCAGCTCGTAGCGCAGCGGGATGCCGGTCGGGATGTTCAGGTTCGCGATGTCGGTGTCGGAGATCCCGTCGAGGTGCTTGACCAGCGCCCGCAGCGAGTTCCCGTGCGCCGTGACGAGCACCGTCGCGCCGGAGCGCAGGTCCGGGACGATCGAGTCATACCAGTAGGGCAGCATCCGGACAACGACGTCGCGCAGGCATTCGGTGAGCGGGATCACATCGGGAGCGAGGTCGGCGTACCGCTCGTCGACGCCGCTCGGCTGGCCCGGCTCGATGGGCGGCGGCGGCGTGTCGTAGGAGCGGCGCCAGAGCAGGAACTGCTCGTCGCCGAACTTCGCCAGGGTCTCCGCCTTGTTCAGCCCCTGCAGGCCGCCGTAGTGCCGCTCGTTGAGACGCCAGCTGCGGCGCACCGGCACCCAGGTGCGGCCGGCCGCGTCCAGGGCGAGCCACGCGGTGCGGATGGCCCGGGTGAGCAGCGAGGTGTGCACCACGTCGGGCAGGACGCCCGCCTCCTGGAGCAGCTCCCCGCCGCGCGTGGCCTCCTTGAGGCCCTTCTCGGACAGATCGACGTCCACCCAGCCGGTGAACAGGTTCTCACGGTTCCACGTGCTCTCGCCGTGGCGGAGCAGGACGAGCGTCGGCATAGGTGAATCCTGCCCGCTCGGCCCGGTACTCGGCCAGTGTCCTCCGCTGGTCCACACGCACCGCCGGGAACGCAGCGACCCCCGGGTGCTCCGCCCCGCATAGGGCGGGACGGGCCGTCGGGACTAACGACGGCACCCGGGGGTCGGGTGTCTGCCTGGTACTCGCCGGTGCCGGTGCCCGAGGGCCACCCGGCAGGGGGTGAGGACCACGAGACCGGCTAGCGGACAGTCACCTCACGAGTCCTATGTGCATACAAAGCCTGGACCACCTCCCTTCTCGTGTACAGGGAACGCTACGCGCGGGCCGACCGCCATCGCAAACGGTTTTTTCCGCGGGCGCTCCGCGAGCAGCACGGCGTGGTCCGCCCCTCCTGGATCCGCCCGGCGGGGCCTAGACTTTCTCCATGGCGGCCAAGGTCGACGACTGGCACACACGGCTCCGGGCGCGCGGGTATCGCCTGACGCCGCAGCGCCAACTGGTGCTGGAGGCCGTCGCCCGGCTGGGCCACGCCACCCCGGAGGCGATCGTCCACGAGGTGCGGCAGACGGCCAGCGGGGTGAACATCTCCACCGTGTACCGCACCCTCGACCTGCTCGAGGAGCTCGACCTCGTCTCGCACGCGCACCTCTCGCACGGCGCGCCGACCTACCACGTCACCGGGGTCGACCCGCACGTGCACCTGGTCTGCGGCGCCTGCGGGGCCATCCTGGAGATCTCGCCCGAGCGGCTCGCGGGCATCGTCGGCGAGCTGCGCGCGGAGCTGGGCTTCACCGTCGACATGGATCACCTCACACTGGCGGGCCGGTGCGCGGAGTGCACAGCGGCCGGAAGGCGTTAGACCTGGCATGAGCACCGACACGCAGGCCCTCCGACCGGCACCGGCCCCGTCTCCGCTGCTCGCGCGGCCCGGAGCGGTCGCGGCCCCCGAGCCGGACGCGACGGTCGCGGCCCACTACGGCGATCCGCTGCGCGAGCAGCGCCGGGCAGTCACCACCGCGGTGCTGGTCGACCGCTCCAACCGCGGCGTGCTGCGCGTCACCGGTCCGGAGCGGCTCACCTGGCTGCACAGTCTGACCTCGCAGCACCTGTCGCAGCTGGCCCCGGGGCGAGGCACCGAGGCACTGGTGCTCTCCCCGCACGGCCACATCGAGCACCACCTGGTGCTCGCCGACGACGGCACCGCCACCTGGATCGACGTCGAGCCCGGGAGCGCGCCGCGGCTGCTGTCCTTCCTGGAGTCGATGCGGTTCATGCTCCGGGTCGAGCCGGGTGACGCCACGGCCGAGACGGCCGTCCTGTCGCTGCTCGGCCCGGGCGCGGCCGACGTCGCCCGGGCCGTGTTCGGGCCGTCCGCCGTCCCCGGCGAGGCAGGCGGCGGTCCTGCCGCGGGCACTGCCGCCGCGGGCTCCCCCACCGCGGCCGGTGCCGTGACCACCGGCCCGTACCCGGTCACCCGCGCGGCGGCCACGACCGACCCGACCGCCACCGGCGCGGCCGTGGGCGGCCCGGCCCCCCTGATCCGCCGGATGCCCTACGGGCTGGACCTGCTGGTCGCACGCGCGGATCTCGCCACGATCGCCGACCAGCTGGTGGGCGCCGGAGCCACCCCGGCCGGCCTGAGCGCGTTCGAGGCGCTGCGGATCGCCGCGCGCCGGCCGCGCCTGGGCCGGGAGACCGACCACCGCACCATCCCGCACGAGGTGGGGTGGCTGCCGGCTGCCGTGCACCTGGACAAGGGGTGCTACCGCGGCCAGGAGACCGTCGCCCGGGTGCACAACCTGGGTCGCCCGCCTCGGCGCATGGTGCTGCTGCACCTGGACGGCGCCGTCGCGGCTCCGGGTACCCCGGTCACCTCGGGCGGTCGCGCGGTCGGCTTCGTCGGGGCGTCCGAGATGCATCACGAGCTTGGCCCGATCGCGCTGGCCGTGGTGAAGCGCTCGCTTCCGGCGGACGCAGTGCTCGTCGTCACCGACCCCGACGGCGCCCAGGTGGCGGCGACGATCGACCCCGAGGCCGGCCCGGAGCAGCCGACCCGTCCCGCGGGGCGCCTGCTGCACCCGCACACCGGAGGCTGACCGGCGGCCACCGCCCGCCTGTCCGGCGGCCGCCGGGATGACCGGCGGGCCGCCGGTTACTCAGGCCGTGCGGGCCAGTACCTGGTCGAGCTCACGCGCGGCCGGGTCCGACGAGTGCCGGCGCAGCCGCCGCCGGACCTCGTCGGCACGCCGGCTGTTCCGCTTCGACCGGGTCGCCTCCAGCATCGGCAGGGCCTCCTTCGCCAGCGAGCACCCGCCGTCGAGGTTGCCCAGGTCGATCTGGACGGCGGCCCGCCGCAACAGGTAGGTCGCGCGGTCCCGGGTGCGCTCGTGCGGGTGGATGGCCAGCGAGCCCTCGAGCCAGCGATCGGCGTGCACGAGGTGGCCGAGGTCGATGTAGCAGCTGCCGACCTGCGCCTGGTACTCGGCGTCGTCGAAGTAGGCCGACCAGGCCGGGTCCTCCGCGCGTGCCTCGACGAACGCCGCCTCGGCGCAGGCCAGCGCCTGGGCGCAGGCGCTGGCCTCGCCCAGCGCGGCGTGCGCGCGGGCCCGGCGCATCTGCAGCATCGCCGCGACCCGGCCGGTCGCCCGCCGCGCGCTGGCGACCGCGGCCTCCGCCAGGTCGACCGCCTCACGCGGCCGGGCGAAGTCCACGCACTGCAGCGACATGTTCTTCAGGACGTTCGCGCCGAGCATCCGGTCCCCCGCGGCGTGCGCGGCGTGCAGCGCGGTCACCCAGTACCGCTGCGCCGCGGTCTGGAAGCCTGCGTCGAAGGAGACCCAGCCGGCGAACCGGGCGAGCTCGGCCGCGACCAGGTGCAGGTGCCGGCCGATCGCCTCGGTGTAGGAGCCGCGGGCGAGCAGGTCTGCGACCACGCCGAGCTCGGCGTCCACCAGCCGCCGCACGCTCTCCCCGCCGAGACGCTCGTCCATCACCCGCAGGCCGGGGATGTTGTGCTCGATCCGGTTGACGATCTGCTCGTCCACCTGGCCGCCGGCGAGCGCGACCTGCAGCCGGGCCGGCTCCAGGCCGAGCCACTCCGACGACAGCGACGCGACACCGGGCCCGGTGATGGTCAGGAAGCCGCGGCGGTCGGTCAGCGCGTCCTCGACGACGTCCATGAGCGAGGTGACGCTGCCCGAGGCCGTCCACGGGTACTCCGTGCGCACGGCGTCACCGGTCGGCAGCCAGGACGGCCACGGGTGGGACTCCAGCCGGTCGGTCGGGACCCCGAGCTCGGCGGCGAGCGCCAGCTGGGAGACCCGGTCCGGCACAACACCGCGGTGCTCCCAGCGCCAGACCTTCTGCCGCTCGGCGGCCATGTTCGCGACCCCGAGATCTCGGGCCCGACGCGCGACGACGCGTGCCAGCCGTTGGTAGGACCACCCACGCTGAGCGCGGACGAAGGCGAGGGGATGGGTGCAGGCGTGGGCATTGTCCGTCAGCATCGACGTCTCTCCTCTAGTCGCTGACACAGTCGCTTGCGTGACCAGCTAGCAACGCTATGTCGCGACATCTTCGTGTCCCAGGGCGATGGAGAGTGCGTTGTGAGCGAAGAGGTAACGCACGGACCACTTCAGCGACGTGATTGCACGGTTCGCTCGCCAAAGCGCGTGCGACGATGCCCGCATCGTCCCGTAGGCGCCAGATGCGGCACAGGGCCGGACAAGTCCACCCGCGCTCCGCCCGCCTCGCGGACGGGCACTCGCGCCCGGGGCCGGCCGAGGCGGCCCCGTCGCCGGCACCCGCGCGAGGGCTGCCGGCCGGGGCCACGGGGATGATCCGTCTTAGGCACAGGTCGGAGCACAGCCGCCTTTGCCCCAGAATGAGCATCAGCCATCCGACAGGCGCCGGCCAGGGTCTAAGGTCCGAACTCTCCAAGGTCCGGACTTGGGCCTCAGGACACCCACGAAACAACAAAGGACCTCCGGAGGAACACTCCGGAGGTCCTGAGGTGCAGGTCAGCGGTGGTGGTCAGGACGGCTGGCGCGCCGGGGGGATCGGCAGCGACCGGCCGTCCGGGCCGAAACAGAGCAGTGCCGAGGCCGGCGCGGTCACCGTGACCGGCTCGTCGGGCGCGACCCGCACCTGGGCCGCCACCCGCACCCCGAGCGTTCCGGCCGCCGATCGCACATAGACGGTGCGCTCCGCACCGAGCCGCTCGGCGACAACGACGTGCCCCTTCACCCGGAACCCGTCACCCACGCCCACGCCCGCGGCGGAGTCGCCGAGCCGCAGGTGCTCGGGCCGCACCCCGACGGCGACCGCGGCGGCGGGTGCCGGCGCGGAGAAGCCCGGTCCGCGCAGGATGCCGTCCGCCCAGGTGCCCTCGAAGACGTTCATCGGCGGGCTGCCGACGAACGTCGCGACGAACCGGGTGGCCGGCAGGTCGTAGATCTCGTCCGGGGTGCCGATCTGCTCGACAGCGCCCCGGTTCATCACCGCCACCCGGTCGCCCACCGCCATCGCCTCGGCCTGGTCGTGGGTGACGAACACAGCGGTGGTGCCCAGTTGGCGCAGCAGGCCGACGATCTCCACCCGCAGCTCCACCCGCAGCTTCGCGTCCAGCCCGGACATCGGCTCGTCCAGCAGGACGACGCGGGCCCGGGTGGCCAGCGCGCGCCCGATCGCCACCCGCTGGCGCTGCCCGCCCGACATCTGGGCGGGGCGCCGCCGGGCGAGGTCGGCGATGCCGAGCATCCGCAGCGTCTCGGCGGCGCGCTCCCGGGCCGCCGCCTTGGACATCCCGCGCCCGTAGCGCAGGGCCAGCACGAGATTGTCCGTCGCGGACAGGTGCGGGTAGAGGGCGAAGTGCTGGAAGACCATCGAGACGTCACGCCGGTGCGGCGGGACGCCGAGCTGGCTGTCGCCGTCGAAACGCAGGTCACCCGAGGTCGGCGCGTCCAGCCCGGCGAGGATGCGCAGCAGCGTCGACTTGCCCGACCCGGATGGGCCGAGCAGGGCGACGATCTCACCGGCCTCGATCGCCAGGTCGACCCCGGCGAGGGCGTGCACGGAGCCGAAGTCCCGGCTGATGCCCACCGCCTCGATCCGGGCCCCCGAGGTCGCGGTGACCGGGCTCGCCGGCACCGGGTTCGCCGTCACCGGGTCAGGGTCTCGGCCTCGGCCTGCGCCGCGGCGAGGGTCTTGTCGACATCCGCCCCGGTCATGATGCGCACGACCTGGTCGGACAGGGCCGTCGGGAGCTCGCCGCCGCGCGCGCCACCCCACGACGGAGGCGCGACCAGCGACGGGATGAGGTCGTTGAACGGCAGCAGCTGCGGGTACTGGCGGTAGAACGGCTCCAGCCGGGTCAGCGCCTCGGTGTCCACGGGCAGGTAGCTCAGCGCCTCGGTGCTCGCTGCCACGACGTCGGGGGCCAGCAGCGACACGACCAGCTCGGTCGCCATCTCCTTCTGGCACTGGTCGGTGGACAGCACGGTCAGCGCGTTGCCGCCCGCGACCGGCGCCTGCTTTCCGCCCGGCAGCGTCGGGAACGGCACCGCGCCGGCCCGGAAGCCCTGCGCCCCCTGGTCCTGGATGAACTTCAGGCCGCCCGCGAGGGCCGCGACCGTCACCATCGTCATCGCGGTCTGCTTGCGGATGCCGAACCGCAGCAGGCCCTGGTTGGTCGGGTCGTCGGACTGCGGCCCGTACGTCCCGACCTTCGCCAGGAACCGGGCGGCCTCGAGCGCCTGCGGGCTGTTCAGCCGCGGCCGGCCCGCCTCGTCCTGGATCGGCGCGCCCTTCGAGCTGGCGAGGGTGTTCAGCGCCCACTGCCCGAACTGCTGACCGGTCGGGATGTCGATCGGCTGGACGTCCTGCCCGGACGCCTTGATCTTGTCGGCGGCGGCGATCACACCGTCCGTGGTGGTCAGCGTCTTCGGGTCGACCCCGGCCTTCTCGAGGATGTCGAGGTTGTAGGCCAGCGTCAGCGTCGAGACCTGCTGGGGGATGCCGACCTGGCGGCCGCCGACCTGGCCGAGCGGGACCATCCGCTGGTCGTAGGAGGCCCGCAGCAGCCGCGGGGAGAGTTCCTGCGCGCCGAGCTGGTCGGCGAAGACCGGCAGCACGTCGAAGCCGGCGACCGCGACGTCGACCTGCTGGTGGGCTGAGCGGTCCGCGCTGAGCTGCTGCACCAGCGCCACATAGTTGGGCGCGGTGGCGACGATCTCGACCGTGAGGCCGGGATGCGTCTTCTCCATGTACGCCTTGCCGGACTTCGCCACGTCGTTCAGGTTCCCCACGGCGTACATCCGCAGCGTCTTCACCTGGGCGGCGCACTGCGGGGACGCCTTCGCGCCCTCGACGTCGTCCACGCCGGCGGCCGCGGTGCGCGCGGTCGGGCGCAGGCCCTCCCCCGGGCTGGCCGGCGTCGAGCCGCCTCCGCCACAGGCCGCCAGCGGGAACAGCGCCGCCACCACGGCGAGCGGCACCGCGCGTCGGAATCGGATCACGGATCTTCCTCTCGGGAGCCTCTGCCGTTCGGGAGCCGCTGCCGCTCGCGGGTCACGCCGCGAGCCCGGTTCCGGTGATACCAGCCGTCAACCGGCGCTGGGCGACAACGAACACGACGAGGGTGGGCAGGCTGATGATCAGCGAGCCCGCGGCGAGCTGGGTGAAGTCGGGGAACGCGGAAGTTCTGGTGGCGAGCCCGGCGAGCGCGAGCGGGGGTGTCGCGATGTCGGGCGAGCGGGCGACGAGCAGCGGCCACAGGTACTCGTTGAACGAGAGCAGGAAGCTGAAGACGCTGACCGTGGCGATCGCGGGCATGCTCAGCGGGACGACGACGGTGCGCAGGGTGCGCAGCGTCCCCAGGCCGTCCATCCGCGCGGCCTCGAGCACCGACACCGGGATCGTCGACATGTACTGGCGGAGCAGGAAGATCGCGGCGGCCTGTGTCATGAACGGCAGCACCAGGCCCACCCGGGTGTCGGCGAACCCGAGCGCCGAGATCGTGACGTAGTTCGGCACGGCGGTCACCTGCGGCGGGACGAGCAGGGTGGCCAGCACGACGCCGAACAGCAGCCCGCGCCCCCGGAAGGGCACCCAGGCGAACGCGTACGCCGCCGGGATCCCGGTGAGCAGTTGCAGCGCCAGGACGGCGAGGCTCACGCCGATCCCGGTCAGCAGCGCGGGGCCTAGATCACCCGCCTGCCAGGCGTTCTCGAACGCCCCGAAGCCCACCGAGGACGGGATCGGGTTCGCCGAGAGCCGCAGGGCGTTCTGCGGCGGGCCGACCGCGGTGCGCAGCATCCAGACGAACGGGAGGAGCGCGGCGGTGATACCGACCGCGAGGAACCCGAACCGGCCCGCCGCCGACAGCGGCGACCAGAACGGCACGGCGCGCCGCCCGGCGCCTGCCGAACGCTTCGAACCGGGCGCCCGGCCGGCACCGGCGCGGTGCCGCGGGCTCGCCGCCTCGCTGGTCATGACCGGCCTCCTTCGGCGACGGGATCCTCGGCGCCCATGCCGTCGAGCTGCCTGGCCATCCGGACGCGTCGGCCCAGCAGCGCTCCCGCCGCGCCGACGAGCACCACCGCGACCAGCAGCAACAGGGCGATCATGGATGCGTAGCCGATCCGGAACGAACCCGTGAAACCGACCTTGTAGATGTAGTAGATGATCGTCGTGCTGGAGTCCAGGGGCCCGCCATCGGTGAGCACCGCGACCGTCTCGAACGTCTGCAACGTCAGGACGGTGACGAACACCCCCAGGAACACCGTCGTCGGGGCCAGCAGCGGCAGCGTGACGTGGCGCAGCCGGGCGAGCCCGCGGACGCCGTCCACGTCGGCCGCCTCGTACACCGAGCGCGGAATCGCGGTCAGGCCGGCCAGATAGACCACGAAGACGAAACTGGTCAGCCGCCAGCCACCGACCAGCGCGACGACCGGGAGAGCGGTGGCGCGGTCACCGAGCCAGTTCACCGGATCGATGCCGACGAATCCGACGAGAGTGTTGGCCAGCCCGTCGGGGCTGCTGTCGAAGATGTACTGGAAGACCACAGCCATCGCCACGATGTTCGCACTCGCCGGCAGGAACAACGCGAATCGGACGGCCGCCCGGCCGCGGGTCACCCGTTCGGCCGCGAGTGCCAGCAACAGGCCGAACAGAACGGACGGAATGACCGTCAACAGGCAGTAGACCAGCGTGTTGCGGACGGCCTGGCCGAGATCGGGGTCCGCCAGCGCCTCGCGCAGGTTCGCCGTCCCTACCCAGTGGAAGTCCGGGCCGGTGAGGTTCTTGTCGGTGCCGGCGACGAAGGCCGACACGATCGCCGGGCCGATGACGAACACGCACAGCCCGACAAAGGCGGGCGTCAACAGCGCGGCCGCCCGCCAGCCGTCCCGCCCGGTTCTAGTCCCCTGCGCCACGGTTACGCATCTTGGCCCGACGGCGACCGGTCCGCACACACCGGGGGCGGGAAAAGATGAACGCCCGACGTCTTTTACGGCCAGCGCCTGATGACGCACCGGACAGAGCCGCGCCGTGGTGACGACGCTCGCGCCGCGCGGCCACACCGCCAGGCACCCGCGACAGCGACATCCCGGTCGTATCCGGCGACGCCCTGGCCGCGTCCTGGTCGTATCCCGGTGACATCCCCGGTGGCGTCCCGGCGGCGTCCCGGCGGCCGACGCGCACCGACACGCCCGGGGGCAACACCGGTGCGGGCAGGTTCGGCGAACCTCCTTCTTCATTCGATAGCCGCCAGCGGTCCCCTTCCGGCCGGATGCCTGCAACAATGACAGGCATCTTGATGTCGATCTTCGGGAACGCGATGAGTGACCGCAGCGACGGCGACCGCGATGACAGCGGACGCCACGGCACCGGACCTGGTGGGCCCGCCCACCACCATGACGGGGACGGACCTTCCGGCGGGCGGGACGAACTCGGCGACGACTGGGGCCGGGTGGATGCCGACGGCACCGTGTACCTGCGCACCGCCGACGGTGAGCGCGCGGTCGGCTCGTGGCGCGCGGGCAGCCCTGAGGAGGGCCTGGCCCACTTCCGCCGTCGCTACGACGACCTCCTCGCCGAGGTGGTGTTGTTGGAGCGGCGGCTGACGGTGAGCGGCGTCGACCCCGGCGGCATCGCCGGCAGCGCCCGCCGGCTGCGGGAGGGGCTGGCCCAGGCCTCGGTCGTCGGCGACGTCGACGCCCTGGCCGCGCGGCTCGACGCCGTCCTGGCGGCCACGGACACCCGCCGCACGGAGCTCGCCGCCGAGCGGGCCCGCCGGGTCGCCGCCGCGGTCACCGCCAAGGAGGAGCTGGTCACCGAGGCCGAGCAGCTCGCCCGCAGCTCCGAGTGGAAGGTGACGAGCGAGCGTTTCCGGACCATCGGCGACGATTTCCGCGCGATCACCGGTGTCGACAAGCGGACCGACTCGGCGCTGTGGCGGCGGATCGCCGCGGCCCGCGACGAGTTCACCCGCCGCCGCACCTCGCACTTCGCCGCGCTCGACACCCAGCGCACGCGCTCACGCGAGCGCAAGGAGGCGATCATCGCCGAGGCCGTCGCGCTGGCGGACTCGACGGACTGGGGCCCGACGACCGCGCGGTACCGCGCGCTGATGGTCGAGTGGAAGGCGGCCGGCCGGGCCGCCAAGGACGTCGACGACGAGCTGTGGGCCCGGTTCCGGGCCGCGCAGGACGGCTTCTTCAGCCGGCGCAACGCCGTGAACGCCGAGCGCGACGCGGAGCAGATCGCCAACCAGGCCCGCAAGGAAGAGCTGCTCGTCGAGGCCGCCGCGCTCGATCCCGTCGACGTCGAGCGGTCGCTGCGCCGGTACCGCGAGATCCAGGAGCGCTGGGACGCGATCGGCCGGGTGCCCCGCGAGGCGGTCGGCAGCCTGGAACGCCAGCTCAACGCCATCGGGGACAAGCTGCGCGATGCCTCCGACGCCCGTTGGGACCGTCGTGACATCGCCGAGTCCCCGTTCCTGACGAAGCTGCGCGAGTCGGTGGCGAAGCTCGAGGCGAAGCTGGAGCGCGCCCGCGCCGCCGGCCGGGCCCGCGAGATCACCGAGACCGAGAACGCCCTCACGACCCAGCGCGCCTGGCTGGCGCAGGCCGAGAAGGGAAGCTGACCGCGGCGCGCCGAATGACCCAACTGCGCTAACTGCCCGCTTGCCACAGCTAGCATCAGCCCGTATCGTCGACCTCCTCTTGACCGGTTGTTCCTGTGGAGGTCGACGACGGCCGTGGCGGCTATCCATGTGCGGGATGTCGGCGACTTCATCCGCGAGCAGCGGCGCGGCGCGCAGATCTCACTGCGCCAGCTCGCCCGCCAGGCGGGGGTGAGCAATCCCTACCTCAGCCAGATCGAGCGCGGCCTGCGCCGGCCCTCGGCCGAGATCCTGCAGCAGATCGCGAAGGCCCTGCGCATCTCGGCGGAGGTCCTCTACGTGCAGGCCGGCATCCTCGAGGAACGCGAGGGCGGCGAGGACCTGCTGGCCGCCGTCCACGCCGACGAGACGCTGACCGAACGCCAGAAGCAGGTCATCGTCGACATCTACGACGCGTTCCGCCGGGAGAACGCGCTCGCCGGGCTGACCCCCGGCGCGCGGGGGGCGACCGCGGCAGGGGCCGGCGACACCGAAGCCGACGTCGAGGCCGGCACCGCGGCCGACGCTCTGACCGACACCGAGCCCGGCTCCGCGGCACCCGCGCCGCGCTCGGCGGCACCCGCGCCGCGCTCGGCGGCATCCGCCTCGGGCTCGACGGCATCCCCGTCGGGCATGGACCGCACGGCCTCTGCCGCCGAGCATGGCGAGACCACCCCGGGCGGGAAAGCCCCGGGCGGGGCCGGGCCGGGGCCCGCCGGGCGGACCAGGCCCGCGACGACCCGACACAAGACCGCCGCCACGGCGGGCGAGCCGACGTCCACGACGCGGCGCGCGGCGACCCGCAAAGCGGGGGACGGCCGGCGAGGCCCGCGTAGCAGCAGTACGAAGAGCGCCCCGGTGGCACCGGAGGACGGTGCCGGCGAGGCCACCACGACCCGGACCCCGCCCGCGGGGCCGTCAAACACCTGACCCAACACCATCACAACCAGCGGAGATCGCTAGGAGATCACATGGCTACCGCCCGCACCGGCACGAAGACGAAGAGCGACACGCCCACGGCAAGCTCCGATGTTCGCAAGCCCCTGTACGCGTCGGTCGGCGCCGCCGATCTCGCGGTCGAGAAGCTCCGGACGCTTCCCACGGCCTACGGGACAGAGGTCCGGCGCATCTCGGACCGGGTCAGCCAGATCCCGGCCCAGGCGGCCAAGGTACCCGTCCAGGTCGGCTCGGCCGTCCTCGCACTTCCGGTGACCGTCGGGTCGCAGATTTCCGACCTGCAGGGTCGGGCGACCCAGCTCTACAACTCCTTCGCCAGCCGGGGCGAGAAGCGCGTCGCCGGCATCCGGCGCAGCCCCGCGACGGAGGAGGCGGTGAAGCAGACGAAGACGGCCGTCAGCCAGACGCGGGCCGCGCGCACCTCCACCCGCCGGGCGGCCACCGCCACGGGCCGCGCCGTCAGCGACGCCGCGACACCGAACTGAAAACAGCAGAACAAAAAATCAACACCACATCTGCGCGCACCGCGAACCCCAGACCCTGATTGCTGGCGGTTCGTGGTGCGCGTGTTGTATTAAGGGCATGCGTTATCGCCCCCTGGGATCTTCGGGCCTGATGGTCTCCGTCGTCGGGCTGGGATGCAACAACTTCGGGTCCAGAGTCGACCTGACCGGTACGCGTGCCGTCGTCGAGGCCGCCCTCGACTCCGGGATCAACTTCTTCGACACCGCCGACACCTACGGGAACAAGGGCGGCTCGGAGACCCTGCTGGGGCACGTGCTCCGGGGCCGGCGCGACGACGTCGTCCTCGCCACCAAGGTCGGCAACGACATGGGCGGCATGTACGGCCAGGACTTCAACGCGCGCGCCTCCCGCCGCTACATCCGCAAGGCGGTCGAGGGGTCGCTGAGCCGGCTGCAGACCGACTACCTCGACCTTTACCAGCTCCACAACCTGGACGCCTTCACCCCCGTCGAGGAGACGCTGGAGGCGCTCGGCGAGCTCGTCCAGGAGGGCAAGGTCCGCTACGTCGGCTCGTGCAACCTGGACGCCTGGCAGGTGTCCGACGCCGAGTGGACGGCACGGGCGTCCGGCACCACCCGGTTCATCTCTGCCCAGAACCACTACAACCTGCTCGTCCGGGACGTCGAGGCCGAGCTGGTGCCGGCCGCCCTCAAGTACGGGATCGGGGTCATCCCCTACTTCCCGCTGGAGAACGGCATCCTGAGCGGCAAGTACCTGCGCGACGAGGCGCCGCCGGCCGGCACCCGGATGGCGGGCCGCCAGGACGAGCTCACCGACGACCTGTTCGACCGGGTGGAGACCCTGGAGACCTTCGCCAGGGAGCGGGACCGCTCGCTGCTGGACGTGGCGATCGGCGGCCTCGCCGCCCAGCCCGCGGTCGCCTCCGTGATCGCCGGTGCGACGAGCGCGGCGCAGGTCCGGGCGAACGCCGCGGCCGGCCAGTGGCAGCCCCGAGCGGACGACCTCGCCGTCCTCGACAAGATCGCTCCCACCCGCCGCCCGGGGGCCTGACACCTCGGGCCCGCTCGACGGCCCGGATCGGGAGCCTGACTCCTCAGCCGGGCTCGGGGCCCTGGCGCCTCAGGCCGGGCTCGGCTGAAAGCGCAGGGCGCGGGCCAGGGCCTCCTCCCGCTCCCGGGGCAGCGAAGTTTTGATCACCATCGGATGGTACTCGCGCAGCGCCGCGATCGCCGCCGGCCGGGACTCGCGGACCAGCGCGAACACCGCCGCACGGCCAGGCTGCAGATGGCCGGCGATGCGCCGGATCATGCCAGTGTCCATCGCCTGGGCCATCAGGAGCCGGCCGGCGAGCGCCCCGCCGCCGGCGCCGATCGCCAGGCCCACGACCGGGGCCAGGAAGACGGCACCGACGGTGGCCCCGCACGCCGCGCCGCCCACCGCCGCCGATCTGATCCGCCGTGCCCCGTGCCGCACGTGCACCGCACCGCTGTCCTCGCGCCACGCGACCGCCCGGTCCGCCAGGTCGACCAGCCCCTGCCGGGACAGCCGCCGACCCAGCTCCCAGACCTGCTCGGCCTGGCGCCTGCTGTCGAACCCGAATACGACCAACTCCGCCACGCCTCCATCGCATCGCAGGCCGTTGACGTCTGGCAAACGGACATTCCCGCGAGAGGCCCACTCTGGTCTCGGTACTGTGTCCGCATGGTCACGGTGAGGCTAGTTCAGGGCGACATCACCACCCAGGCCGTGGACGCGATCGTCAACGCCGCCAAATCGTCGCTGCTTGGTGGCGGCGGCGTCGACGGGGCGATCCACGCCGCCGGCGGACCCGACATCCTGGCCGCCTGCCGCCGTCTTCGGGCCGGTGCCCTGCCCGGCGGGCTACCCGTCGGCGAGGCCGTCGCGACCACCGCCGGCCGGCTCACCGCGAAGCACGTCATCCACACCGTCGGGCCGGTCCACACCCCCCACGAGGACCGGTCCCACCTGCTCCGGTCGTGCTACGCGCGTTCCCTGGCCGTCGCGGACGAGATCGGGGCCCGGACCCTCGCGCTGCCCGCGGTGAGCGCGGGGGCCTACGGCTGGCCGGCCCGCGACGCCGCCGGCATCGCCGTGACCACCGTGCTCACCACCCCCAGCTCGGTCACCGAGGCCCGCTTCGTCCTGTTCGACCAGGCCATGCTGCGGATCTTCAACGAAGCCCTCGAGAACGCCACGACCGGCTGAAGCGCCTCAGGACGTCCGCGGCGGGCGGGGTGGCCAGGCGACGGTGAGCTCGCCGAGGCGCCACCGGCGCGGGCCGTCCAGCACCGACCAGCCGTCCCGCCGCAGCAGCTCGACGGCGCCGATCCAGCGCTGACGTGGCCCGAACGGACCACGCGGAGCCGCCCGCTCCCAGGCCAGATCCAACGCCGCGAGCAGGTCATGGACGTCCTCACCGGGCACGTTGCGCGCGATCAGCGCCTTCGGCAGCCGCGGCGCCAGGTCGGACGGGCGGGCCAGGCTCGGCAGGTGTGCCGACAGGGTCAGCGTCCGGGGCACTCCGCCGGGCGGGACCGCGAACCAGCACGCCCGTCGGCCGATCTCGTCGCAGGTCCCCTCGACCAGCAGCCCGCCGTTCTGCAGCCGACCGGCCATCGCCGCCCACGCCGCGCCGACCGCCTCCTCGTCGTACTGGCGCAGCACGTTCATCGCCCGCACCACCACCGGGCGCAGTCCGGCGAGCTCGAAGCCGCCGCGCGCGAACGCCAGCCCCGGCGGACGGGCCGCCGGCGCCGCCGCGGCCACCCGCCCCTGGTCCAGCTCGAGCCCGACCACCCGCAGGTGGGGCCGCACCGGCCGCAGCCGGTCGTACATCTCGACGGTGGTGACCGGCGACGACCCGAACCCGAGGTCGACCACGAGCGGGTCCTCGGCGGCGCGCAACGCCGACCAGGCCGCCGAGGTCAGCCACCGGTCGACGCGGCGCAGCCGGTTCGGCGCCGTCGTGCCCCGGGTGGGCAGTCCGAGCGCCCGCGCCCGCCCCGCCGCCAGCCTCGGCGGCCGCCGCGCGACTGTCACACCCCTCACACCCCCCATCGGAGAACTCGACCACGAAGCACGCTGTTGTACACGGTCGCCGTCATGCCGGGTCGCACTGGCACAGCGTCGCTGTGGTGCAGCGTCGCTGTGGTGCGGAGTCGGTCGGATGGCGACGACCTGGTCCGGGCACATACAAGCTCGTACCGAGTGTGCCGGGCGGGCATAGGACGGCCACCGCCCGGTGTTGAACCGCTTTGGCGCCGGTCGTCGGGTAGATCTGCCTGTGGAGGTGGTTGGTGCATCTGGTCGGAGGCGCGCCGCCGGAACATCCCGAACCAGCCCGGCCGAAGCCAGCCTCGCGGGTCGCGATGCTGTCGATGCACACGTCGCCCCTGGAGCAGCCCGGCACCGGCGACGCGGGCGGGATGAACGTCTACGTCATCGAGCTCGCCCGGCAGCTGGCTGCGCTCGGCACCGAGGTGGAGGTCTTCACCCGGGCCGTGAGCAGCCGGCTCCCACCCGCCCTGGAGATCGCCCCCGGGGTCATCGTCCGGCATGTGCCCGCCGGCCCGTTCGAGGACATCGGCCGCGAGGAGCTGCCCGCCTGGCTGTGCGCCTTCACGGCGGACGTCCTGCGCACCGAGGCCGGCCACGCAGCGGGCTGGTTCGACGTCGTCCACTCGCACTACTGGCTGTCCGGGCAGGTCGGGCTGTCGGCCGCCCGCCGGTGGGGCGTGCCTCTGGTGCACACGGCCCACACCCTGGCGCGGGTCAAGAACGCCTCTCTCGCCGACGGCGACCGCCCCGAGCCGGAACCGCGCGTCCAGGGCGAGCAGGAGATCATCAAGGCGGCGACGCGGCTCATCGCGTCGACCGACACCGAGCGCCGCCACCTCACCCAGCTCTACGGCGCGGCGCCGGGCAAGGTGGACGTGGTCGCCCCCGGCGTCGACCTTGACGTCTTCCGCCCCGGCGACCCCCGGGCCGCCCGCAAGCGGGTCGGCCTCGACCCCGACACCCAGCTCCTCCTCTTCGTCGGACGCATCCAGCCGCTCAAGGCACCGGACGTCCTGCTCGCCGCCGCGGCCGAACTCATCCACCGCGACCCCGACCGCCGCGGACAGCTGGCGGTCGTCGTCGTCGGCGGCCCGAGCGGCTCCGGGCTCGAACGCCCGGACTCTCTGGTCAAGCTCGCCGCCGAACTCGGCATCACCGACATCGTCCGTTTCCAGCCGCCGGTACCCCAGGAGCAGCTCGCCCACTGGTACCGCGCGGCGACAGCGGTCGTCGTCCCCAGCCACAGCGAGAGCTTCGGCCTGGTCGCGGTCGAGGCCCAGGCCTGCGGCACCCCCGTGGTGGCCGCCTCCGTCGGCGGCCTGCGCACCGCCGTCGCCCACGGGACGTCCGGAGTCCTCGTCCACGGCTGGGAGCCCGCCGACTACGCCGACGCCCTGGAACGCATCCTCACCGAGGAACGCTGGCGCCGGCACCTGTCGACAGGCGCCCGCCTGCGCGCCGCGAGCTTCGGCTGGACAGCGACCGCGAAAGGCGTCCTCGCGAGCTACCAGGCGGCGATCTCACCAGCGGCCGTCGCCGTCTGACCCGCCCCGGCGAGCCGGTCACCGCCGACCCGCTCGGCGGACCAGCCACTCGGGCGTACCCTCCGTCGCCGAGTCGGCTAGCGTCGCCGACGGCGGGTTCGGCCGGGCTCGGCGTCACCGCGCCTGCCCGGCTTGACCGGCACCACGAACGGGGAGGTCCCTGCGCATGACGGCACCCATCGACGGCGCGGAACGCGAACGGCTCGACAAGCTGATCAGTACCGCCCTGGACGACCTCGGCGTGGCCTACGAGCACCCCGACACCGGCGCCTTCCTGGTCACGCTCGAAGGCGAGCACAAGCTGCGCACCATGACCTGGCTCGTGGTCCAGGACCACACGCTGCTCGTCGAGGCGTTCTTCATGCGCGCGCCCGCCGAGAACGCCGCCGGTACCTACGGCTTCCTGCTCAGCCGGAACGCCCGCACCTACGGCGTGCACTTCTCGATCGACCCCGTCGGCGACATCTTCCTGACCGGCCAGGTCTCGCTGACCGCGGTCACCGCCGAGGAGGTCGACCGCCTCCTCGGCTGCGTCGGCTCCTACGCCGACGACAACTTCGACCCGGCCATCGCGCTCGGCTTCGCCGGCGCCATCGAGCGCGAACGCGCCTGGCGCGCCAGGCTGGCCGCCGACGCCGGCACCGCCCCCCGCCCCACCTGACGCCCCAGCCGCCGGCAGACAGCCCCGACCGGCCGGCAACCCGGCCGGTGCCGGGTCAGGACGGTGAGCGGTGCAGGCGGGCGGAGAGGTGGGACTGCAGCGGCTTGCCGCCGGCCTCCATGTCGATCGCGTACGCCAGGTCGCCGCCCTCGATCAGGCCGTACAGCCGGACCGACCGGGTGACCTCCCGGGCGGTGGCCGTCCTGATCAGGACGTTCGAGTCGAGATCGATCCTGGTTCCGGTGACCGTCCCGACGTAGATCTCGGCGATGCCGAAGGGGTGGGCGAGCATCACCTCGACGACCGGGCTCCCGTTCACCTTCCCGTCGGGGCCGGGCTCGGTGGCCGGTGGCTGGACCCGCCAGAAGCCGGTCTCGGTGGCCATCGGGCTGCCGGGCTCGCGGCCGTCCCGCGGCTCGTCGGCCCACCAGGTGTGCGAGACGTAGCCGAGCGCGGGGCGCCCGTCCGCCGCGAAGGTGATCTCCTGGCCGTAGTGGAACGACTCCATGCCCTCGTAGCCGCCGACGCCTTCGCCGCGCCAGGTCCCGACGAGGAACGCCAGCGGCAGCAGGCTCGGGTGCAGGTCGACCGTCGCGATGTTCCCGGCCGTGCCGCCGGTAGCTCCGCCGCTCGCGGTGTCGCCGTGTGCCGCTCTGTCGCCGCGTGCCGCCGTGTCGCCGGTCGCGTCCGCCCCCATCTGCCTGCCACCTCTCGCCCGGCCGCTCAGCGCTGGCCTCCGTACAGCTTGTAGACGGCGTAGCCGGAGAACCAGGCGATCAGCATCGCCATGGCCACCAGCAGGCCGCTCATGAAGTAGTGCAGCACGGACCACAGCCTAGGCCGTGCCCCGACGCGTTCCGTAACGCCTGCCCCGTACCGCACCTGGCCGGTGCGTGTCCGCCACCAGCCACCAGCTACCAGCTACCAGCCGCCGGCCCGCGGCGGCCCGGCACGGCACACTGGACGGGTGACCCGTTCGCTGCTCGTCAAGGTGACCGCCGGCGCCGACGCCCCGGAACGCTGCTCCCAGGCTTTCACCGTAGCCTCGGTGGCCGTCGCGTCCGGCGTGGATGTCTCCCTGTGGCTCACCGGCGAATCGGCCTGGTTCGCGCTCCCGGGGCGTGCCGCGGAGTTCTCACTGCCGGAGGCCGCGCCGTTGAACGATCTTCTCGACGCGATTCTCGCCGCCGGCCGGGTGACCCTGTGCACGCAGTGCGCCGCCCGCCGGTCGATCGGCCCGGACGACGTCATTCCCGGGGTCCGCATCGCCGGGGCGGCCGTCTTCGTGAGCGAGGCGCTCGCCGACGACGTCCAGGCGCTCGTCTACTGACGTCCGCTCCACCGACGTCCGCATGTGGCTGACGTCCGCGTTATACGTACCTGCACATGAGCGGTGCGTGTGCACCGAGAATGCGCGCTACTTCTGCACGCGCACGGCAGACCACTGACAGCACACGACGCGGCGCGTTCACCGGAACGCCGGGATGCGCTTTCATGATCGCATGATGCCGGAGTCCGAGATGCTCTTCGCCGTGGTGCAGTTCGAGGGAGCGGGCCGGCACACGGTCCGTCGCGTGGTCGCGCCGTTCCCCGACCGCAGCGCCGCGGCGACCTTCGCCGTCGACAACGACCTGCGTCACTTCACCGTGGGCCCGATGGCCTTCGCGGTCCCCACCAGCATCCCGTTCGGCGTCGTGGACGGCGCCGAGCCCGCCGCCAAGTTTCCCGCCCCGCGCCAGGCCACAAGCTGACCACCACTCCGGGCCACACTCGTCCCACATGGGATGGCGCCCCACGCGTAACAGCCGGGTCCCGGGGAGGCGATTCCTCGGCACCCAGCTGCCAGCCGGATACCCAGAAGTGTCAGACGAGGTCAGGCCGCGACGTCTACCTGGGTGTCGACCGGCTCGCCCTGCCGGGCGACGACCTTGCGCTCACCGCTCCCGCCGGGGACGAGCGCGCGGACCGTCCACTCGCCGGGGCGGGCGAAGAAACGGAACTGGCCGGTCGCCGAGAGCGGCACCTCCGCGGTGAAGTCGCCGCCGGAGTCGAGCAGCCGGGCGTAGCCGGTCGAGACCGGCGACCCGTCCTTCACCACGACGCCCTGGATCACGGTCTCCTTGGCCACGTCGATTCCTTCCACCGAGGGTCCACCACTGGTAGCGCCACACATGATCAGGCACCCTTCTCGATCGGCACGCCCACCAGGGAGCCGTACTCGGTCCACGAGCCGTCGTAGTTCTTGACGTTCGCCAGGCCCAGCAGCTCGTGCAGGGCGAACCAGGTGTGCGCGGAGCGCTCCCCGATCCGGCAGTAGGCGATGGTGTCCTTCGACAGGTCGACACCGGCCTCGGAGTACAGCTTCTCCAGGTCGGCGTTCGACTTGAAGGTGCCGTCCTCGTTGGCGGTCCTCGCCCACGGGATGTTCTTCGCGGTCGGCACGTGGCCGGCCCGCTGCGACTGCTCCTGCGGCAGGTGCGCCGGGGCGAGCAGGCGGCCGCTGAACTCGTCGGGCGAGCGGACGTCCACCAGGTTCTTGTCACCGATGGCGGTGATGACCTCGTCACGGAACGCGCGGATGTCGGTACGCGCCTCCGAGGCGGAGTACTTGGTCGCCGCGCGCGGGGTGACCTCGATGGTCAGCTCACGGCCGTCCAGCTCCCACTTCTTGCGGCCGCCGTCGAGCAGGCGGACCTCGGCGTGGCCGTAGAGGACGAAGTACCAGTAGGCGTAGGCGGCGAACCAGTTGTTGTTGCCGCCGTAGAGCACCACGGTGTCATCGTCGGCGATGCCCTTCTCCGACAGGAGCTTCTCGAACTGCTCCTTGTTCACGAAGTCACGGATCACCGGGTCCTGCAGTTCGGACTTCCAGTCAAGCCGCACTGCGCCGGGGATGTGGCCCTTGTCGTAGGCCGACACGTCCTCGTCGACCTCGACGAGGACGACCTTGGGGTCGCCGCTGTGGGCGTCCACCCAGGTCGCGTCGACCAGCGCGTTCTCACGGCTCATGTGCGTGCTCCCTTCACAGTTGCGGAACGTAGGACGAGGTAGGTCTGGCATCCGAGGCAGAATCCGAACGCCGCGTTCAGGAAGGCCGCGGCGAAGGCGAGGGCCGCCGCCGAGTAGCCCAGCGCGGCAGGCCCGGCGAGCAGCCCGACGGTTCCCACCACGCCGAACACGGCGCCCACGGCCTGGGCGAACCGCGGGGGCGCCTCGTCCTCCAGCTCGGCGGGCGGGCCGAGCCGCGGCCGGACGAGGTAACGGAACACCAGCCCGTAGGGGGCGTTTCGGATTCCGGCCACGGCGCCGACCAGGAAGACCACGGTCTGCGCGAGCAGGAGCCATGGATTACCGGTAATGATCGTTACGGCGAGTACAACAGTGGTCACGGCCGCAGCGAAACGCGGCCCGCGTGGATCCACCATGGCGCTGTTCTCCTGACCTGCAAACGAGCTCGGGCAGCCGGGCGGGGCTGCCACACCCGGCCGGCACGGGCGCGGATGTACGTCAACGCGCTGTCAGAAGATGCGACACAAGCAGCTGCTCACGCGGCACAGGTCGACCGCGCGGCGCTTGACCAGCTCAGTGCTGCACATGGTTCGTATCACGGTAGCAGCGAACGTCACGTCTGTGTTAAGCGTTACCCGACAGACCCACCGAATCACCATCAGTACCCTTCCGATGGTCTCCGGGCGCCGGCTCGACGAGCGACGCGAGGGTCGCCAGGACGGCGTCCCGGGTCGGCGGCGCACCGCTCGCCCTGCGCGCCTCGACACCCTCGGCGTCGAGGACGAGCACCGTCGGCGTCCGGCGCACACCCAGCCTGCGCACCAGCTCCAGGTGTGACTCGGCGTCCACCTCGACATGGCGCACCCCCGGCACGATCGCGGCGACGTCGGCGAGCATCCGCCGGGCGACCCGGCAGGGGGCGCAGAACGCCGTCGAGAACTGCAGCAGGGTCGCGACCTCGCCGGGCACGTGCCCCAGCGCCGCAAGCTCCGCCGTCAGACCACCCCGCCCACCCCGCCCACCCCGCGCCGTCTCGCCAGGCGCCGTCTCACCAGGCGCCTCGGGGCGGTGATCGCCCGGATCAGGGCCCGGCACCGCACCGACACCGGTCACCACCGCCAGACCCGCGTCCCCACGACCCTCACGTTCACCACCTCCGTGCTGGTCACCGCGGCGCGCGCCGGCGCCCCGGGGACCACCGCGCACCCGGGACACCCGGAACCGGCCGTCCCGCGCCCTGGTCACCAGGCCGACCCCGGTCGCCGCTACAAGTGCCGCCAGCAGGACCCACACGCCGGTCATGGCGGGTGCAGCGCCTCAGGACGACGAAACCTTCCCACCTCCGCGCGAGGCGCGCGTACGCGCCGGGCCGCGGGTCAGAGGCCGGGTGTGCCCGCGGGGGCGACCGTCGGGGCGACGGTGGCGTCGAGCAGCACGTTCTCCCCACCAGCGGCGAACGTCAGCCGGTCGGCGCCCACTGTGGCGGACCGCAGCTTCATGTTGAACGGCAGCCCGGTCACCGGCACCCGCACCGTGAGCAGTGAGCGGACGGTGTCGAGCAGGCCAGGCGGGATCACCGCCGCCAGGTCGGGGGCCAGGTCGCGCGGGGTGAAGGTGACAGCGTCCGGCGCGACGCCGATATCGGCCGTACCGGAGACGGGGTAGGCCGTGCCGAGGAGATCGACCGTTCCGCCGACCTGGATCCCCTGCCCGGCCGGGCTGATCTTCAACTGCGAGTTCTGACTGGCCAGGTATGCGTTCAGGTCGTTGAAGGTCAGGTCGACCTCGGCGTCGACCCGGTCGACGGGCACCCGCTCGACCGCGCCGCGCAGGACGTCGGAGAGCGGGAGCCGCACCCCTGTCAGGTCGGCGTGGACGCGATCGATCCGTGCGCCGTCCTGCTCGTAGCCGCGGACCTCGAGCTGGACGTCGCGATACCGGCCGGCGACGACCTGGGTGAGGAAGGGGAAGCCGCCGAGGGACACATCTGGCCGTTGCGCCAGGTTCTCGGCGTTCTGGGCCCTGGTCGCGATCTGGTCGGCGACCACGCGTGCGGCGACCCGGTCCAGTACCCCGACGACGATCAGAGCCACGACCATTGTGATCAGGAAGATGCGCAGGCCGCGCCGGCCACCGGGGCTCATCCGGGAAGCTGCCTGCCGACGAGGTACACCATGGGCGCCGCCAGCGCGATCGGGAGCAGCGCGCCGAGCAGCACCCCGGCCAGGGCGCCTCCCGGAGCGAGAACGCCATGCGAGGCGGGGCTGCCCGAGACAGGGCTGCCCGAGGCAAGGCCACCCGGAGCAAGGCCACCCGGAGCAAGGCCACCCGGGGCGAGGGCCCCGGCTCGTGGCTCGGAGTCCGGCGCGGACGGCGCTTCGGGCGCGGCCTGACCCAGCAGGAGGCTCACGCACGCGGCGGCAACGGCCCCAGCGGCGGCGAGGGCGGCCGCCGGGGCCGCCCCGAGGTCCGTGAGCGAGCCGTAGAGGGAGCCCGCACCCGCACCTGCCATGGCGCCGAACGCCGCCGCGATGAGGACCACAGCTCGTGCCACACCCCCGCCCACCGAGCCAGGTCCGCCGGGCGCCGCGAAACGGCCGAGGCCGGCGAGCGCGGCCAGCAGCCGACCGGCCAGTACCGACGTCCCGGCCCCGATCAGCCCGGCGATCACCATGCTGTCGGCGGGGTTCGGGGCTCCGGCCTCCGAGCGCAGCACCAGGAATCCGGTCAGGAAGGCGGTGACGGCGACACCGCCCAGCGCGGCAGCCATGTCACCGCTGACCCGGTCCGCCGCGCGGGACGGCCGGCCCTCCGCGGGCGCCGCCGCGGGGCCGGGCCGGTGTACGCGCCGCGCGAGCTGGTAGAGCACCGTCACCGCGAGAGAGACCCCGATGACGCCGGCGACCGTGCCGATCCCATTGTCGTCGTAGCCGTGACCGCCCGCTTCGCCGTCGCCGGGCCAGAGCACGGCGAGGTCACAGGCCAGCGCGCTGCCGGCGACGAGGGCGACGGTTCCCGCCGAGGCACCGAGGGAGCGCGTCCACGCCCAGCCGAGGACAATCTGCGCCGCGAGCAGCACTCCCGCCAGCGCCCAGGGACCAGCGGCCGCCGCGAACGCCGCACCGGCGGCCAGCACCGCGACCGTCGCCCCGACGGACACCGCCTCAAGCCCACCCGGCAGAACCGATGGGACCGGCAGGTCCGGTTCGCCCGGCGCGACCGACGGATCCGGGGCCGGTTCGGCCGGGCGTGCCGCACCGACCGGCCGGGCGACTTCCGGCGATCCGGGCGAACCGGGCTCGGGCGTGGGCACCGCACCATGCTGCCACGGTCGATCGACGAAGATTCCAGGGCCCGACGGTGGCTGCATGTGTCCGTGCGTCAGCCGGCCACGGACGCCCGCCCCCAGCGCCGTCATCGCGACCCAGGCCGCGCCGAATCATCGAACTACTTGTCGTTTGCCGTCCCACTCGCCGTTTCAGGAGCAGAGCAGCCCCATCGACCCCCGAAACGGCGAGCACGACGTCAAAGGGAGAGCGGCTCATCCCCCCGCGAACGGGGGTAACACCTCGATGAGCGCGCCTTCCCGCAGCGTGACGCTGTCGGGATCACGCCGGCCGACGGGTTCGTCGTCCACCAGGAAGGCGCATCTCGCGAGTACCGCGCCGAGGCGCTCGCCCCGGCGTTCGGTGACGTCGGCCAGCGCGGTCGCGAGGGTGGCGGCGTCGAGCTCCTCCTGGGCGACGCCGGCCGCGTCGCGGGCCGCGGCCCAGTATCTGACCATGATGCGTGCCACGGTTCTCCTTCAAGTCAGTCCACGTCGACCGTGTCCGGTCAGTCCACGTCGACTCAATCCGCGTCAACCGCGTCGTGACCGCTCCCTCGACCAGGGCCGGAACGACGCCACTCCTCCGCCGCTCCCCGCCGCGCGACCGGTGGCCGCAGGACTCCGGACGACGGTTCGCCCAGTATTGGGGACGTGTCACCTCCCGGGCCCCGGCCAACCCCCCGGCCAGCGTCGAGACCCGGCCCCAGGCCCTCGGCCGTCTCCCCGGCGATGCGCCCCGCGCGCGCCGACCACTCGGGACGGCCGGCCAGCAGATCGGGCAGGTGGGCGCCGATACGGTCGAGCAGGCCCGCGGTGGCGGCGGCCTCGGCGTGGCCGAATCCCGGGACCACCCACAGCTGCCCGGTCGGGCCGGCCGCGGCGGCCAGCGCCCGCGGGTGCTCGAGCGTGAAGTACGAGTCACGGTCACCGTGCACGATCAGGACGGGCGTCGGCGCGATCCGTCCGATGAGCTCGACCGGCGAGGGCGGCACCGCCCGCCATGGCTGCGCGGCGATGCGCACGCCCAGGGCGACTCGGGCCGCGGCTCGTCCGGACGTCGTCTCGGCGAACCAGTGGATGCGGCGCATCGGCGCCGTGTCGCGGACGAACCACCGGCTCGCGGCACTGACGGCGACGACCGCGTCCGGACGGTGCCGGACCCGGTGCCCGTGCACCGGCTCGCCGCCGGCTGCCAGCCCCGCGTGCCGGACCACCGCGGCACCACCCATGGACCACCCCATAGTGACCACTTCGCGGTAGCCGAGCCGTCGCGCCTCGCCTACCGCCGCGTCGACATCCAGGACTTCGCGGTCCCCGAAAGTGCAGGTGCCGGTCGATCTGCCGTGACCTCGCAGGTCCATCGACAGCACACTCACGTGCGTGCGCAATCCGGCTGTTACAGCACGCAGCGCGGGTCGCCCGATCGATCCGGAGAACCCGTGGACGAGAACGACGCAGACCCCGTGCGGGTCTGTCACCGCGGGAACACGATTACGCAGCTCCGTGGCCAGGATCTCAGCGTCTGCGGTGGGAAGAAGTCGGTAGACAGTAGGAGCGGAGTAGGGCACTCCGCTATCCTCCCCATGGACCGGTGCTCGTTTCATGCCCATGACGGTCGTGGAACGTGGGACACCGGAGACAAGGATCGCTGGGTCGACGCTGCCCCAACACACACCGCACCTGGAGGAGCCGTCTTGAGCGTCGTCCTTTTGCTCACCAACGCCCCCGGTCCGTCAGCCGAGTCCTTCCCGTCACTCGGCCTGCTCACGCACACGGTCCGGGTGGCACCCCTGGAGGCAAGCGCACTGCTCGACGCACCGCCGGTCGATGTGATCGTCGTCGACGGCCGCCGTGAGCTCGTGATCGCGCGAGGCCTGTGCCGGCTGCTGCGCACCACCGGGCTCACCACCCCGCTGCTCGCCCTTGTCACCGAGGGTGGGCTCGCCGCCGTGTCGGCGGACTGGGGCGTCGACGACGTGGTCCTCGACACCGCGGGTCCAGCCGAGGTCGAGGCGCGGCTGCGCCTGGCCATCGGGCGGGTCGCCGCCGCCGGCGGTACGGCCGAGGCCGGGGTCATCCGGTCCGGCGACCTGTCGGTCGACGAGACCACCTACTCCGCCAAGCTGCGTGGACGTCCGCTCGAGCTCACGTTCAAGGAGTTCGAGCTGCTCAAGTACCTCGCGCAGCACCCGGGGCGGGTCTTCACCCGCGCGCAGCTCCTGCAGGAGGTCTGGGGCTACGACTACTACGGCGGCACCCGCACGGTTGACGTGCACGTCCGCCGGCTGCGGGCGAAGCTCGGGCCCGAGCACGAGGCGATGATCGGAACCGTCCGCCACGTGGGCTACAAGTTCGTGGCGCCGCCGATCTCGCCGCTGCCCGAGTCCGGTGCCAACCGTATGGACCGGGACGACATCCGCACCCCCGAGCGCGTCTGACCTCACCACTGGCGCTACCCGCTCCACAGGCGCCATTTGCTCCGCAGGCACGGGGCTCGCGCCAGCACCACCGCGCGCGTTCCGAAAGGGCCCGACGGTCGTCGGTGACGACGACCGCCGGGCCCTTTCGGCGTTTCCGGCGCCTTCCGCCACCGGTCACGGACAGCCATGGTCGGCGTCCGTTGACGCCTGACGTAACCTCGCGGTCACGTGCAGACGCAGGCTCCGCCGCGACCGGGCGGGACACAGGTCCCGCCCCCACCGCCCCCCGCCGGCGCTTGTCACATTGACACCGGTACCGGGAAGATCGACATTCTGGGGAACGTCCTCGTGCCGGGCGAATGTCCGGCCCGGACGCACTAACGTCGACTGGTGACCTCGCTGAGCTGGCTCCGCGCGCTCGATGTGGCCGACATCGCCGCCATCACCGACCTGCTGGCCGCGGCCGAGCGGGCCGACGGCAACGGCGGCGTCTCCGAGGACGTCCGCCTCACCCTCCGCCCCGGCCCGGTCGGTGGCGGCGTGGAGCACCTGGTCGCCCGCGCCGGCTCGGCTGTCGTCGGCTACGCGGCGCTCGGCGGCACGGCCACGGAGCGGCAGGCTGAGCTGGTTGTCCATCCCGACCACCGCCGCAGGGGAGTCGGCACCGCGCTCGTCCACGCCCTCTTCGCGACGACGTCACCGGTCTCGTTGAACATCTGGGCACACGGGGACACACCGGCCGCGGCCGCGCTGGCCACGCGCAACGGGTTCGACCGGGAGCGGGTGCTCCTGCAGCTGCGCCGGCCCCTGGCTTCGGTCCGCCCCGGCGATCCGGATGATCTGCCAAGGCCCATCATCCCGGCCGACGTGACGATCCGGGCCTTCGAAGTGGGCGTGGATGAGGAGGCCTGGCTCGCCGTCAACGCCGAGGCCTTCGCCGACCACCCCGAGCAGGGCCGCTGGACGCTGGACGACCTGCGTGCGCGGGAGGGCGAGCCCTGGTTCGACCCGGCCGGCTTCTTCCTCGCCGAACGGAACGGCGCCCTGCTCGGCTTCCACTGGACCAAGGTGCACCCGCAGGACCCGGTACCCGAGCACCCCGCCGCGACGGACCAGCCGGCCGGGCAACCAGGGCCGATCGGTGAGGTCTACGTCGTCGGCGTGGCCTCGGCGGCGGCGGGCACCGGGCTGGGCGCGGCGTTGACGATCGTGGGTCTGCGGCACCTGCGCGACATCGGTCTGGCCTCGGTGATGCTCTACGTGGACGAGGACAACGCTCGCGCCGTCCGTCTCTACACGCGGCTCGGGTTCCGCCGGCACGCCGCCGATGTCTCCTACCGGCGCCCGGCGCGCGGCTAGGCCCGGTGCCGTGGATGGACACAGCGACGGGTCCGCTCAGGGGCCGGGCAGCTCAGGCTCCGCGGCGCGACACCACTCCCGGCCACCGTTCCATGCCACGCGCGCCGCTCGCCCGCGTGCCGTTCGGGACGGCGGCCGAGCCGTGGTCGACGTCGATCACGGTCGTCAGATTGGTCACGTCGAGCAGCCGGTAGGTGTTCTCGTTCAGGTTTCGCAGGATCAGGCGCCCGCCCGCGGACCGCTGCCGCTGGTGCGCGTAGAGGATCACGGCAAGCCCCTGCGAGTCCAGGAACGAGACCTGCTCGAGATCGACGACGATCTCACGAACTCCGGCGATTCGGGCGTCGAGCAACGCCTCCCGCAGCGGTTCCAGTGACGAGTAGTCGATCTCGCCAACCGGGTGCACCACGACAGCGTCCCGACCTGTCACTTCCACACGCACGCTGGGGACCATGGCTCCGCTGTCGGCCGAAACGACGGTGCGGGGCGGGAAGCACGGCCGGCCTGCCTCCCGCGGCGCGACGCGCTCCTGACAAGCGCGATGATCCAGCACCTACCCCTCCGCTATCGGGCTCACACCCGCGCGTCCGTCACGTTTTCATCCGTCCGCGTCTTCGCCGTGGGCGGGTGTGGGAGCGGCCACAGCGATCTCCCCCGGCCTGCGCTGACACCCGATGGCGTAGAACAGCTACCTGAAGCAATCTGGTTTACGTGGAGCAACCGACCGGCGGAATTTGCGTCTCTCTGTGGTCCTGTTTCACGGTGGTCCTGTTTCACGCGGGACGGCCCACCGCGGCCACCTCCATCGATCTCCGCCGCCGATCCGTCGAGGAAAGGCGGATGCCGGGTAAAACTCCCCGGCCCGCGGGGTGTAATGGCCGAAATTCACATGAGAGCGTCGTCCCGTGAACAGCGATCGAGCAATCCCTCGGCCGCGGACAGGAGTAACGATGCCACGATCCACCCCCAGCCCCATCACGGCCCCGACCGCGGCCGTGATGGGCGCCGCGGCCCCGACCACCGAGCCGCGCGACGCTCACTCCGGGTCACCCTCGGATCCGGCGATCTCCCCGACCGACGTCCCGACGTTCCCGAGTGACACCACGATCTTCGTCGGCCGGGTCGACGGGACCGCCGTCACCGTCACCGTGACGCCCTGTTCGGGGGGCCGTCCGGAGAGTGGGCCCACGGGCGGGTCCCGGGGCACTCACGCCAATAGCGACAACAAGATCGCGGACAGCGAGGACACGGACGGCGAGGAGGAGGAGGAGGAGGAGGTGACCGTGCGGCTGCGGATCGAACCGCCGGAACCGGGCCGTGCCGCCTTCGCCGACCTCGAGCCGGACGAGATCCTCCGCATAGTCGATCACCTGATGACGATCGCCTCCACTCGGCCGGCCGCGTTCCGGGCCGCACCCGACCCGGCCGGGGGCGCCTCACGGCTCACGGTCGTGGCGACCGAGGGCACGACGGCCGGAGGCCTGCGCCAGGCGCTGGCCTCCGTGCCGGCCGAGGCCCGGTTGCAGGACTTCGTCACCGACACCGAGGTCGTCCTCGTCTTCGGCCCGTACCGGCAGCGGCCCTGAAACCGTAGGTGCCCAGGGCGGGACACCGACGCCGGGCCGCTGCCTGCCAGCGGAGAACGGCCAGGTCGGTCAGCCCCCGGGGACGCCGGCCCGCCGCGTGTCCAGATCGGCGCGGTCGGCGACCCAGTACGGGCCCTCGTCCTCCACCACGTCAGCCATGATCACATAGTGGTGGCCCTGATGGCCGGTCGGAAGCAGGCAGGTCATCCCCTCGGCGCGACACCCGGGGGCCGTGATGGTCCTCGGGGCGGACCACGACAGCCAGACCTCCTCGTTCCCCCATCCCTGCAGTACCGCCATGTGGTTGTCCGGGTGGCCCTGCTGAAGCGCGCAGGTCACCTCGCTGGGCACCTCGTACGCGGCTCCTGGCACATCGTCGAGCCGCATCGCTATCTCTTCGGGCACGCGCTGCCAGGCACCGCAGCTGCCCTCCTCCGTGATCATCTCGTCGCCGTTCCCTCCGCTGTCCGCCGGCAGCCCCATCGCCACCGGTTCGATCGGGCATATTGGGGCACTCTTCGTGTCCACATCGCCACAAGCGCGATCGACGCACCGATATAAGCACGGACCGTCTCGAGGTCTCCCAGCAGGGCGGAAACATCCCGTTCATGGGTCCGCGCGCCTTTCATCACGTTCCGCATTCCGACGATCCGCCACCTTCACCCAAAATCGGGAGAATCCTTACTAAGGACATCCGAATCGGGCATCCGGACCGGAGGTCGGGGTCGAGCCTCCGGACCACGGGTACCTCAGGCGACAGCCGTCACGCGCGCGCGACCGGCGGCCTCGCGGTCGCGGTCCGCCTGTATCACTCCAGCACCGGTATCGCCCGCTACACCGAACGCGACCAGGCACAACCCAGGTACGGGCGGAAACGCTCAGACCACAGATATTCCGAGCGCGGCGGCCATCGGCCCGGCGAGACTCGCCAGGTCCGACGAGTCCACCTCGGCTCCGGCCAGGCCATCGGCTCCCACCACGCCGTCGAAACGACATCCCCGCAGCTGAGCCGCCGCGATCTGCGTACCAGCGAAGATCGCGGAGCTGAGATCACAGTCCTCGAACCGCACGTGGTCGAGCCGTGTGTCCGTCATATCCAGCCCGGAGAGGTCGCAGTTCACGAACCGCGCCCGGCGCAGCAGGCAGGCCCGCAGCGCGAGCCCGTCCGCCCGTACCTGGTCGAACACCACGTCGTTGAGCTCCCCGCGGATCCACACCGTGCCGGACACCCGGCCGCCGGTGACCCGGACCCGCGTCGCGCCGCCCCCGTCGAGCACGATGCCGGCCAGGACGGCCTGATCGGCGACGACGTCGCGCAGCCGCAGGCCCGTGACCCGCCCGCCCAGGACACGGGCGCCAGCCAGGACGATCGACTCCACCGTCGTCCCGGTCAGGCCACCGGCGTCCGGGTCGAGTTCGCTGACGGCCGCGGCCAGGTCGTCGACGGTTCCACGGACGACCCGGCGGCCACCTCCCGCGGACACGGCGGTGCTCCCGGGCTGGTCGTCGATGGCCGGAGGGAGCGGCTGCCAGAGGTCGGTCCTGCGTCGCGGCGGCATGTGCGGAGTCTGCCGCGCCGCGTTCGGCCGGCGAACCGGGGCCCGTGCCGGGCGGTCAGCCGCGGATGGCGTCCACGAGCGAGATCAGCGCCAGTGCCGTGAACGCGACCGCGGCGATCCGCGTGATCACCTTTACCGACAGGACACGAAGCAGCCCACGACCGCCGACAATGGCCAGACCCGCGACGGTCCACAGCGCGAGGACCGCGCCGAGCCACACCGCCACCGGCGCGGAGAACCGGGCGGCGAGGTTCGCCGTCGAGAACTGGGTGAGGTCACCGAGTTCCGCGACGAACACGACCGCGAAGGACGTCGCCGCGACCCGCGGGAACGTGGACCGCGACGGGTCCGCGCTCGCCGGGCGTGCCGAACTCGGCTCCGCAGCGGGAACCGGGCCGGCCGCATGCCCGGTGCCAGCACCGTCAGCCGCACCGCCAGCCGTACCGGCACCGCCCGCCGGCTCCGCGACCACGGTGGCAGCCGTCGGCGCGGCCAACGCCTCGGCCGGGTTGGGCTCGGACTCGTCCGTGGTCTCCTCGCGTCCCTCGCGGAGCACCAGCACCGCGCCGAGCGCGAACAGCACCGCCGCGACCGCGTCGACGAGCCGCCCGGGCAGCAGCGAGATCGCGCTGCCGGCGGCGACCGCCACTGTCACGTGGATCGCGAAGGCGGCCGCGACACCCGTCCAGACGTAGAGGGGACGGTAGCGGCTGCCCAGCACGAGGCTCGCCACCATCGTCTTGTCAGGCAGTTCCGCCAGGAAGATCACACCGAAGGTGACAAGTACGGCGGTGAGGCTCACGGCTCGGGTCCCTCTCATTGGAGCCGGGCCGGGACGGGAGCCGCCTTCGACCCGGCATGACAGCCAGATCGAAGGTCTCGCCCACCTGACGGAGGTCAGGCCCGACGGCCGGGCCCGAACAGGTCGGGCCAGTATGTCGACGCGCCGGACCGTGCGGCTCCCCGGCGACCCGACGACCGCGGCGCATCCGCCGCGCACGGAGCGCAGTGACACGGGCGCGGCGATCGGACACGGCCGGTGGCCACACGGCGGGGCTACTCCCCTTCAGCTCCGAAGCTACCCCCCAGCAACGCCCTGACGGAACCCACGGCGATCCCGTCTCAGGACGACAGTCAGGCCACGCATCGGGGACAGGCGACGGAGCGCCAACCATCCATCACAGATAAGTGCCATTAACATCACTCAAGGTGACCGCCGATCCAGGTCGACCTCTTACCGAGCCGACGCGGTTCCTCACCACGCCCGCGCCGACCGCCGTGCTGGTGGCGCCCGCCCGGCAGGCCGGAGGCCCACGCCCGGTGATCAACGCCACCGGCATTCTCCTGCACGACGGCCTCGGCCGCGCGCCGCTGTCCCCGGCGGCCCGCACCGCGCTCGACGCCGCGGCCGGGACCTGCGACGTCGAGGTCGACCTGGCCACGGGTCGCCGCGGCCGGCGCGGCCGCACGACGATGACCGCGCTGGCCGCGGCCGTGCCAATGGCCCGTTCCGTGCACGTGGTCAACAACAACGCGGCCGCGCTCATCCTGTCGGCCGCGGCGCTCGCGGGCCGCCGGGAGATAGTCGTCAGCCGCGGCGAGCTCATCGAGACAGCCGACGGGCTCCGCCTGCCCGAGCTGCTGACGTCGACCGGAGCCCGGCTGCGCGAGGTTGGGACCACAAATCGGACCACACTCGGCGACTACGCCGACGCCATCGGGCCAGGCACCGGTTTCGTACTTCGTATACATCCGCCCAGCTACCGGGTCGTCGGGCTGACGGCGGCCCCGGCGCTCGCCGATCTCGCCGAGCTGTGCGCCGGCCGCGGTGTGCCACTCGTCGGCGATCCCGGATCCGGACTGCTGCACCCCGAGCCCGCCCTGCCCGACGAACCGGACGCCTCGACCTGGCTGAGCTGCGGGGTCAGCCTGGTCATCACCTGCGGCGACAAGCTTCTCGGCGGGCCGCAGTGCGGCCTCGTCCTGGGCCGCGCGGACCTGGTCGACCGGCTGCGCCGGCATCCGCTCGCCCGCGCCCTGCGAGTGGGCAAACTGACGTTGGCCGCGCTGGAGGCCACGCTGGGCACCGGGGACAACCCCGTCCGCAGGTCGCTGCGCGCCGAGCCCGCCGAGCTGCGGCACCGGGCCGAGCGGCTGGCGTCCTGGCTGCGGCAGTCCGGGGTCCCTGCCTCCGCCGTGACCAGCCGGGCGGTCGTCGGCTCGGACGGCATCGACGACACCGCCCGGGCCGGGGCCGCCGTGCGCCGCGGCGCCGTCGGAGTCGGAGCGGGCCACGGCGGCCACACAGTCTACGGGTCGGGGCCGGACGTGTGGGAGAGCGGCCTGCCGAGTGCGGCCGTCGCGCTGGACGCGGCCCTGGCCGCCTTCCTGCGCCGCGGCCGCCCGTCCGTCCTCGGACGGGTCGAGCAGGGCTGCTGCCTGCTGGATCTGCGGTCGGTTCCACCGGACCTGGACCCCGTCCTCGCCGCGACGGTGCTCGCCGCCGCGGCCGAGTCGGGTACCGCCACCGCCGGCGACATCCACGCGCTCTCCGCGGACGCGCCCGCCTCCGCCGTCCCTTCGGCGGCCACCGGCTGGACGGATCCGGCACGCCGGGAGGATCCGGCGGGCTGGGAAGGGCCGGGCGCCGACGCCGGGTCCGACGTCGACGCGGTCACCTTGCAGTGAGCGAACCGGCGTGAGCGTGGCCCGGTGACCCTCGGCCCGGTCAGCGAGGGCTCGGTAAGCCGTGGCCCCGTCAGCCGAGACTCGGTCGGCCGCGGCGCGGTCAGACGTGGCGCCAGCTGGGCCGGCGGATTCGTCATCGTCACCCACGGCTTGGTGCACCTGCTGGTCTGGCCGGGCGCACCGCTCGGGACGGCCGGCGCGGGCGGCGGCAAGCGCCTGCGCTGGAACGGCGACTCGTGGTCGTGGCAGCCGGGGTGGCTGCCGGCCGTCGTGGTCCACTCCGTCGGGGCGGCGCTGCTCGCGGGCGCGGTCCTCGGTTGTGTGCTGGGCGGGCTCGCGCTGCTCGGGCTGCCCGGCGTCCGCCGGTTCCCGCTGCTGACCAGCGCGGTCGGGGCCATCTGCTCGCTGCTGCTGTTCGCCCTCGTCTGGCCCGGCCTCGAACCGGACGCGGCCGAGTTCACCGCCGGGCCGGTACTCAGCGGAGTCCTGCTGGCCGGGGCGGGCGTCGCCGCGCTGCTACGCCGACGAGCCCGCCGCTCCTCCGGCGACGCACCCGCCACCAGCCCACCCACCGGCAGCCCGCCCGCCGGGCATCCGACGCCTGGCGGACGTCCGACGCCCGCCACCGGCAGGTGAAGCCGGGTCAGGAGACCTCGCGGCGCAGGGTGCGGACGAAGCCGGCCACCAGCGGCACCAGGACCCACAGCGCAGACGAGACGGCCATCTGGCCGAGATGGCCGTCGAACCGCGCCTCCTGCATCCAGGTCACCGACTGCGCGCTGTCCAGCCACGGACTCAGCTTCCGCAGCACTCCGAACGAGAAGACGACGCCCCACAGGGTCGGGATGAGGTAGACGCTCACGATCGCGGCCGCGCTCGAGCCGAACAGCGCCGCGAAACCCATCGCCGAGACCGTCCCGACCACCGAGGCGAGCACGAGCCCCAGGACGAGCAGGCCCCACGGGCGGTCGGCGACGACCGAGCGGCCCAGCCCCCACTCGGCGACCGCCATCCCGCCCAGCGCGATCGCGAAGGTCGCGACGACCACGAGCAGGGCCAGGATCACGCCGACCGTGATCTTCGCGGTGAGCACCCGCGCGCGGCGTGGCTCCTGGGTGAAGGTCACCAGCACCGTGCGCTGTGTCCACTCGCTGGTCAGCGCCAGGATCACGACGACCGGCAGCAGCACGCCGAACCCGACCGAGCCGAGGCCGAGATAGACCGATGCCCACTGGTCGACGTCGTCCGGGAGCAGGAGCGGGACCAGCTGGCACAGGACGGACACGGCGGTGGCGACGGCCAGCAGCCATCGCGTGGCGCGGGTGCCCAGGCACTTGTCCCACTCCACCCGCACCAGCCGGGCGAACGGGATCGGGACGGCGGCCGGCCGCGGTGTCACCGCGCCAGGGCCACCGGTTCTCGTGGCGGTGACGGTCATCGGGCCACCTCGGTCCGGGCAGCGGTGCCGGTTGCGACGGTGCCGGCGGGCGCATCCGTGGGGAGGGATGCGGTGAGCGAGAAGAAGAGGTCCTCGAGGGTTCCGTGGTCCGCCGGGCGCAGCTCGGTCACGAGCACGTCGGCGCCGACGGCGGCCCGGGCGACGTCCGCCGCGGTCGTGCCGGACGAGACGTCCACCAGCAGGGTCCCGTCCGGGTTCGGCGTGAACGGGATCGCCGCCCGGGACAGTGCCGCCGCCAGCGCGGCCCGGTCCGGCGCGCCGACGATCAGCCCAGCGGGGGCGAGCAGCTCGTCCAGCCGCCCGCGCGCCACCACCGCGCCCGCGGCGATGACCACGAGCCGGTCGACGGTCGCCTGCACCTCGCCGAGCAGATGGCTCGACAGCAGCACCGTCCCGCCGCGCGCGGCGAACTCCCGCAGCAGCCGGCGCATCCAGGCGATGCCCTCCGGGTCGAGGCCGTTCGCCGGCTCGTCCAGGATGAGGACGTACGGGTCGCCGATCAGCGCCTGGGCGAAGCCGAGCCGCTGGCGCATCCCCAGCGAGTAGGTGCCCGAGCGGCGGCCGGCCGCCGGGCCGGCGAGACCGACCAGATCGAGCATCTCCTCGACCCGCCGGCGGGGGACGCCGGCCATGTCCGCGGCCGTCCGCAGGATCGCCTGGCCGCTGCGGCCGCGGTGGGTCGCGGACGCGTCCAGCAGCGTGCCGACCGCGCGGGAGGCGTTGGGCAGCGCGGCGAACGGATGTCCGTCGACGGTGGCCTGGCCGGTGTCCGGCCTGGTCAGGCCGGTGATCATGCGCAGTGTGGTGGACTTGCCGGAGCCGTTCGGGCCGAGGAAGCCCGTCACCGTCCCCGGTTCGCAGGTGAAGGAGACGTCCCGTACGACGGTGGACGCCCCGTAACGTCTGGTCAGCGACTCGACACGAATCATGGCGATGATCGTGCCGGCCGACGCCCGTCGCGGGCATCGGCCTAACGGCGACTCCGCATCGACGGCCGGCGACTTCGCATCGACGACCGGCTCTGTCTCCGCTCCGGCCGGCGACGGTCGGCCGTGGCCGGAAGGTGATCCGCGCCGGCGGCCGAAGACAGCCCTCAGGTCAGGGAGAGCGCCGAGAGCTCGCGGTTGAGGTTGGCGCGGGCGGCCGGCTCCCAGTGCCTGCGGGCCCAGGAGGTCGCGTAGATCTCCCCGTCCAGCAGATGCCGCAGGATGGCGCCGCGCCCGGAGGCCCAGGTGTCGCCACCGACCCAGGCGTACTCCAGGCGCACCCGGCGGACGTACCGGTCGTAGCCGGGCGCGGGACGCGCGAGCACCCGCAGGTCGGCGTCGTTGACGAATGCCTCGTCGGCGGACACCGCCCGGTGCCCCGCCGTGGCCTCGACCAGGCGGCGCACGTCGGCGATCGCCTCGGCCTGGCAGCCGAGACGGGTCAGGACGCCGGCGGCGAGCTCGGCGGAGCGCTGTTCGTTGTCCCTCGCCCGGGAGTCGTAGACGACGTCGTGGAAGTGCACGGCGAGCAGGCAGACCGGTAGCCGCACCTCGGCGGCCTCGGCACGGTCGGCGGCGATCAGCAGGTGGAAGGCGGCGGTCGTCTCCGCCACGTGCCGCAGGGTGTGGTAGTGCCGACCAGGTTCCTGGTATCTCCGGACGAGGTCCACGAACGCGGCGACCCGTTCCCCCGGGTCCGCCGTCGCGCCGACCGCGACCAGCGCGCCGTCGAACGCCCTGGCCAGCGGTGAGCGTGGGGCAGGGGCGGTCACGGCCGCGGCGGTCACGGCCGCGGGCGCGGGTGCACCGGGCACCGCGGCCACCGCCATCGCGGCGCCAACACCGAACTCAGCCTCCATGTGGCCTCCCGGTCCCTCGCATCCCGGTCGGGTCACCCTCGATCGTGAACGCTGCGTGGTCCGTCCGCAGCCGATTACATAGATCTACCGATCACACCTTTGGCCTATGGGTAGCCCAGTGCACATTGCCGCAGTCGAACACGCGCGCGAAGGTGGGCGCGTGGCCGTCCAGATAACGATTGACAGCCAGATGTACACCCTGCGTGATGATGTCGATCCCGAAGAATTACGGCGGGGGGCCCCATCCGCCACCGCCCGGTGTGCGCAGGGTGACGACCGACCCGGCAGGGAGCTGCCGGCTCGCCTTCGGTGGGAGCGGAACACCGTCAACATCGTTGTGCCCGACCGCGCCGGGCCCACCTCCCGCCACCCCACCGGGCGCGTGCCGCCGCCGGTCGGTCAGGACGGACAGCGTCGCCGGCTCCAGCACCCGCACCGAGCGCACGAGGCCGTCCCCGCCCGGATGCCTGCCGGGCCCACCCGTGCCGTCGGCCAGCTCGTAGCGCTCCACCCGCATCGGGTACTCCAGCTCGAGCGCCTCGATCGGGGTGTTCAGCGTGTTCGTCATCCCCACGTGCACCCCGGAGGGGCCACGGCCGCGGGCGGACGCGCCCTGCCCCCCGCCCAGCGTCTCGTAGTACGTCCAGGTCGCGCCGCCGATCACCAGATTGTTCATCGTCCCCTGCCCGGGCGCCGCCAGGACGTCCGGCCCGGCGCCGACCGCCAGCCGCAGGGCCGCCAGCACCGTGTCGGCGATGCGCTGCGATGTCTCCACGTTGCCCGCCACGACGGCGGACGGGCGTTGCGCGTCGACCAGCGAACCGGGCTCGGTCACCACGGTCAGCGGGGCGTAGGTGCCGTCGCCGGTCGGGACGTCGTCGGGCAGCAGCACCCGCAGCGCGAAGCAGCACGCGGAGCGGGTCACGGCGCGCGGGCAGTTGACGTTGCCGCGCACCGCCGGTGACGTGCCGGTGAAGTCGACGGTGATGCCGTCGCCCTCGATGGTCACCGCGACCCGCAGCGCTATGTCCCGGTCGTCGACGCCGTCGCCCTCGAGCTCGCTCTCCACCCGGTGGACGCCGTCGGGCAGCCGCGCGATCACTGCCCGGCTGCGCCGCTCGCCGTAGCGGAGTACCTCGGCGAACGACTCCAGGACGAGCCCGGTGCCGTGCCGGCGCGCGAGCTCGGCCAGCCGGGTGGCGGCCAGCCCGTTCGCCGCCGCCTGCGCGCGCAGGTCACCGCGGCGCAGGTCGGGCGTCCGCGAGTTCGCGCAGATGAGGTCGAGCAGGTCCTCCTCCCAGCGCCCCGCCCGGACGAGCCGGACCGGCGGGATGATCAGGCCCTCGGCGAAGATCTCGGTGGAGTCCGCGGGCATCGACCCGGGACGCATCCCGCCCATGTCGGAGTGGTGCGCACGGGTGGCCGCGTAGCCGACCACCTCGCCGTCAAACGCGAGCGGGGAGATCAGCGTGACGTCGGGCAGGTGGTTCCCGCCGGAGAACGGGTCGTTGAGCACCCACACGTCACCAGGCAGCGGCCCGCGCTCGGCGACCACCCGGACCGACTCGTACATGGCGCCCAGGTGCACCGGCACGTGGGCGGCCTGAGCGATCATCCGGGCGTCCGCGTCGAAGATCGCCGCCGAGCAGTCGCGCCGCTCCTTGATGTTGGACGAGTACGCGCTCCGGACGAGCAGCGTCCCCATCTCCTCGGCGATGCCGCCCAGCGCACTGGACACCACCGACAGCGTCACCGCATCCATGCCACCAGCGTGGCAGCCCGCCGGCCGCCGCCGCGCCGGGACGGGCCCGCCGACGACCCTGTCCAATGGAAGATTCCGGAGCATTTGCCTTAATCAGTAGATATCGGAACAAAAATGACATACCGAACGATAACGGGAGAATTGCCCATCCATTGGAGTTTATATTGCGTTTATCTAGACCAACGGACGGATAAGTGGTTCAGTACGCGATTGTGAAGGGATCGGGGGATCTCGAGAGCCCGCAAGCGGAGCGAGACCCGCCGATCATCTCCGATAGCGGCGTACAGGGAGTCACGCAATGAGCGAGTACGACTATTCGGTTGCCATTCTCGGCAGCGGCATCGCCGGCTCGACCCTGGCCAACATCCTCGCCCGCCACGGTCACAGTGTGGTACTCATCGACAGTGGAACACACCCGCGATTCGCACTCGGGGAATCGACGATCGGCGAGACGACCTATCTGCTGAAACTTCTCGCGCAACGTTTCGACGTCCCGGAGCTCGGCCATGTCAGCAGCTTCGAGGGCGTCCGGCAGCACGTCTCGTCCGCGTGCGGTGTGAAACGCAATTTCGGCTTCGTCTACCACCGGGAGGGGGAGGTCCAGGACCCGGAGGAGGTCACGCAGTGCAGTGTCTCGGAGTTCCCGAACGGCCCTGAGATGCACATGCACCGCCAGGACATCGACTCCTACCTCTTCTACTCCGCGGTGCGCCACGGCGCCCACCCGCGGCAGCGGACCTTCGTCGACCATGTAGAGATCACCGACGACGCGGCCACCCTGACGACGCGGGCCGGCGAGCGGATCCGGGTCCGCTACGTCGTCGACGCCTCCGGGCGGAACTCGGTGCTGGCCAGCCAGTACGGCCTGCGCGAGGACCCCTGCCGGTTCAAGACGCACTCGCGGACGCTGTTCACCCACATGGTCGGGGTCACCCCGTTCGACGAGGTGACCCGGCCCAGCGGACAGCCGTCGCCGTGGCACCAGGGGACGCTGCACCACATCTTCGACGGCGGGTGGCTCTGGGTGATCCCGTTCGACAACCACCAGAGCGCCACCAACCCGCTGTGCAGCGTTGGCCTCAACCTCGACACCCGCCGCTTCCCGAAGCAGCCCGGCGTCACCGCCGACGAGGAGTGGCAGACCTACCTGGACCGTTTCCCCAGCGTGGCGCGCCAGTTCGCCGCCGCCCGGCCCACCTGGGACTGGGTGTCCACCGGGCGCACCCAGTACTCCAGCACCCGGACGGTGGGTGACCGCTGGACCATGATGAGCCACGCCGCCGGCGCCATCGACGCGCTGTTCTCCCGCGGCATGGCGAACACCATGCAGGTCATCTACGCCTTCGCGCCCATGCTCATGGACGCCCTCACCGACGGCGACCTCTCGGCCGAGCGCTTCGCCTCCATCGACCAGCTCAACCAGACGATCCTCGACGTGAACGACCGGCTGGTGGCCGGCTCGTACACGTCCTTCCGGGACTTCGACCTGTGGCGGGCCTGGTCCAAGGTGTGGTTCATGGCCTGGAACCTGGGCATCTCGCGGATCGTCGGCACCTACTTCGGCTTCCTCGAGCGGGGCGACCCGGCGTTGTTCGACCGGCTCTTCGACGCCCCCTTCCCCGGCACCTTCTGCCCGGACCTGCCCGAGTTCCAGGACCTGTTCCGCCGGCTCGACGGTGTGATGGACGAGGTGGACCAGGGCCAGGAGACACCCACTGAGGCGGTCGGACGCCTCGCGGACATGCTCGGCACCGCCGCCTTCCTGCCCGAGCCGCTGCGCCTGGGCGACGTCCTGCGCAGGTGGCACGACGGCTCGTTCGACGCGCAGCGCCAGATGTACGAGTGGGGCCGCTCGGCATCGCCGCGGCCGCTGCGCCGCTGGTACGACTACGACCTCGACGTGCTCCTGGCCCGCAGCGGCGGCGTTCCGCAACCCGTCACCTTCTGAACCAGCCATTCCGCCGTACCGCCGAGCGCGTCGCCTGCTCGGCGCTACGGCGCTGCGGCGCTGCGGCGCAGCGATTCCACGGAACCGTGGCTGGGCGGCTCCGCGGCTCGGCTACCGCGGAAGGGCATGGCGGAGCCGCGAGCGCGGGGCGTTGGACGCGAGCTACCAGCGCGCCATGTGACTCAAAGTAGTCGACGGAGATGGCCAGCGGATGCGAAAGAAGTCGCTCGGCGACGGTTCCACCGCGTCAGGAATCGACCCTTCTTTCACCACCGAAGAGGTCATCCTCCACCATTCAGCGCGCTACGGAACCCGACGGAACGCAGGTCGATCAGCCGGAGGATCCGGGGCCGCCGACCACGTTCCGCAGAGCCATCCGACGACGCAGCCGCCGGTGGAAGATCCAGGACCGTGCAGTATGCGTTCCGTGTAACCGGAAATGCCAGCCATTCGCTTTACCGGCACATTGGCGACTCGATACGAGCCGGACCTGGGTGGGCAGGCCTTCGCTCGGAGCGGTGCCACAGGCCTGCAATCCCGACCGGCCATCGTCGCGGCACGGAAGGCCACGCGGACTCCGATTCCCGGAAGTCGGGACCATCGCCGCAGGCCAGGGACTTTGGTCCCTCAATAGAAGAACAATGTCCAGACGACGCCGCCGCGCACCACCCGCCCCTGCACCGAACCTCCCGGCGCCTGCCCCGAGGCCCGAGCCGCACCCCAACCCGATCCCATCCCGGCACCGGACAGAAGCGTGGCGACCGAGCGACACCATGGACTCTCTCAGTCGCCACACTTCAGATCCCACGCCCGCTCGGGGCTCGGACGCCCCGCCCCCAGCGAGCTCCGCAGCCCACGGGTGGGCGGAAAGGTGACCGAAACAGCCAAAAACGTGACACGGCGCTTTACGCCACCGGTACGGTTACCTAATTCAGCCATCCACGGCTTGGCCGTCATCCACCACGGGCGCGGGTCCAGCGACCCGGCGCACGTGACCGGTCCCCGCCGCGGCGCACCCGGAAGGAGCCAGATGTCGAGTCTTCTCGACGATCCCACCAGGCGGGTTCACCCCGGCTGCCCCCGTGACCCGGGCCGCCGTGTCATGCCCGGCGGGTCGCTCGGCCGCGAGTGGGGGGTGGCCTGAGATGGCGACGCCCGCGATCGGTCAGCCGGCGCCCGACTTCACGCTGCCCGGCCTGACGCTGACCGGTGAGGAGGCCACCCGGTCCGAGTTCACCCTCTCCGGGGAGCGGGGCCACCCGGTCGTCCTCGCCTTCTACCCGGGTGACAACACTCCGGTCTGCACGAAGCAGATGTGTTCCTACGCCGCCGGCATCGAGGTGTTCCGTGACCTCGGGGCCCTGGTCTGGGGAATCAGCCCGCAGGACCTCGACAGCCACGAAGCCTTCGCCCGTTCGTATTCTCTCAGCTTTCCCCTGCTCGCGGACGACGACCGCACGGTCGTCAAGCAGTATGGCATCTCCCTGCCAGGACTCGGACTACGCCGGTCGGTGTTCCTCGTGGATGCGAACGGCATACTACGCTGGAAGCAGGTCGGGCTGATCGGTGTGACCTACTCCGACGTGGAGACGATCGCCAAGCAGCTCGCTCAGCTCTGAGCACACGTTCCGCCCTGAGCACACGTTCTGCTCTGAACACGTGCTCGGTGTGGCTCGTGGCATCGCGGGCGGCTCCAGGTTGTAGGCCGTAGGACCGGAGGGCCGTCCACGGAACAATGGTGGATCGCCTGCCACGTGGGGGCTTCGGGGCGGTGCGGCGGGGCCGAGACCACCGCGCGGCCGCGGGACGAATCGGCCGGGTCGCGTGCCCGTCCCGCCGGCGCCGCCTGCTCCTGGGGCTCGACACCTGTCTTGACCTGCGGTTATACGAATTCAGGTAGACAATCCCACGGACCTCTCAATTTATGCACTCGTGACGCTCTAATTGCCTAGTCAGCCGATCACCGTGCGAAGTGCTCCACCAATGCACGGGTCAGATCTGCCCGAATCCTGGTGAGATGGCCCTGACAGGCACCTGCGAGTTGGCATTGCCGGGAGAGAGGGCCGCCACGACATGGCGCTCGACGACCCGGAGAGTGCCCCCATTTTCAGGTGGGGCGAAATGCGGATAAGGCTCGGGACCTGGTGGTTTGCACGAGCGGACCGATCCGCCAACGACGAAGGCAGTGACCTGGCTGCCCTGGAAGAAGTTGATGATCACGTGGGAGGCGACATGAACAGCGTCGACGTTGCACTGAAGGAATCGCTGGAGATCGAGGGGGCGACCGGGGTCGCCCTCGTCGACTTCACGAGTGGGATGACGCTCGGCAAGCTGAGTAACATCCATAACTTCGACCTGGAGATCGCGGCCGCCGGGAACACCGAGGTCGTCCGGGCGAAGATCCGCACGATGGAGAGCCTCGGCCTGCAGGACACCATCGAGGACATCCTCATCACCCTCGGTCGGCAGTACCACCTGATCAGGCTTCTGAGCAGCCACACTGGGCGCGGCCTGTTCCTGTATCTGGTGCTGGACAAGAGCCGCGCGAACCTGGCGATGGCCCGCCACCGGTTGCGCACCATCGAGTCACGCCTCGACATGTGACGTCCGCCAGCTCGTGGTCGGCCGCCGCCGGCACGGTCCGCCCGGGACGGCGCTCCCGCGGCGGGGCCGAACCACGAGCGAGCCGGTGCCGGCCCCCAACGACGCTGACCGGCACCGGTTCCCGATGACGCCGCCCGACAACGGTTCCTGACGGCGGTTCCTGACAACGCCGCCCGGCACCCGCCGGCCCGCGCGACCGGGCGGGCCACACGTGGCCGCGCACCGCCCGCGCCCACGCGATCTCCGCCGTCTCCTCGGCTGCCTCTGCGCCCCCGTCTCCTCCGCGCGTTCCACTCCCTCTGCGCCCGCGGGCTCCTTCGTCTCCCCCAGGCCGGGATGTCGCGGCCGAGCGTCTGCTCCCCCGCATACACGTCGATCGCCCCCGCCGGCCGCCGGGACCGGCTCCGCCGGGCGCCCCCGTACTGGTATCGGCGCCCCGAGGCCGCGCCGGGACTATTCCGCGTCCCGGGACCGGGCCCGGTGCCGGTGCCCGCCGAGACGTACCGCGTGACCGGGGTCTTCAGTCCGGTGGCGGCATCCGACGGCCCGCCCGCGTCCCGGTACCGGATGGCACGGTGAGCCGCCCGCCCGATGACCCGGCACGTTCGGGCGCGGCGCATTTCCGCCCACCGGGTTACGGTCGTGGCTCCGACCTGCTTCGCCGGGCCTGACTGGCCGGGCAACGGCTTTCACGGGTGCGTGCGCGAGCAGTCGGACGTCCGCCGCCTCGACGGGCGTTTGTGCCCTTGACGATGACCTAAGGCGGGCCCAAAGGTCCAGTTCGATGTGAGACCGCGGTAGCCGGCGGGTACGTGAAAATCGCATCTCGCTTCGGTAAACGGGCTGGTGGCGACATAGTTGACCGGAAAAAGATCTCGGCCAGCCGGTTAAGTAGCTCTCATCGAAGAATTTTTCCAAGAACTAGATAAGGCTCCTCCTTAGACTTAGGGGAGCGGTACGGCATCGCGACTCCACCACCCACCAGGCGAACGTAGATCAACACCGGAAGGGTGAATATGAGCATTCCGCGGCGTCAGGCGATCAAGATCGGTGCCTATCTGCTGAAGCAGAAAATCGCACGTCGAGACAAGTTCCCGATCACGCTCGAGCTGGAACCGCTGTTCGCGTGCAACCTCTCCTGCGAGGGCTGCGGCAAGATCCAGCACCCCGCGGACGTCCTCAAGCAGCGCATGCCGGTCGAGCAGGCGCTCGCCGCCGTCGACGAGTGCGGCGCGCCCGTCGTGTGTCTGGCGGGTGGCGAGCCGCTGATGCACCCACAGATCGAGCAGATCGTGGAAGGCCTGGTCAAGCGCAAGAAGTTCATCTACCTCTGCACGAACGCGGTACTGCTCCCACGCAAGATCGACAAGCTGAAGCCCTCGCCGTACCTGTCGCTCGCGGTGCACATCGACGGGCTCGAGGACCGCCACGACGAGTCCGTGGCGAAGAAGGGCGTCTTCGCCCAGGCCGTCGACGCGATCAAGGACGCGCAGGACCGCGGATTCCGGGTGACGACGAACACCACGTTCTTCAACACCGACACCCCGCAAACCGTCATCGAGGTGCTGGACTTCCTGAACAACGACCTCAATGTCGACGGCATGATGCTCTCGCCGGCCTATGCCTACGAGAAGGCCCCTGAGCAGGACAAGTTCCTGGGCGTCAAGGAGACTCAGGAGCTTTTCCGCAAGGCGTTCGCCGACGGTCGGCGCAAGCGCTGGCGCATCCAGCACTCGCCGCTGTTCCTCGACTTCCTTGAGGGCAAGGTCGACTTCCCCTGCACCGCGTGGGGAATTCCGTCGTACTCCCTCTACGGCTGGCAGAAGCCGTGCTATCTGATGGGTGACGGATACGCCTCGAGCTACCAGGAGCTTCTCGACACCACCGACTGGGAGTCGTACGGCCGTGGCCGCGACCCCCGCTGCGAGAACTGCATGGCCCACTGCGGCTACGAGCCGACGGCCATCGCCGCCACGCTGACCTCGCTGCGGGAGTCCATCCGCGCGACGCGCTGAGACACTCGGCGAGCGGATGCGGAAGATGATCTCGGTGACGGCGGTCGTCGCCCTCCGGCCAGAGGGCGACGACCGCCGCACCGAGGTCCTCCACGCTGCTCCGGCTCGCCGGTTCCAGCGGCCGTCACGCCACCTTCGGAAACTGTTTCTTGAGGCGGTCGATCAGGGTCACGGTGGCCTCCTCCGAACGAGCCATCGCTCCCCACCCCTCGATGAACAGGCCGTCGTAGCTGAGGCCGACCCAGCGGCCGGTGAGCCGGTCACCGTGCGGGTGCAGCGAGAGGAACAGCGTGCCCTTCGACCGCACCGGGCCGTCGACCGCCACGTACCACCCCATGACGATCTCGTTGTCGAAGACGCGCAGCTCGCCCGACCACAGGTAGCCGCCCTCCTCCAGGGCCAGCCCGCGCGAGACCGCCCCGATGCGGAGGACCTCGCCGGCCTGCTCCACGCTGACCTCCTGCGAGGAGCGGACCTCCTTGCCGTCCCGGAAGGTCTGCCAGGACGTCCACCACCGCCCCGACAGGTCGATCCGGCTCGGTGCCGGGGGCCCGGCCGCTCCGGACCGGGGCGCGGGAACGGCCGACGCGCCCGACGATGCCGGTGCGTCGGACAGTGCTGGCACGGCCGGCAGGGCCGCGGCCGCCGCCGGCCCGACCGCGACGGCGCCGCCCCCGACGATGAGCTGTCGGCGATCCGTGATGTCCACCTCCTCCGGGACTCCCCGCCAGATGACGCCCGCCTGACCGCCCTTGTCCTCCAGCCACGCGTGACGGCGCAGCTCGACGAGCGCGCCGCCGGCGTTCAGCTCCGCGTCGATCGCGGCCACGAGCGACTGCGACGGCACGCCCAGCAGGCCGCGCTCGGCCTTCGAGAGGTAACTCGGTTGGTAACGCACCCGGTTGGCCAGCTGGGCCTGGCTGAGCCCGGCGGCCTTCCTGCGCTGGACGATTGCGCCCAACAACTTGGCGAGACAGGGTTGTATGTGCTTCACATCGTCTACCCGGGGTCCTCGGTTCTGGTTCGTCGCCGACCGATTCCAGCTGGTCTGACTGTTGTCACACCCACGCGGGCGAGGCGCCGGCCACCAGGGCCGCCACAATTCGTCCGCTGATCTCCCGTGCCGATCGTGCCATACCGGACCGGCCCGTTGACCGTGCCGCATTCGACGCGCCGGTGGCTCTGTGTCCCTTCCTCCGCATGCCTGCAGTATGACGCCACTCACACCCTCGCCTGATCGCCCGTCATGGTGGACCGTTGGTCGAAGGGAGAGGAGACGCCATCCAGCAGGAACACCGCCCGGACCGGAGCGATACATGACAAAGGGGCGCCGACTCGTCGAGGCCGACCTGGTCGAGGCCGACAGAGTGGCATTAGATTCATTCAAAGAAGTTAAATTCATTTTCCGCAGAGCGAGGCCGGCGTGACGACGCCGAGCCCCCTGCACCCCCCGTCCGAGGAGAGCTGGCGGCGCGCCGAGCACGCCGTGCGCGGGAAGTGGGCGGCACCCGGCGCCTACGCCGTCGTGCTCGTCGACGACGCCGGGTCCCCGACCTCCGTCGTCGGGACGTTCCCCGGCCCGATGTCAGCCGAGATGTACGGGCGGATCGTCGGCGCCGACTTCCGCGTCGTACGGGTGGACCCGACCGATCCGGAGATCTGACCGCGCGGGCCGCCGGCCCGCGAACACGAACGCCGGCTGGAATCGCGAACCCGCGGTTCCACGGGCCCGAAATGCTGATGCCCGAAGCCGGTTCGGGCTTCGGGCATCAGCATTTCGGGAACCAGGGATCAGTACGGTCCGCCAGCGACCAGAAGCGGCGTCGACCGCCGACGGGTACGGATCAGACGGGGCGACGGATCAGCGGAAGGCCGGCAGAACCTCGCGCTCGAACAGGCGCAGGCTGTCCCACGCCGACTCGGGCGGCATTCCCCCGCACAGCGGGTGGAGCTGGGTGAACGCGAATGACGCGGCCTTCTGCTCGGCCACGAGCTGCTCGGGCGTCAGCACCCGGTACTGCCCGGTCGTGCGCAGATGGTCGGCATCGGCAGCCGTGCGGTACGGAGAGGCCGCGTTGTTCTGGGCCTGCCAGACGCCGTAGGCGTTCGTCTCGTGGAGGAAGAACGGCGACATTCGCTTCCAGCCCTCGTCGGCGTCCTCCGCGAGCGCGATGACCTGGTTAGGGCCGATCGGGCTCGGTCCGGGATCGGGCCGGCCGAGCTTCTGGACCTCGTCGCGGTAGAACTCCCAGACCTCCGGCACCGAGGGGACGAAGCCGTCGGCGATGCGTGCCGCGCGACGGGCGGCCGGCGCGCTGCTGCCACCGAGCGAGATCTGCGGGCCGCCGGGGCGGAAGGGACCGGGGGTGAGGTGGACCGTCCGGCCGCGGTATTCGAACGGCTCGCCGGAGAACGCGGCCTTGAGGGTCGTCACGGTCTCGGTCACCCGACGCCCGCGTTCGGACATCGGGATGTCGAACATGGCGAACTCCTCGCGGACGTACCCGCCCGCGACGATCAGGTCGACGCGACCCTTGCTGATGTTGTCGAGGAAGATCAGGTCCTCGGCGAGGCGCAGCGGGTCGTGAAACGGTGCGATGAGCGCCGCGATACGGAAACGCACCTTGGTGGTGCGGGCGGCCATCGCCGCGAGCATCGGGATCGGGCTGGGAAGGTAGCCGTCCGGCGAGCCGTGGTGCTCCGAGACCGCGATGGTCACGCAGCCCAGCTGGTCAGCCCACTCGGCCATGTCGAGGGCCGCCGCGTAACGGTCGGCCATGGTCGTACCGGCGAGATCCGGATTACGGAAGTCGAAGCGTAAGGCGAACAGCACGGCCGGAGAGTAACAGGAATCAGATCCGTGCGATCGGCACTCGACGTTCAGCCGTCATGGGCCGACGCCCGAACGTCACCGAACGAAGCGGATGGGTTACCGAACGGCGCGGGCAGGTCATGGTGGATGGGGCCGGACAGCTGCCGTAGCTGGGCGCCCGATCCCCCGTGCCGCGTCGCGATGATCTCCGCGGCGATGGAGATCGCGGTCTCCTCCGGTGTGCGCCCCCCGATGTCCAGGCCGATGGGCGCGTGCAGGCGGGCCAGGTCGGCGTCGGAGAAGCCGAGCTCCCGCAGCCGCCGCGCGCGGTCGGCGTTGGTGCGGCGCGAGCCCATGACGCCGAGGTAGGCCAGCGGCCGGCGCAGCGCGACCTCCAGGAGCGGCACGTCGAACTTCGGATCGTGGGTGAGGACGCAGACGGTCGTGCGCTCGTCCACCGCCGTCGCGGCGAGGTAGCGGTGCGGCCAGTCGACGACCACCTCGTCGGCCTCGGGGAACCGCTTGCTGGTGGCGAACGTCGCCCGTGCGTCGCACACGGTCACCCGGTAGCCGAGGAAGGCGCCCACCCTGGCCAGCGCGGCGGCGAAGTCGATGGCACCGAAGACGATCAGCCGCGGCCGCGGCGCGTAGGAGGCGACAAAGACGGCACTGTCGTCACCGCGCCGCTCGCCGTCCGGGCCGTAGCGGACGATGCCCGTCCGGCCCTGCTCCAGCATCCCGCGCGCGTCGTCGCGGACGGCCGTGTCGAACCGCGCGCTGCCGAGGGTGCCCTCGACGGAGCCCGGCCGGACGACTAGGCGGGACCCGACGGGGCTGGTGCCCACCCCGCTGACCAGCGTCGCGACCGCGACCGGCCGGCCGTCCCGGACGTCGGCGAGGATCCCGCCGAGCTCGGGGAACGTCCGCCGGCTCACCGCCTCGACGAAGACGTCGATGATGCCCCCGCAGGTGAGGCCCACCGCGAACGCGTCGTCGTCACTGACCCCGTAGCGCTGCAGGACGGGGACGGACGTCGCGCGGCACTGCTCGGCCAGGTCGTACACGGCCCCCTCGACGCAGCCGCCCGAGACACTGCCCACGACCGAGCCGTCCGGGGTGACAGCCATCGCCGCACCCGGCTGGCGCGGGGCCGACTTCCAGGTGCCGACGACCGTCGCCAGGCCGACGGTCTCCCCCGTCTGCCACCAGCTCTCGAGGTCGGGGAGCACGTCACGCATCGGAGATCACCTCGGCAAGTCCTCGCAGTGCCTGGAACGTATGCCCGGCCAACAGGTCGTCCACGTGGGGAAGCGCCGCGGACATGCCGGCGGCGGTCGGCGTGAACCCGTCCCGGCCGGTGTGCGGGTTCACCCAGAGGACCCGGTGCGCGAGCCGGGCCAGCCGGGCCATCTGCTCGGCGAGCAGGGTGACGTCGCCGCGCTCCCACCCGTCGGACACGATCACCACGACCGCCTGGCGGGCGGTGCCCCGCTGCCCCCACAGGTCGAGGAAGGCGCGCAGCGACTCGCCGAGGCGGGTGCCGCCGCTCCAGTCGGGAATCGCCTCGCCGGCCGCCCTCAGGGCCTCCCCCGCGTCCCGCAGCCGCAGCGGACGGGTGAGTCGCGTCAGCCTGGTCCCGCAGGTGAACACCTCGGTGGCGAACGGGGCGACCCGGACGGCGGCGTGCGCGAAGCGCAGCATCACGTCGGCGTAGGGGCTCATGGAACCGCTGACGTCGACGAGGAACACCAGCCGCCGGGGCCGTACCCGCGGGCGCGCGCGGACGAGCTCACCGGGCTCGCCGCCGTCGCGCAGCATGGCGCGCACGGTGCGGCGCGGGTCGAGCCCGCGGTTCCCGCCGGGCCGGCGCCGGCGGCTGGGACGGGACCCGACCCGGGGGGCGAGCAGGCCGACGAGCCGGTCGATCTCGGCCCGCTCCGCCGGGCTGAGGTCCGCGACGTCGCGGCGACGCAGCAGCTCGACGTCGCTCGCGCCGACGGGGAGCAGGTCGGCCGGGCTGTCGTCACCGTCGTCGCGCGCGGTGCCGGTGCCGCTGGACGGCCAGACCCGCACCGCCCGCGACGACGGCGCGACGGCCCCGGCGGCGGCCTGCCCGGGCAGCCCGTCGAGGCGCCCGCGGAACCACTCGTCGAACAGCGCGTCGTAGCGCGGCAGGTCGTCCGGTTCGGCGCACAGCGCCAGGCGACCGGCCCAGTACACGTCGGCGGCGCTGGTGGGATCGAGGTGGGTGAGTGCCTGCACCGCCGTCGCGACCCGGCTCGCGTCCGCCGCCGCGCCGGCGCCGCGCAGCGCGCGGGCGAACCCGGTCAGGGCGACCAGCGGGTCCGGTTCGGCGAGCGGACCCGCGGCGGACGGCCGCGCGTTCACGTCAGCCCGCCGACGATCTCGCCCAGCTCCCGCTCTGCGCGGACGATGTCCTCCCGGTACTTCAGCACCGCGCCCAGCGTCATCCGCGCCGCCTCCCCGTCGAGGCGGGAGCGGCCGAGGGTGTGCAGGGCCAGCGCCCAGTCGATCGTCTCGGCGATGCCGGGCGGCTTGAGCAGGCCCGCCTCCCGCAGCCGCGCGGTGGCCCGGGCGACGTCCGCGACGAGCTGGCGCGCCGCGCCCGGCACCCGCCGCCGGACGATCTCCACCTCCCGGGCGAAGTCCGGATGGTCCAGCCACAGGTAGAGGCAGCGGCGCTTCAGCGCGTCGTGCACCTCGCGGGTCCGGTTCGAGGTGATCACCGTCAGTGGCGGGACGTCCGCCCGGATCGTGCCGATCTCCGGGACCGTCACCGAGCCCTCGGCGAGCACCTCGAGCAGGAACGCCTCGAACTCGTCGTCGGCGCGGTCGATCTCGTCGACGAGCAGGACGGCGGGGCTCTGTTCGAGTGCCTGCAGCACCGGGCGGGCGATCAGGAAGCGGCGGTCGTACAGCGAGGCCTCGATCTCGCCCGGGTCCGCGCTGCCGGCGGCGGCACGCAGGTGGAGGACCTGGCGCGGGAAGTCCCAGTCGTAGAGCGCCTGGCTCACGTCGATGCCCTCGTAGCACTGCAGGCGGATCAGGCGGGCCTGGCAGATCGTGGCCAGTGCGTGCGCCAGCGCGGTCTTGCCGACGCCGGGGTCGCCCTCCACGAACAGCGGCCGGCCCATCCGCAGGGCGAGGAACGCGGCGGTGGCGACGCCCTCGTCCGGCACGTACCCGGCCGCGTCGAGCGCACCGGCCACCGCCGCCGGGTCGGCGAAGTCACGTAACGGCATGACGGCGAGTATGACCACCGCCCCGGCCCGGTTCCCGCCACGCGGGCGGGACCAGACTGACCGACGGGATCAGACTGGCCGGCATGACCGGACACGCACCGGCCCGGATCGTCGCGGCCGTGCTCGCGGCGGGCGGCGGCAGCCGGATGGGCGCGCCGAAGGCCGAGCTCGTCGTGGGCGGGGCGCGGCTGGTGGACCGCGCGGTGGCCGCCGCGCGGGACGCCGGCTGCCACTGGATCATCACGGTGGTCCGGGACGGCACGGCCGTTCCAGGCGCGGACGTCGTGGTGAACCCTGACCCCGGCCGCGGGCAGCGCAGCTCGCTCACACTCGCGCTGGACCGCGCCCGCGGCCCGGCGCCCACTGCCGATGCGGCGCCCACTGCCGATCTGGCACCGCCTGTCGGTCCCGCGGCCGGTCCGTTTGTGGACCCGGGTGCGGCCGCGGGCGCCGGTGCGGCGGGGGTGGACGCGGTCGCGGTGCTACTGGTCGACACCCCCGGGATCGGCGCGGACGCGGTGCGCGCCGTCCTGGCGTCCTGGCGGCCTGGCCGGGTCGCCGTCGGCCGCTACGGCGGCCGGCGCGGACATCCGATCGTCATGGCGCCGCGGCTGTGGCGTGAGGCGATCGCGCTCGCCGGTGCCGACGAGGGCGCGCGCCGCTTCCTCGCCGCGCACCCGGATCTGGTCGACGAGGTGCCGGTCCCGGGTGATCCCGCCGACCTCGACACCCCGGAGGATGTACGGCGCTGGCCCGGTTCCCGCTCGCCCGCGGCTGGCAGCGCGGCGGACACGTCCCTGCTGAGCGGACGCCCAGCACCGTCGGGCCCGGACGGCTAGAGTCGTGCGCCGGCGGCATGTGTGACGTACGCGGCATCTGTGACGTACGCGGTATGCCGGCCGGCCGGCGCACGAACGGAGCAGGTGCTCATGCTCGAGACCACCGCGGCGCGTTATGCGGGCACCCGGGTCCAGCGGGTGGAGGACGGGCGCCTGCTCACCGGGCACGGCACGACCGAGGACGTCGGCCCGATGATCAACCCGAACGTCGTCGAGGGACAGATCGCCGGCGGAACCGTGCAGGGCATCGGCGGCGCCCTGCTGGAGACCCCCGCGCCCGGCCCGGGAGGCTACAAGGGGGTCGGCGAGGGCGGCGCGATCGGCTCGGCCCCGGCGGTCGTCAACGCCGTAACGGAGGTGCGTGGCCCGGAGCCCGTCCCGGTGAACCTGCTCGGGACGATCGCCGTGCCCGTGGCGAAGCGGGTGGCGCCGGTCGCAGCGGTGCTCGTTGTCGCCCTGTGGGTGATCCGGCGCGGAGGACGGGCCCAGCGCTCCCGCTGAGCGGGCCCGCGTCCGGGCAGGCCCGGCGCCCCCCGTGCGGGCGCCGTCCACTGCCCGGCTCCACCCGTCCAGGCAGCCCCGCCCGTCCAGGCGGCGCTAGCCGTCCGCGCTGCTCACGCTGGTGCCCGCGGCGCGGCGCACCGCCTCGAGGATTCCCTGGTAGCCGGTACAGCGGCAGTATCCCCGACAGGCCCTCGCGGATCTCCTCGTCCGACGGGCTCGGGATGTCGCGCAGCAGCGCGGTGATGGAAATGACGAAACCCGGGGTGCAGAAGCCGCACTGCAGCCCATGGCACTCCCGCAGCGCCGCCTGGACGGGTGAGAGCTCACCGTCCACCGCGATGCCCTCGGCGGTCGTCACCTCCGCCCCGTCCGCCTGCACCGCGAACATCAGGCAGGCGCGGACGGCGAGCCCGTCCACCAGAACGGTGCAGGCGCCGCACACGCCGTGCTCGCACCCGAGATGGGTGCCCGTCAGCCCGCACCGCTCGCGCAGGAAGTCGGCGAGGGCGAGACGGGGCTCTGCGGTGTGCCGAACCTGCCGGCCGTTCACCGTCAGCTGGACCGGTCGCTCACCCATCGAGTGCCTCCGCAGTGGCCGACTCCCAGGCCCGGGCCACCATCGCGGCCGCACGCCTGGGCACCGAGCCGAGCCCGAGCAGCCCGATCGCGCAGCGGCGGGCCGTACTCGAACAACGCCCGGCCGTCCGGCCCCCAGGACATCTCGAAGACCCCCGGCCGCGACTTGCAAACCCTTCACCCGCAATGCCGGGTGGAACACACCACGTTCGAGACCCTCGACGAACAGCCTTCGCGCAGCCCGGAACGCCGCCCGCTGCTCGGGACGGAGCCGCCGATAGTCCACCAAGAAGCGGGCGACGGTCTCGTAGGTGGGCACATGGTCACCCATGGACCCCATGGCGACAGGTTGGCGGGTGGTCTGTGTTCCGAGGGTGGCATATCTCCGAGGCGTCAGCTTGCCCGCGTGTTGACGCCAGGGTCGGTGGTGAGGGCGTCGAGAAGCGCGTCGAAGGCACCCTCGCTGGCGCAGAGCACCGACCGGCCGGCGTCCAGGTCGACAACCGCCTCGTCGAGCGCGCGGGCCGTCCCGGCGTCCGGCTCGTCGGGCCAGAAAGCGGCGGAGACGGTCGCTGCGGCGATCCCTCGCTCCGCGCGGCGTGGGCACCCGGTGGGCACCAGCGGTAGCGCGGGCACCGGGGTTGAGAGGCCGATTGGCCTTGTGCCTGCTCACAGGGCCGCCAGAGAGGGACGACCCCGTGAGGGAAGAGCGGAGGCTCGGGGATTTGAACCCCGGAGGGGGTATAAGCCCCCAACCGCATTAGCAGTGCGGCGCCATAGACCGGACTAGGCGAAGCCTCCTGAGTGTGCGTCCCAAGCATAGCGTCCCGCGCGGCGAACCAGACCCCGCCCCTCCCTGCGTTTGACGGGACATGTCGCTCGCTGGGCGCGAGCGGGGCACGAGCCGGGCGACCGAGGCCGTCTGGCGGGCCAGCCCCGGTCGTCCCCGCGGGGGGGGTTAGCCGGGCTCCCCTATGTCGAGCGCGGCCATGACGGCGGTCGCCACCTCGGCCCGCCGCGCGCTACCCAGAAGTCGCGGGGCAGCGAGGCCGGTCACGGAGGCGGCGGACGCCGCGGCCACAGACCCGACAGACGCAGAGGTGGCCGACGTGGAGATGGTGGCCGAAGAACTGGCCGTGCTGGCCGTGGAGGCAGCTGTGACCGGGGCCGACGAGTCCTCGACGTAGAAGGCGTCGACGACGTCCAGGCCGAGGGTCGCGACGATCGCGGTGCGGACGTCCAGGCCGGCCTCGGCCAGCGCGCCGGTGATCCGGTGCAGCACCCCGGCACGGTCGGGGGCGCGCACCTCGATGACCGTCGTCGAGCCGGAGTCGTCGAAAATCACCTGAGGTGCCCCCGGCGTGTTCCACCGACGGGTGGTGGCGTAGTCCTGTTCCCGGCCGGTCAGGCGGGCGGTGACGTCGAGGGTGCCCGCCAGGGCCGCGCGCAGGTCGTCGCGCAGCCGCTTCGGGTCCGGGCGGTGCCCGTGCGCGGACGCGACGGCGGCCTGTAGCAGCGAGCGGCCGCCGGCGCCCCGCGCGGAGGCGCGGCGGACGTCCAGCCGGTTGAGCGCGAGGACGCCGGCGGTGGTCGCGAGCAGGCCCACCCGGTCGGCGGTGACGACCACGATCTCGAACATGCCCTCGTCGGGGAGCGGGTTGACCTGCACGGTGAGGTCGTCGGGCAGCGCGAGCAGGGCGGTCTGCCGTTCGGTGAGCGCCGGCGGGCACGGCGGTGCCTTGCCGTCGAGCACGGCGGTGGCCCGGTCGACGAGGTCGGTGACGAGCCGGGCCTTCCAGGCGTTCCACGCGGTCGGGCCGGTGGCCTTCGCGTCGGCTTCGGTAAGCCGGTGCAGCAGGGTGAGTACGCGCACGCTGCCGGCTGCGGCCGCCACCGACTCGATGGTGGCGACGTCGTCGATGTCCCGCCGGGTCGCCGCCTCGGTCAGCAGCAGGTGATGGCGGACCATCGCGACCAGCACCTCGGTGTCCTCGGGCGGCAGGCCCAGCCGGGGCGCCAACGTCTGGACGATGACGATGCCGGCGTCAGTGTGGTCTCCCGGGTATCCCTTGCCGATGTCGTGCAGCAACGCGCCGAGCAGCAGCAGGTCGGGCCGGTCGACGTCCCTGGTGTGGGCGGCGGCGCGGGCGGCGGCCTCGATCAGGTGCCGGTCGACGGTGTAGCGGTGGTAGGGGTTGCGCTGCGGCTTGCTGCGCACGGCCGCCCACTCGGGGATCAGCCGCACGAGCAGCCCGACCTGGTCGAGGGACTCCAGCACCCGCACCGCGGCGTCCCCGGTCGCCAGCAGGCTGACCAGGTCGTCCCGGGCGGCCTCGGGCCACGGCTCGGGCATCGCCGGCGCCTCGCGGCCGAGCCGGTCGATGGCGTAGCGCCCGAACGGGACGCCGGCGCGTGCCGCGGCCGCGGCCGCCCGGAGCACCAGCCCGGGGTCGGTGGCGGGTTCGGCGTCGCGGGCCAGCTGGATCTCCCCGTCCTGTTCGACGACGCCCTCGTCGAGGGGACGTCGGACCGGCCGGCGCAGCCGGGAACGGATCTTCGAGCGTTGCGCGGCGGCCACCCGGTACCAGGTCGTGTCCCACGTCCAGGAGATCGTGCGGCCGGCGTCCGAGATGGCCCGGGACAGCGCGACGGAGTCGGGGTAGCCCAGTGCCGCGGCCACCGCCGTGCCGTCCTGCAGGAGCAGGCGGTCCTGCGCGCGGCCGTGACTGAGCCGGCGCACCTCACCGCGGGCGTCGAGCAGCACCTGGTAGGCGGCCTGGACGCGCTCCGGCGGCGCCTCGGCGACCCAGGCCGCGGCGAGGGCGTGCAGCGCGTGGACGTCCCGCATGCCGCCCCGGGCCTCCTTGAGGTCGGGCTCGAGCAGGAAGGCGAGCTCGCCCATCCGGCGCGCGCGCTCCGCGACCGCCTCGGCGAGCTCGGGCAGGCGGCGCGGTGCGCGTTCCCGCCACCGGGTCCGGACCCGTTCCAGCAGCGTGCCCGCGAGGCCGCCGTCGCCGCGGATCACGCGGGCGTCGAGCAGGCCGAGCGCCGCCTTGAGGTCGGAGTCGGCGACGGAGACGGCTTCGTCCACGGTGCGGACGCTGTGGTCCAGGCCGACTCCGGCGTCCCACAGCGGGTACCAGATCGCGTCGGCGACGGCGGAGATGTCGCCTCGGCGGCCGTCGTGGACGAGCACAAGGTCCAGGTCGCTGCCGAAGGCGGGCTCGCTTCGCCCGTAGCCACCGACCGCGAGCAGCGCGACTCCGGGCCCTGGTTCCCCGAACAGCTCCCCGAGGGCCGCGTCGGCGCGCTCGACCAGCGCCTCCCGCAACGCGGGCCCGGTCACACCGGGAAAAGCGTCCACCCGGCCCCGCAGGGCCTGGAGCCTGTCGTTCACCCGCCACCCCCGTCGTATTGGGTCCTATCCCCCGCACCCGCAGTCTGTCGCGGTTTCTCGCGCGATGTTCACGGTTCCACGGCAAGATGTTCGCCGCGGCGTCACAGTGCCGAAAAGAAAGGGGGCGCGCCGTAACAGGCGCGCCCCCGGATGTTCTTCCCAGGCTTACAGGGCGTCGGAGCCCCGCTCACCCGTCCGTACACGGACGACAGCGTCGACCGGGACAACCCACACTTTTCCGTCGCCGATCTTGCCGGTCTGCGCGGACGTCGTGATCGCGGTGACGAGCTCGTCGACGGCCTCGTCGTCCACCACCACCTCGATCTTGATCTTGGGGACGAAGTCGACCTTGTACTCGGCCCCGCGGTAGACCTCGGTGTGGCCCTTCTGCCGCCCGTAGCCCTGCACCTCGGAGATCGTCAGCCCGTGGACGCCGATGCCCTCGAGGGCGGTCTTGACGTCGTCCACCTTGAACGGCTTGATGACTGCCGTCACGAGCTTCATGCCTTGGCCTCCTCAGGCACCTTGGTCGTGGTGACGGCGGAGGTGAACCCGCTGCCGCCGATGGACGTCAGCCGGTAGGCCGTCTCACCGTGCAGCGCCTCGTCGAGGCCGATCTCCTCATCCTCGTCCGAGACCTTCAGCCCGATCGTGTACTTGAGCGCGAGGGCGATCAGGGCGGTCACGACCGCCGAGTAGCCCAGCGTCGCGCCGATGGCCAGCGCCTGCTCACCCACGACGCTCCACGGACCGCCGTAGAACACACCGTCCTTGCCGGCCTCATTGGTGTCGAGGGTGGCGAAGAAGCCGGTCAGCAGCGCACCGAGGACACCGCCGACCAGGTGGACGGCGCCGACGTCGAGCGAGTCGTCGATGCCGACCTTGCCCTTGATGGACGTTGCCAGCGCGCAGATCGCACCCGCCAGCAGGCCGATGGCGATCGAGCCCATCGGCGAGACGAACCCACAGGCCGGGGTGATCGCGACCAGACCCGCGACGGCACCCGACGCGGCGCCGAGCGTGGTGGCCTTGCCGTCCCGCAGCCGCTCGATCGCGATCCAGCCGAGGATGGCCGTGGCCGCACCGATCTGCGTGTTGAGCAGCGCGATCGCGGCGACCTTGTTCGCACCCAGCGCCGAGCCGGCGTTGAACCCGAACCAGCCCACCCACAGGATGCCGGTGCCCAGCAGCACAAACGGCACGTTGTGCGGGCGGAAGTCGCCGGTCGGCCAGCCGCGCCGCTTGCCGAGGAACAGCGCCAGCACGATCGCGGCGATACCGGCGTTCGCGTGGACGACGGTGCCGCCCGCGAAGTCGAGCGCGCCGCGCTTGAACAGCCAGCCGCTGCTCGCCCACACCCAGTGCGCGATGGGCGAGTAGACCAGGACCGACCACAGCGTGACGAAGATCGCGAAGGAGCTGAACTTCATCCGGTCCGCGGTGGAACCGGTGATCAGGGCGGGCGTGATGACCGCGAACATCATCTGGAAGGCGACGAAGGCGACGTACGGGATCGCCCCGTCACTCGCAGTGAGATCCTGGAGAGCGAAGAAGTCGAAACCGCCCCAGAATCCGTTCCCCTCACCGAAGGCGATACTGAAACCGACGACCGACCACACCAGTGTGATCATCCCCATGCAGAAGAAGTTCTGCATGAGCATGCCGAGCACATTCTTCGCACGGACCATTCCGCCGTAGAAGAAGGCCAGGCCGGGCGTCATGAAGAGCACAAGTGCGGCGCTGACGAGCACCCACGCGGTATCGCCCGAGCTCAATTCGTCCATGTCTCTCCTGTCATTCCCCCCGCGCGCACCGCGCGGACTGCGCTACCCCGGTCCCCGGCCACGCTGCGCTCGTCCCGGTCCTTCGGCCGAAGAGTCGATAAGATCTGTTCCGATCTAGTGTCTTTCCTGTTTCTGACATGTGAAATCGATTAATTGGGCGACCCATGCTCCCCGAGACTGGACTCAGCGTGGGTGTTCAGGGACTCTCCGTGTCGTTCGGCGTGCTTCCGTGACTGTACAACTGCATACAGTTACGGTTCGACGTCGTGACCAGTGTTCCGACGGAGGGCTGCCATAGCGCCGGTAGCCCGTCCCACGAGGCCTGCACTATCCCCCGATCGGGTGTATCTCCGCCCGTTTCGTCCCCGTACGGGGACCCGCCAGGTAACGCCAATGTAAGTACGCCAGCACTCGAAACAGACAAAGGTTCCCACCGGTCGGCAACGCGCCGGACCATTGACGGACGGGGCATGCGCCCGGTCCTCATCACCCTGCTCGGCGTTCTCGCCGCCGGGCCATCGCTGACCGGCGCGGGCGGTGGCATCGGGGCGGGCATGGCCCGCGCGGAGCCGAACGCGCCCACCCGCGGCGGCGACACCCGCAGCGACACCCCCGACGACACCCACGGCGGCTCCGGCGGAGGGCCACAGGCCGGCCACGCCGAGGACCTCGGAAGCATCGCCGCCCAGATCACCTCGACCCGGGCCCACCTCGACGACCTCAGCCACAAGATGTCCGTAGCCGCCGAGCAGTACAACGCCGAACGCATCCGTCTCGCCGAGGCGGAGCGCGCCGCGGCCACGGCCGCCCAGCAGCTGCGAACGGCGGACGTCGCCGTCCGGCGCGCTTCCGACCGGCACCGCGGCCTGGCGACGTCGGCCTACCGCTCCGGCGGGCTGGAACAGCTCTCCATCCTGCTCACCGGCGATCCCCGCGCCGCGCTCGACCGCGCCGGCGCCGTCGACGCGCTGTCCCGGCGGCAGCGGGCCGCCGAATCCGACCTGCGGCTGGCCCGCCACGACCAGACCGAGGCGAAGCAGGCCGCCGACGAGACCCGCGCCGGCCGGCAACGGCTCGTCGACTCACTGGCCGAGCGCCGACGCGGGCTGGAGAAGTCAGCCGGCGAGCAGGGCAGGCTGCTGGACGGCCTGATCGCCCGGCAGGCGGAGCTGGAGCGCCAGGCCCGGGAACGCGAGGCCGCCGCGCTGCGGGCCCGTAAGGCCGCCGAGGCCGCGGCCGCCGCCGAGACGGCCCGCCAGGCCGCCCTGGAACGCGACCGGCTCACCCGGGAGGCCGGTCTCGTCACGACGGCCGGCAACGCCTTCGCCGCGGCACCCGCCCGGCCGGCCGCGCCACCCCCGACCGGCGGCAGCGGCGGCGCGGCCCGCGCCGTCCAGGAGGCGCGCGCCCAGCTCGGCAAGCCGTACGTCTGGGGTGCCGAGGGCCCGGACAGCTTCGACTGCTCCGGACTCACCCAGTGGGTCTGGGGAAAGGCCGGCGTCGGCATCCCGCACTACACAGGCGACCAGTGGACGGCCGGCCGGCGGGTCACCCGCGACAAGCTGATCCCCGGCGACCTGGTCTTCTTCGGCGCTGACCTCTACCACGTCGGCATCTACATCGGGAACGGCCAGATGATCCACGCGCCGCGTACCGGCGAGGTCGTACGGATCGAGAACGTGTGGTGGTCGTCGTTCCAGGGCGGTGTCCGCCCGGGCGCCTGACGCGCCAGGACGCGGTGCCCGACGACGCTCCGGCCCCACCCCCGGCCCCCGGCTTGTGCGTGACCCGTGTGGCTCTCCCCCAATCGATGGAGCGAGCTGTGCGGGTCGCGCACGAGGCGGGGTTGGCCGGTGGGCGGGTAGCTGCCCCGCCCACCGGGTGGCGCTCGGACAGACGAAGGGCCGGGCGCCTACGCCCGGCCCGACAGTCAGGTCCACATCCGTACAGATGCTTACGTGCTGTGTGGCTCTGTACAGGTGCTGCGTGCTCTGTGTGCCGTGTGTGCTGTCGTTTCCCGGATCAGTGATTGACGTAGACGAGCGCCGCTGTGCTGCGGTCGATCTCGGCCTCGCTGTCGCCGTCCGGCTTGGCGATGTACACCCTGTCGCCGCGCGCGTTCAGGTAGAGCTGTGCCCCGGGCACGATCGCGGCGTCCCGCAGGACGCGCATCGCCTCCTCGTCGGTCTGGAGGCGCTCCGAGATCCAGGCCACCGTCACCGACTTGGTCCCGGTGTTGCTTCGCTCAGCCGATGTGAGCAGGCTCACCGGTGCCACACCAGGCGGCTGCGCCGTCTCGAGCTGCGCCGGGATCTCGTTCCCGAACGGGCACCGCTTCGGGTCACCGAGCAGGACTGTCAGCCGGGCCTCGACCTCGTCCGAGATCACATGCTCCCAGCGGCAGGCCTCGTTGTGGACCAGCGCCCAGTCCAGGCCAATGACCTTGGTGAGGAGCAACTCGGCCAGGCGGTGCTTCCGCATGACCGCCGTCGCTCTGACCAGGCCCTTCTCCGTGAACTGCACGGTCCGGTCGTCGGCGAGCGCGACGAGGCCCTCGTTCGCGAGGCGCGCGGTCGACTCACTCGCGGCCGGCGCGCTCACGTGAAGGCGCTCGACCAGGCGCGCGCGCAGCGGGGTGATGCCCTCCTCCCGTAGTTCATACAGGGTCCGGAGGTACATCTCGGTACTGTCGATCAGTCCAGTCACCGGTCTCCTTCGTCCGCAACCAGAGTACGCCGCAACGCCTGGCAGGAGGAGCCGCATTCCTCTGCGTCCTGATGGCGGAGTGTGGTATGTCCGTGCCCGTTCCGTCACCGTGTCGCCGGCCAGACTGGCTCCCACTCAGAGTATCGATGCAAGTACAACTTGTCGCGGCTACCGCTCACTCGACGAACTGCGTGGCGCGAGCCCGCGACGTTGCCCGCCGAGGCCAGGGTGAACGTCCGCACCAGCCGCGCCGCGGGCGGCTCACGGCCGGCCCGCGGTCGGGGACACCAGTCCGGCGGCTCGGCTGCGGCGAGTACCTACACTCGAGGGTATGAGCACGACTCAGATCGCGCCGGAGACCTCTGACACCCGCTCGGACGAGGGGGATGATCTCTCTCACTACGCGCGCAGGGAGGAGATCGTCCGTGCCTCCATCGAAGGCGGCCGCGTGACGGCGCTGTGCGGGTACAAGTTCGAGCCGGTGCGCGACCCCAAGCGTTTCCCGGTCTGCCCCCGCTGCAAGGAGCTCGTGGAGATGGCCGAGCAGCTCGGCTGAGCACCCGCGCCCCGTACCGGCCGTCGGGATCCGCGCGCCGGCCGTCCGGGTCCGCGCGTGTGCGCGGGCCCGGGGGGAGTCGCCTTCCCACACCGGTGTCTGGATGCGTAGGCTTGCGAGGCGTTGAGTGATCCCGCCCGGTCGATCATGGAGCCACCGCCAGGCATCCGACCGGCCAGGTGCGGGGTCGCCCTGCAGCGCCCCTGTAGCTCAGTGGATAGAGCGACCGCCTCCTAAGCGGTAGGCCGCAGGTCCGATTCCTGCCAGGGGCACAAACCCATGCTGACCTGCGATAACCCGACTAAAAACGATCTTGTCGGGTTGTGCACAGCGTTCGCACACGTGCCGCTTTTCGAATAATCCGTGTACCCCGCAAATCTATGTTCTGGTGTTTTGCCCGCGAATGTCCTCGCCGTGATCCGACCCGGGCGGAGCATGGCGGGGGCTGGTACCACGCCGTGCACTTCGACCTCCACGGCCTGTTCGCCACGCAGGACAAGCTGAAGGCCGCCCACGAAGCGGGCCAGTTCTTCCTGCGGCGGCGCTCTGAGGAGTTCGACGGCGAGCAGGGTTTCCTATTCTTCGAAACCGCCCAGGACGGCGAAGCCGAACCCGTCCCCGCCGGCGAGGTCGCGGGGCTGCTGGCGGAGCACCGGGTGCCGGTCGCGGTGCTCTCGGCGTGCCAGTCGGCGATGCAGAACGGAGACGAAGCGAGCCTGGCGTTCCGGCTCGTGCAGGCTGGGGTGCCGCTGACGGTCGGGATGGCCTATTCGGTGACCGTGTCCGCGGCGGCGCAGGCAATCCCCGCGTTGTACCGGCGGCTGACGGAGAAGGCCGATCCGGTCGCCGCGGTCCACGCGGCGCGGCGGCGGTTGTTCGACGAGCCGGCGCGGCACGCCTACTTCAACGAGGAACTGGACCTGGAAGACTGGATGCTGCCGGTCCTCTACCGGCAGCGCCCCGTCGATCTCCGACTACGGGAGATGACCGAGCCCGAAGCCCAACACTTCTACACCCGGCAGGTCACCGTCGCGGACGAGCCGGCGACCGAGTACGGGTTCGTCGGCCGAGACCTCGACGTCCAAACCGTCGAACGCCGCCTCCTGCTCGACGACAGCCACAACCAGCTGTTGGTGCGGGGGATGGCGGGAGCGGGGAAGTCGACGCTGCTGACCCACCTGGGCTGGTGGTGGCAACGCACCGGCCTCGTCGACCAGGCGAAACTCGACGCCCTGTCAGACGACGCCCAGCTGGAACGGGTCGCAGGCCTGCTGCGGGCGCGGCGGCACCTGCTCGTGGTCGACAACGCCGAATCGATCATCGCAAGCCCGGCATCCATCCCCCACGCCCTGCCCGCGGCCGAGCAGCAGCGGCTACGGACCCTCCTCGGCCGGCTCCGCGGCGGTCGGACACTGGTCCTGATCGGCTCGCGGGAAGCAGAGGAGTGGCTGGCCGCGGGCACGTTCACTGACAGCGTCTACGAGCCACCCGGACTGGACCCCCAGGCCGCCCGCGACCTCGTCGACCGTATCCTCACCCGCCACGGCGCCACCCACTACAAAGACGATTCCGATGTCGCCGAGGTTGACCAGCGTCGTTCAGGGCCTGCTGCCGCGCCGCTTCGGGAAAGGGGCGGGCGGCGCCGGCCTGCGCCGGTGTCAGGTCAAGCCGGGGCGTCGGCGTCCTGCATCGAGGTCGCGAACTCCTCGGGGCCCTTCTGCGCCGCCGCCGGATCCATCCACATGACCTGCCAGCCGTGGCCGTCGAGGTCGAAGAAGCTGCGTGAGCACATGAAGCCATAGTCCTCCAGGCCATCCGCCTCGACGCCGCCCGCGGCCAGCGCGGCCTGCGCGACCGCGTCGACCTCCTCGCGGGACGACACGCTGAAGCAGTAGAGCGCCAGCGTGTGCGTGGCGGGATCGGCCATCGGCAGCTTCGCGAACTCCGCGAACTTCTTGTGGCTGAGCAGCATGACGCTGGCCTGTTCGCCGACCAGCATGCAGGCGGCGGTCTCGTCGGTGAAGCTCGGGTTGAAGTTGAAACCGAGCTTCGCGAAGAACGCCTTGCTGCGCTGGAGGTCCGCTACGGGGATGTTCACGAACAGCATGCGGCCGGGGTGCGCGGGGATGGTCACGGCGGGTCTCCAGGTCGGTAGTGGGACGGGTACGTCCTGGTAGACCGGGCGGGCCGGCGGAACTCATCGGTGGAGCTCGCCAGCGTCCGCGCGCCAGATCACCGGGCGACCTCACCATCTCCACCGCGCCCATGCACGAGACGTCAGGCGAGCCATCACCGGCTCGCCAGGCTGTTGCGCTCTGCGCGGATCTGCCGCCGGCAGACCGCCAAAGCCCGCCTGATACGAGCCACGCCACCCGAGGACTGGCCAACCATCGCGGCCATTGGCCATCTAATGGCCAACCATCACAGCGAGTGGCCACTCCACTCCGCCGGCCAGGTCAGCCGATGTGTGCGGGAGGCGCGTCCTCGATGTGGTGTTGCCTGGCAGTGTTGATGGCGGTGGCGGTGACGATCAGACCGGCGAGGAACATCGCGGCGGCGGCGGCGAAAGCCATGGAGTAGCCGTGGGTCAGTGCGTCCTGTGCTCTCGCGATCAGGATGACGTCGTTCGTGGCCAGGCCTTGGTAGAGGGCTCCGGCGGCTTCGGGAAGCTTGTTGTCGGCCGTGGAGGTGGCGATGGTTGACAGGACCGCGAGGCCGAGGGCTCCGCCGATCTGCTGGGCGGTGTTCAGGAGTGCTGAGGCGATCCCGGAGTCCTCGTGTGCAACGTCGCTGACTGCGCCGAGTGTCATGGGGACGAAGCTCAGGCCGAGGCCGAGGCCGGTGAGGAACATCGCCGGCATCAGGTGTCCGGCGTACGGGGAGTCCGGATCGAGGGCGGCGAACCAGAGCATGCCCGCGGCCGCCGCGAGCAGGCCCGGTCCGGCGATCACGCGTGGGGCGACGTGGGTGACCAGTTTGGAGCTGACACCGGCGGCGATGGCGATGCCGAAGCTGAAGGGCAGGTAGGCGAAGCCGGTCCGGACGGGGCTGTAGCCGAGGATGAGCTGCATGTACAGCGTCAGGAAGTAGAAGGTCGCGAACATGCCGGCACCGATGAGCAGCATCGTGGCGTAGGAACCAGACCGGTTGCGGTCCTGGAACAGCCGTAGCGGCATCATCGGGTGGGCGGTCCGGGCCTGGATGAGAAGGAACGCCACCAATAGCACGGCCGCCACGGCGAAGGCGGTCAGGGTGGCGCTGTCGCTCCAGCCGTGCTCGCCGCCGTGGGTGATGCCGTAGACCAGTGCGATCAGGCCGCCCGTTCCCGTGACAGCGCCGGGGACGTCCACGCGGCCCGGGTCGCGTTCGGCCTCGACGAGGCTCCGGGTTCCGACGAGGACGACCAGGCCGATGGGAACGTTGATGAAGAAGACCCATCGCCAGCTCAGGACGTCGGTGAGTGTGCCGCCCAACAGCAGACCGACTGTGGCGCCGACGCCTCCCATCGCGGCGTACACACCCATAGCCGTATTGCGGGGCTTGCCGGGTGGAAATGTCGTAGTGATCAGGGCCAGCGCGTTGGGGGCAGCGAGCGCGGCGCCGATGCCTTGCAGGACGCGGGCGCTGATCAACAGGGCCTCGTTGGGGGCCAGTCCTCCCAGCAGTGAGGCCAGCGTAAAGATCGCGATGCCGGTCTGAAACATCCGTCGCCGGCCGAAGAGATCGCCGGTGCGTCCGCCGAGCAGTAGCAGCCCACCGAAGGCCAGCGCGTAGGAGTTGACGATCCAGGCCAGGTTCGCGTCGGACACGTCGAGATCGGTCTGGATGCTGGGTAGAGCGATGTTGGTGATCGTGGCGTCGAGGACCACCACCAGCTGTGCTGCGGCGATCACGAACAGAGCCAGGCCGAGGTGATGGCTCGTGGGCGGGGCCGCGGAGGTGCCCGGTCGCACGGGGGCGGCGGTCGCGCTGTCAGCAGACATACAGGTACTCCAGAAGGTGCGCTGGCAAAATTGCCCCGGCCATAAAACAGGTGCAGGGGTAGACTTCTTGTTCTAGATCGGCGGCTTCCGGCGAGGTGAAGAAGGTGCCGTGCGATCCGAGGTCCGGGTTCGAGAAGCCGTCCGGTCGGGTGCGGGTCGAGAGTGAACCCTAGCAGCGAAAATGAATCACCCGAGGTGAGGCGCTCTACATCTTCCATGTGATGGTTGTCGCGCTTGACGAGCCATCCGGACCCGTGGGCAGCGGATATCGGCTAAGTTCGGGGTGCCGCTTGCTTTTTCGGACCGGGTATGAGCACGGCGAAGCACCGACCGACAGTGCGCACGCTTGTCAGGGAAATGCAAGTCGCCACCCTTGAGAATCCTGCGCGCGGCGTTGGCTCACAGACGCTGCTTATCGGCCGTGTTCACCTAACCTGCTCACGCCGTCTAAGGCTCGACCGGTCAGGGCCGCCTTACATACCCTGGCTCCCCAGAACGCGGCACCCCGGTGCCGTCTGCCCCGTCGACGCGGACTTCCTTCACGCGCAGGTTGTCCCGGAGGACGGCCAGGCCGATCACACCCTGGGGCAGGTTGTCGCGGTGGTCCATGGACTTGCCGTAGCGGCGGAACCCCGACCGGTGACTCACCATCACCATCGAGGATGCCCACGTCCTCGCAGACCCATTCGGCCGCGGGCAGCTTCGCACGGTTAGCGACCAGCGCGGCAGGGGCCGCGCCGTCACATTCATTCCAGGCACAGACCCAGACTAATTTCCGTCGCCCTATAGGTCAGTCTTACTTCGACGCGATGCCCTCGTAGGCGAAGCTGAAGAGCTCCGGCCCGCCCATCCGGTACGTCTGGACGGTGTCGAGCGTGAACCCGGCGTTTTCGATCAACTTATCGACAGGCCGGTTGAGGTGGCAGCCACCGAACACCTTTCCCCACAGGGGCGTGAGGCGCTCTTGCCGCCGGGCGACACGGTGGTTGGGTGAACGGCCATGCTCGACGAAGTGCACCGTGCCGCCGGGTCGCAACACCCGGCGCGCCTCACGCAGCGCCCGGTCGACGTCCGGGATGGTGCACAGGGTCCACGTGACCAGCACGTGGTCCACCGATCCGTCCGGGACGGGTAGCCGCTGGCTGTCGTCGCCGACGAACTCGACCGGGATGGGGGCGGCGGCGATGCGGCGGGCCGCCAGCCTGCGGCCGACGGCCGCGGGTTCCACAGCCAGGAGCCGGGTGACTTCAGGTGGAAGGTGGGGCAGGTTACGCCCGGAACCGAACCCGATCTCCAGGACCTCGCCGGACAGGCCGGTGGTGACGCGGGCCCGGGTGGGCTCCATCGGCCTCCCGAGGGCAAGGTCGATGAACCGGGGCAGCATCTGGTCGTCGTAGAAGCCCATCACTTCTCCCTGGTTCTCTTTGATATCGACGCAGGTCAGCTCCACGGCGGTCGGAATAACCTGTCCGGCTCTGTTGTGTCAGGCCGGGTCGCATTCCATGCACCCGTAGAGCGCCTCCACGACGGCCCCGGTTCCGTCCGCGCGGACGCCGGCCAGCTCATGTCCGATGACCCGTTCCAGCCCGAACCGCATGTACATCAGGTCCGAGCTGCAGATGCTCGCTGCCGCGATCCGGATGACCTCGTCCCCGACTCCCGGTGGCTCGTCGAGGTCGACGACGGTGATCTCTCCCGCCTTGCCTGCGTACGGCCTTCATGCGCGTCGGCGGGCGGCGGGCAGGAGGGCCGGGTGCTGGGTGAAGTGGTCGATCCCGGGCATGTCGGTGCCGGGGGGCACGATCTTGTCGATCGCGTCGAGGACGTCCTCGTCGAGGTCGACGTCCGCCGCGTTCAGCGCGTCCTCGAGGTGCTTCATGGTGCGCGGCCCGATGATCGTCGAGGTGATGGCGGGGTGGTTGGCGACGAAGGCCATGGCCAGCTCGGTCAGGGTGATGCCCGCCTGGTCGGCGACGCCGCGCAGGGCGTCGACGGCGTCGAACCGGGCGGGCGAGGAGCGGTCCTCGGCCGAGCTGACGGTTCCCTGCATGAACGGGCTGTCCGGGTCGTAGCGTGAGCCGGTCGGCGGTTCCTGGCCGCGCTGGTACTTGCCGGTCAGCCAGCCGCCGGCGAGTGGGCTCCAGGGGATGACCGCCATCCGATGCCGCTGGCAGGCGGGCAGGACCGCCTGCTCCACCGACCGGGCGAAGACCGAGTACTGCGGCTGCTCGCAGACGAACCGTTCACCGCCGCGCCGGGCCGCCGTCCACTGGGCCTCGACGATCCAGTCCGCCGGGAACGACGACGAGCCCAGGTAGAGGACCTTGCCCTGCCGCACGAGGTCGGTCAGGGCACCGAGGGTCTCCTCCAGATCGGTGTTCCAGTCGAGCTTGTGTATCTGGTACAGGTCGATGCGATCGGTGCCCAGCCGGCGCAGGCTGCCCTCGACAGCCTGCATGATCCATCGACGTGAGGAACCCCGCTGAAGCTGGCCGCCCATGGGGAAGAAGCACTTGGTCGCGAGGACCACGTCATCCCGGCGTGACCCCACCGCCCGACCGACGATCTGCTCACTCTCGCCGCGGGAGTACACGTCGGCGGTGTCGATGAAGTTGATCCCACCGTCCAGCGCGCGGCTGACGACCCGCACGCTGTCGTCGGGATCGACGTTACCCAGCCGGCCGAAGTTCATCGTGCCCAGGCACTGGCTGCTCACCTCGACGCCGGTCGTTCCGAACCTGCGATATTTCATGAGTCTCCTTCAACCCTGGCGACGGCCGGCTGCGCCGCCCCCTGCTTGCTCCACATGTAGTCGGCCTTGCCGTGCTCGACAGCCCACTTCGCCGCCTCGTCGAAGTCGATGATGGCGAGGTACTCCTTGAGTAGCAGCAAGGTTGGCCTCCCAGCCCAGGCCGCCGCGGAGGAGATGAACCCGGTTCGCGCGGTGGACTGGACGACCTCAGGTCGACGGTGTGACAGCGGTGGCCGCCGGTAGCGCACGGATCCATCGCGCCAGGCGGTCCCAGAGCTGGTGGCGGGTGCCCGCGGTGTTGTGGCAGTGTCCGGACCTCGGGAGCCGGAACAGCGTGATGTCGTCGGAGGAACCGTAGGCACGGGCTTCGTCGTGATGGTTCGGGGTGGAGTCACGCTCACCCAGGCCGATGAAGACCGGGCAGCGGACCCGTCCGGCATGGTCCGAGGTGATGAACGGGACGATCGACAGCGGCCCGGTCACGCCCGGAAGGTGGGTACTCGTGAGGTCGTCGGCGGCGATGACGTCCGCGGGGACGTCCTCCCAGTAGAAATGGCGGCGGATGACGGGATTGGCCCGGTCGGACTTGAACGGCTCGTCGTAGGCGCCGGCCCGGGCCGGGACCATGATGGATTCGAGGCTGGGTATGCGGGTGCGGTCATCTCCGGCCAGGTAGGTGGCGAAGGGCGCGACCGTGCCGTAGCCGAGTGGGGCGATGGCGTCGAAGCTGCTGTGCAGCGACTGCTGGAAGACGGCGAGCATGGCCCCCATCGAGTGACCGACACCGATGACCGGTCCGACGTCGACCGGCCCCAGGTCGGGTAGGAGCGAGCCTTTCTCCGCGCGTCCCGCCAGGTCGGAGAGCGCCGCGTGGTTTGCCGCGGCGATGACGTCGGGGGTGAGCTCGGCGGCCCGCGGATGCCGGGAGCTCTCGCCGGTGGCGAGGTGGTCGACGGCGATGACGAGCATGCCCTGGGCCGCCAGATGCTCGGCGAAGCTGTAGCCGATGCGGCCAGGGACGTCCAGATGCCAGTACGCCTTCGTGTAGCTACCACCCGGGAGGCAGAACAGCAGCGGCACCGGGCCCGCCGACAGCGTCGGGGGCGGGAAGACCCACGTCGCGATGTGGTGCGGGCCGTCGATCGGCACACGGCCGGTCACGTCGACGATGACGGTGGGCGGGGCGGTGGCGACCGGCGTGCTCATCGGACGCACCCCGCGTTCCCGACTCCCGTGTGTTCGTTTCCTAACATCAGCGAACCTCCTCAAGAACTGCTGCCCTTGCTCGATAATGGACCCTGATCCGCGTGTGAGGACATCCACGCTGATGCCACCCACCGGCTGCGACACGCTGATCTCAGCGACCGAAGAGTTCTGCCACGCGTTCCTGCCCCCCGTCGAACTGATGGAGCTGGATCAGCGTCCCGTCCGGATCGAGAACGAAGAAAAGTCTTGATTTCCCCGTGTCGGTCACCGGCCCGATGACGGGAACGGACAGCTTGACCAGCTCGTCGTAGGCGGCGTCGATGTCGGCCACTGTCAGAGCCATCTTCGGGCGACCATAGGGCGCGGGGTAGAGCATGTCGGCCGGTTCCAGGGCCTGCCCGGTCGGATTGGGGCCGCCGGTCGGATGGGGACTGAACAGCTCGAGCATCATCGCGTCGATCCCGATGCCGACGCGCCCCCATGCCTTTCCCCGTACTTCGAAAAGGACCTGGAATCCAAGCACACCGGTGTAGAAAGCCACTGAACAGTCGAGGTCTGCCACCGTCATCCCGACGTGCGAGAAACATCGGATCTCCGGCATTCGTTCCTCCCCATCGGCGGTTTCCGGGACGGCGGTGTTCAGCACAGGCGCAGGGCGACCCGGATCGAATCGTGGCCCGGTGTCCTTCGTGACAGGAGGGCGAACGCCTCCTCGAAACGTTCGAGGGGGAAGGTGTCGCCGAGCAGGTCGGCGGTCGGTACCCGGCCGGCGTTGATGAGCTCGACCGCTCCTTCCGTGTCGAGGCCCGCGCCGGGGTGGAGGGTGATCCGTCGGGTAGGGATCCAGTCGCTGTGGAAGCCCTTGAGCGGGCCGTCCTTCATACCGGCGACGACGACATGCCCACCCTTGTGCACGAGATCCATGGCAAGGTTCACCGTCACCGGATTTCCCGCCGCGGCGTCGATCACCACGTCCGCCATCCGGCCGTCGGTGATCTCGTGTACTCGTTCGACCGGGTCCTCGTTGTCGACGTCGACGGTGTGGTCGGCACCGACACGCAGCGCCCAGTCGAGGCGGAATCTGTCGCTCGCCGTCCCGGTCACGATCACCGTGGCGGCTCCGGCCGCGCGGGCAGCGACGATGGTGGCCATGCCCATGTGGCCGGGACCTTCGATGATCACGACATCGTCCTGCCGCACCGGCGCCACCCAGGTCACCGCGCAGCTCAGTGGCTCGAAGACCGTGAGCTCCTCGGCCGGGAGATCGTCACGCAGGCGATACACCCGGGAACCGGGCAGCAGTTCGAGGTGCTCCGCGAATCCGCCATGCAGGCCGGAGCCCTCGTCCACGGAGAAGTCGTGCCCGTAGATGCGGTAACCGGCGGGGGTCACCACGATGTCGCGGACGGCGACCCGGTCACCTTCCCCGACGCCCCACGCGGCGGCCGCCGCGGCGTCGATCTTCTCCACCCGGCCCACGATCTCGTGACCGGCGATGGACGGGAACGCACCGCCCCAGGACGTGTGCACATGACCCCGGAAATGGTCGATATCGCTGTGGCAGAGGCCGGTCGCCTCCACCCGAAGGACAGCTCCGCCCGGCTGGGGATCGGGCACCGGCAGATCGCGTTCCTCCCAGGTCTCGTCGCCGTTGAAAACGATGGCCCGGCTCATGGGAGAACCTCCACGCCCTCTGATGCGTACGCCGTTCGCCTTTCGGTCGATGAAGTATGCGAACAATGCACGCATTCTGTCAAGGTGGTGTTGGATGGCCTGGTGAAGCGGCGATCATCTGTGGAGACCACCCTGCGGTCCGACTCGCCCGGGTCCGGGGCCGTGCTTCCGGCGGATCCCGCGGATCCCGCGGATCCCGCGTCTTCGGGCGAACCGGTCGCGCCCGGATCGGTGCGCTGGTGGGTGGATCGCGCGGCGGTCGAGGCCCGGCGCAAGCCCCGCGCCGGGGGCCTGTCCACGGCCCGCATCATCGACACCGCGCTGGAGATCCTCCGGGAGGGCGGACTGGACGCGCTCTCCGTGCGGGCCGTCGCCGTGCGGCTCGGCACCAGCGCCGGATCCCTCTACCGGCACATCGCCAGCCGCGACGAGCTCGTCGCGCTGATCGCCGACCAGGTGATGGGCGGCATCCGCCTCGACCGCACCGGCCGGGGATGGCGCGCCGACGTCGAGGCGCTCATGCGCGAGATGCGACGGGTCTTCCTCGAACAACCCCTCCCCCCGTCCGCGACCAGGGGGGAGGCGTACGGGCCGAACATGCTCCGCGTGGTCGACGCCGCCCTCGGACTCTTCCTGGAGGCCGGACTGACCAACGAGCAGGCCGCCTACGCCACCTCGACCACACTGAAATTCGTCGCCGCCGCCACCAGCATCCAGCGCAGTGCCGCCAGCCGGGCGACGGGCCGAAAAGCCGGAGGTGCCGACTTCGGCCAGCTTCTCGACGCACTGCCCGCCGGCCAGTTCACCGCACTGCACACGGCCGGACCGATCTACGCAGACATCTCCGCCGACGATGTCTTCACCCACGGCATGGCGATCCTCCTCGACGGCGTGTCCAGCCAACGCCCCGACGGGGGCTGAGCGTCGCGTCGGTCATCGCGAGCGGCCACCAGTCAGCGTCCAGGACGGTGCCCGAGACCATCGTCGCGGCCGCAGCGTCGGGTGCACCGGTCCGATGCTCGCGACGCCCACGTGATCGTCAACGCTGCGAGGCCCCCGCCCCCCGCCCCACTCCCCGCGCAACGTCGGCACCGACAGCTTCCCCGCCCATCAGGCCGGCTGGCTGACCACCGGCCACCAGCAAGGTCAGCGAGCCCGGTCCGCAGCCGACATCCAGCAGCCGCCCGACGGGAGCGTGCCCGAGCGCGGCGCGCAAGGTCTCGGCAAGCGCGGGCGGATAGGGCAGCCGCCCGGCGCGTAGAACTCGGCGCTACCCCCGTAGAGGGTCTCGTCCCACTCGGACACGCTGACTGATACCACGGGCCCGCATCTCCCACTACGGGCCCCATCTCCTGACATCCGCTCCCAGCATGACCGTGCGCGTTCGATGCTCGCGGCCACTGAAGACCGCCACCTACGCCGCACCCGCACCCGCACCCGCACCGATAATCACAGCTCCGTCCGAAGCTCCGTGTCTAGACGCGACGGTGGCCTACTCGCTGCCCCGCGGGTGAGCGACGGCGAGCACCAAGCCGTCACGGTCGACGACTCGAACCGCGTCGATGGCATCCGCTGGGATCGAACTCGCTCCGACGACATCAGCCTTCGTTGTCGGCGTCGACGACCAGCTGGACGCTCGTTCCGTCATGCCGTCGACGCTGGCGACCTCCGGTGCGAAGGAGGTGGAGGGCCCACTCGGTGCGCTGGCAAAGGGACTGTTCACGACGAGACCGATTCCGGCGCACAGGACGAGCACAGCAGCGACCGCCGCGAGGCGCCGGGAGCGGGTTCGGCGAACCGACCGTCATCTCCTCGAAGGCGTCACGCAGCGCGCGGATCGCATAGTAGACACGGGACTTGACGGTGCCCTCTGGCAGTTCCAGGCGGGCTGCCGCCTCGCGTACCGACCTTCCCTCGTAGTACAGCTCTTGGACGACAGCCCGGTGCGCGAGCGAAATACGACCTAGCGCCTCCGCGACCACCCACTCCTCGATGGCCTGGCTCACGTCGTCGACGGCGGGGGCGGCCGCCACGACCTCGCCGCCGTCGTCGCCGAGTGACGGCCGTCGCCGCTCGGCCCGCCAGGCGTCGGTGATGACGTTTCTGGCGATCGTGAACAGGTACGAGCGAACTCCGTCGGGCCGGAGCGACACGTTGCGGGATCGCACGCCGCTGGGCCAGCCCTGATCGCGCAAAGTGAGCAGCAGCTCACCGGCGCCGACCTCGTCGCGGTCATGGCCGGCCGGTGACCCCACATCGACCGGTCCTGATCCGGTCCTGACAAGCTTTCGGACGTTCTGCCCCTACTTGCCGAGGAGCGCCGGCGATGCAGGAACCGACATCGGAGCCCGACGGTACGGACCGGACCAGGCCGGTCTGCGGGAACGAATCCGGGGGCGAGCCGGCGGTGTCCCGTCCGGCCGGTGATCCTCCGGGTGGGCCGTCCTTGGCTGAGGTGGAAGATCCGCGTCAGGACCTGTCCTCGCCGCCGGGGACCGACGACGAGACGGGGCGCGGCGGCTACCTGCATCCATCCGAGGGGTATCCGTTCGGCGAGGACGAGCGCGCCCAGCCGTCGGTCGTCCCGCCAGCGAGCCCGGGGCCGGATGCGTCCGATCCTGTCGGCGGGCCCGCCGTGGGCCCGGGATCGGGTTCCAGCCGGCGCCGTAACGTTCTGCTTGTGGTGGCGGCCTGCGTGGCCGCTCTGATCATCGCGGTTCCGGTGGTCGTCTGGACCTCGTCGGGGCCGAACGGTTCGGGGTCGAACGGTTCGGGGTCGGCGGGTGGAAATCTCCGTGACGCGGACGGGGAGATCGCGGAGGGGCCGAAGGGGGCCCGTCCGGAACAGGACACGGCGGGATCCGCGTCCCAGCAAGTCGGCGTGGCAGGCAGCTCCGTGGCACCGGTCGCCCCGGAGGCCGGCGGGGAACCGTCGAGGCAGGTGCCCACCTCGGGTCCCGGTGGTTCGGGGTCCAAGCCCGACGGTTCGGGGTCACTCGCGCCCGCCGACGCGCCCGCGCCGACGGTTCCGCCCGCGTCCCAGGGTGCGCGGGCCCCCGCGCCTCCGGCCGCGCCGGCTCCCGCTCCGGCACCTGCGCCTACGTCCGCACCCGCACCCGCACCCGCACCCGCACCGAAGCCGAATCCGAATCCGTACTCGGCGACGCAGGTGTGTGGGTCGGGGTATTCGCAGATCGACCGGCATTCTCTGGCGGGTGACACGGCGGTGATCTATCTGCTGTACAACGGTAGTCGGAACTGTGTGGTGACGTTGAAGTCGGGGTCGGGTGTGGGGGTGGCCGAGTCGATGGGTGCGTGGGTGCAGGTGGAAGGTAGTTCGGCGCGGCAGTCTGATTCGGGCAGTTTTCAGTACTACGCGGGGCCGGTGTACGTATACGCGCCGGGGAAGTGTGTGAAGTGGGGTGGTAGTTACACTGGCTCGTCCTGGGGGAGCGGCTGGGAGCACTGCGGCTGAGACCGCCACGGCCGGGACTGCAGGCCGACTGGACCCGGACCCATCCGGCCGGGCCTGACCGGACCGCGCCCGGTCGTCACAGCCCGATGAGCCGGGCGATCTCACGCATCTGATAGCGAAGTACGTCTCCCTGGCCTCGACGAGGGTGTTCAGCCGGCCGAAGAGCTCGAAGTTCACCGCGCCGAACAGGTGAATCCAACCGATGACGCCCCGCGCCAGCATGGATACGGGCAGCTCGGGGGTTCACCCGGCCGTTCGTCCTCGACTCGACCGCCACCATCGTCGTCTTCGGGCGCACCCCGAGGCCGGTCGACGAGGCGCTCTGCGAGGCGGCGCGGCACCTGCGCTGCTGAGGGCAGCACGCGAAGTCGGGGGGCAACGCCCGCGGATGGCGTGAGCCCCGATCGTGATGTTGGGGTCGTCGGTTGCAGGCGGTGGCTCTTTGGAGGGCTTCGCCCCCTGTCTATGGGCGGCGTGAACGGAACGGCCGAGGGTGCGATTCAGTCGTGACAGGCGGTGTCGTAGGCGGCGAGTCCGTCGGTGCCGAGGACGTCTGCGTACCCTTCCAGCGCGTGCAGGTAGGAGTCGACTTCGGCGGAGCCGATCAGGGCGGCAAGCCGACGGCCGAGGTCGACAGGATCGGGGCGCAGGTCCTCGCACAGCCGCAGGTGCAGCGCGGCGAGAGGCTCGCCGATCTCACCCGGTTCGGTCTCGTACACGTCCCATGCATCATGAAGATGGCCAGCCAGCCGATCCCAGACCCTGACCGCCTCCTCGACGACGTCGAGGAACTCCGCGGTCGGCGGCCGGACCGCGACAATCTCCAGTTCCGCCAGCATCGCTCGGCCCGCTTCGACCAGATGGTGCAGATCCCATCGCGGATTGCTGTCCGGGATCGCACCGGCCTCCCGCACAAGCCGGCGAACCCGCACCAGTTCCGCGGGATCCGCCGGGTCGAGCCGGCCGGCCTGTCTCAGCAGCCTGGCCGCGAACAGCCGGTCCTCGAGAGCCCGAGCCGCGACGAGCTGAATCAGCTCCGCCCGGGTAAAAGCCACCGCGGCCTCTTCAAGGAGGCGTTCCTCTTTGCCGGCGACAGGCCCGGCGGAGGGCACCGAGGTGACCGGCCAGGCAATCCCGGCGGCACGCGCGGCAAGGATCACCGCCACGGCATGCTCACACACCCCGCCGGCAGCCGCAGTGCCATGCTGATCGCAGTCGATGAGAGGAGTTCCTGATCTGGTTCGGCACCGTGCCGACGCCACGCCGGCCACAGGGTCGTGGCAACGCCTATGTGAACCAGACCTTCCGCGCCCTTCAGCAGTGGTTCAAGTGGCTCCTCGACGAGGAGGAGATCGCACTCGCCGCTGGAGCGGATGTCACCACCGAAGGTCGACGAGAAGCCCGTCCCGGTGCTGCACGAGGACGAGATCCGGGCCGTTCTGGCCACCTGCGCCGGCAAGACCTTCGCTGATCGTCGCGACAACGCGATCATCCGCTGCCTGCTCGACTCCGGTGAACGACGCACCGAGATCGCCAAGCTCCGCGTCGATGACATTGACCTCACGCGGAAGGTGCTGCACGTGCTCGGCAAGGGGCACCGGCCCCGACCGGCCCCGACCGGCAACAACACCCCGCTTGCCCTCGGCCGCTACATGCGGATGCGCGCCCGCGACAAGAATGCCAGTCGTCCGGAGCTGTGGCTTGCCGACCGCGGCCGTGGCCCGCTCACCGGTGACGGGCTCGCCCAGATGGTCGGGCGACGCGGGGAGCAGGCGGGCATCAAGGGACTGCATCCGCACTAGTTCCGGCATACGTGGTCTGGTACCGGTGGACAACCATGGCCATGCTCGCCCACGCTTTCCTCGCCGTCCTGGACACCGTGATGAACGCCGCCGGGCCCACCACCGACGAGGCCGGGCTCATCGCGGTCACGCTGACCGAAGCACGCCGCCTGTTCACCACGCTCCTGGCCCGCACCACCCCGACCACCGAACAGATCCTCGCCTGGTCCCGCTGGCGACGACGCCACCAGCACCAAGCCCGCACTGCCCACTACCGCAGACGCGAAACCGCAGCCCACAGCCCCCGTCTACGGCTGTAGTACCGACGCCGTGACGGAATGCCGGCCTGACGGATTCACCGCCGACGACACGGACCCACCTGGCGCGGGCGGCTTCAGTCGTCGCGCCCGGCACCGCGATCGGGTGCGCTCATGTCCCCCGTCCCGGGCGTGCCCTCGGCGAGCCCGTAGCGCAGGTACACGGTGCCCTTCGGACCAGCTACCGGCGGTTCGAGGAGTGTGACGTTCGTGGGCACCGCGCCCCCGTCGAACACCTTCTTCCCGACGCCGAGCACGATCGGGTGCACCCAGAGGTCGAGACGGTCGAAGAGTTTCTCGTGCAGGAGGGTCTGCACCAGGTTCAGGCTCCCGACGACCTTCACGTGCTCGTGCCGGTCACGGATCTCGCGCACCGCGCCGGCCAGATCCGGGCCGAGCTGCGTGGACCCGGCCCACGAGAGGTCGGGCCTGCCGCGGGAGGCCACGTACTTCGGGACGCTGTTGAAGAGCGTGGCGATCTCGTTGTCCTCGCCGCCCTCCTGGTACGGCCAGTAGGCGGCGAAGATGTCATACGTCCGCCGGCCGAGCAGGAGGGCGTCCGTGCCCTCGTACGCGGCACCGACCTGCGCCCCGGCGACCTCGTCCAGCAGGGGCGCCTGCCAGCCGCCGAACGGGAACCCCACCGGGTCCTCCTCGGGGCCGCCGGGCGACTGCCCGACGAGGTCGAGGGTTGCGAACAGCTCGATGTGGATGAGGCCCATGCCTTACTCCCGATGAGTTGGTTGTCTCGGTCGGGAGGTAGACCTGTGGGCACCGGCAGACTCATCGCTGCGACGGCACCCAGCTTCGTACTCGTCGACCGCCTCGCCCGGCGCATCGGTCACCACCCCGTCCTGCGGTCAGCGTCCTTGCGACGCCCGGCAGGTATGCCGTGCGCCTTGATCCAGGCCCGCACGTCCGATTCCTCGAACAGCACATGCCGAACGATCTTGAAGCGCGCGGCACGGCGCCCTGCTTACGCCACCAGACCGGGACGCCGCACCGACACTCCCCGCTCATGATAGATCACAGAACGCGTCCAAAATGGGTGGCTGCCCTGCGTCCAGCGTCACCGCAGGTCACCGGCGCGATCTACGGCTGTGGTACTAAGACGTCTGATTCCGGAGTTTCAGAGGTTTCGCGACTTGCCCCGCCAACAAGAATCTCCCCAGTTCATCCGCCATATTCGCCCCTAACGAGGGTGCTAACAGTTAGCGGGAGAGCCGCTAACTGTTAGCACGGGCTACCCGAGCCCGTAGCTGCTCCTTTGGTCACTTTCAGTGGCCGCGTCAGCCTGCCCGACCACCAGCCAGCCCTGTCACGAACCTGCGTAGACCATGGCCACACGCCCCCGTCTCCGTGCAGGCGGCCCACAGGCCCTGATCCGAATGTGGCCCATCCGGGGTTTCAGGGGCCGCCGGACAAGGCGTAGGAGACGAGGTGGGTGTCGTCCGGGTCAGCCACCCAGATGACGGTCGAGCACAGTGTCTCGCCAGCGACCACGGCCAAGTGCTCGGGACGGAACACGGTTGCTCCCCCCGGCGTGCGGCCGACTGCCACGAGCATTCCGCCCTCCGGGTTGGCCTCCGCCCTCGTCACACGACCATGGGCAGAAACCGTCGGCATGAATCCCGGCCCCACGCCAAGATCGCGACCATGGTGACAGTGTCACACATTCCCTCCCGCCTGGCGGACAGTGACGGGTGAGACGGTGCCGGGGCAGGCCTACTGGCGCTTGCTGCAAGCAGCATAGGTGCTTGCGTAAGCGCCCATGTAAAGCGGGCAATACCCGCCTTGAGCTGCTGGTCTGAGCGTAAGCGCCTTGGTTGCCGGAGCGGCGAGAACCAGCGAAACCGGCCTTGCAGCCGCGCTGGCGGCCGTGCGGTGCCGACGGTCATCACGTGATAAATTCCCACCGCGCCGACCAAGGGGCTGATGTCCCGAGACACGCTATTCGCATGTCCTGAGCCAGGGCACTACCAGGGGCACCACACCCATGCTGACCTGCGACAGACCCGACTACCAACGATCCAGTGGATTAAGTACAGCGCTGCTGGACCCCGAACGAGGTGTGAGGGTCGCACCGCCGCGATCACGGAAGGTCTGCCGGTGGGCAGTTGGTGAGACACCCGTCGCGGCTCGGAAGTGCTGACGCAGCGAGATCCCGGTCGCGAAGCCCGTGTGCCGGGCGACCTGGTCGATCGGCAGGTCGCTGCTCTCGAGCAGATACCTGGCCCGCTCGACCCGTTGCCCGGTCAGCCACTGCCCGGGTGGGAGGCCCACCTCGTCCCGGAACCTGCGGCTGAATGTCCGCACGCTCATTCGCGCGTGTGCAGCGAGCTCGGAGAGGCTGGTCGGCTCGCCCAGGCGACGAAGCATCCACTCCCGGGTACCGGCCGTGCTCGTCCCGGAGGGCGGCGGTACAGGGCGCTCGATGCACTGCGCCTGGCCGCCGTCGCGCCAGGGCGGCACGACACAGCGGCGGGCCGCGCGGTTCGCGACCTCGCTGCCATGATCGCGGCGGACGAGGTGCAGGCACAGATCAATGCCGGACGCGGCGCCCGCCGAGGTCAGCACGTCCCCGTCATCGACGAACAGGACGTCGGGGTCGACCGTCACCCGGGGGAACATCCGGGCCAGGCGCTCGGCCTCGAACCAGTGCGTGGTGGCCCGGCGTCCGTCAAGCAGCCCGGTGGCTGCGAGCAGGAACGACGCCGTGCAGATCGAGACGACCCGAGTGCCCGCCGCGACCCTGGCGAGGGCCGAGGCCACCAGGGCGACTGACCGGGGTCGACCAACCTGCTCCGTTCGTCCGGCTCGTCCGATCCGGGCCAGCGGGACGAGCCGGCCTCCTGCGGATGGACCGGCGCGAGAACCACGGTGTTCGCCGTCCCCAGCATGTCGGCCGTGTAATCGACGGCGACGGTGAACCCGGCGTTGCGCCAGCGCAGGTAGGCCTGCAGTTGGCGGGGCAACCACCGTGCACCGCGGGCACATCAAGCCGTGCATGTGCTCACGGGCAAGAGACTTGCCAGCATCCCAGGCGGCAGGGCGTGACCACGGCCCCGGCGAAACCGCCCTCGTCAGCCCCGGCCCACACGATCTCGTTCCCACGGCGGCCACAGTTCGCCGACGCTCCGCGCGGCCCTACGCAGGCTCCCAGCAGGCGAACCCATCGCCGACGTGCGTGCCTTGCTCGCGTGCTTCAGCGCGCAGGCCGCGGACCGCGGACCGCGGAATCGATCATGTGTTTCGGTGGCAGCGCACTGGGCATGGGCGTTCTTGTGGTGAACCGGGATGGCGCTTGGGTGATAATCCGTACGGTTGTCTGCCCGCCACCCACCGCTTTTCGTTGCTGTCGTACGCCCGTACCGCGAAGCAGGCCCCCTGTAACCGGCTTCTGGGCGCCAGACGTTCAGTCCGGTGGTGATTGGTGACGTGGGCGGATCTAGCCGGCACGGCCGCGAGAACTCGGCCGCCGCTCTGGATCCACCCGACGGAACTGACCCGGGCGCTCCGCCCGGGTCCGAGACCGGGCTGTTCACCTCGCAGCTGTTCGAGCTGGCCCCGATCGGCCTGCTGATCACTGACCGGAAGCTGCGGGTACGCCAGATGAACCGCGCGATGCGAGCCATCAATGGGTTGTCCGCCAGCGACATCGGGCAACGACCGTTGAGCGAGTTGCTCCCCGACGTCCACCCCGGGGCCTGGGAGGTGATCCGTCAGGTCCTTGCCACCGGCGAGCCCATCCTCAACGTGGAGATCACCGGTTCCACTCCTGCCCCCTGGCCAGGGCAGCGGACTTGGCGGGTGTCCCACTATCCGCTCCGCGGCGGGGACGGGTCCGTCGCAGCGGTGGGCGTCGCCCTGGTGGACGTGACCGACCAGCGGCGGGCGGAGGCCGCGCGGGACAAGGTGGAACAGCGGTTGCGGCTGCTGGGCCGGGCCAGTGGGTTGATCGGAGCGTCACTGGACCTGACGGCGACGCTGGAGGGGATGGTCGAGCTCATCGTTCCCGAGTTCGCCGACAACTGCGACCTGTACCTCACCGAGGAGCCGCTGGACGCGACCGCCCCGCCGGCCCGGCTGCCGCTGCGTCTCACCGTCGCCGGGAACACGCCGTTGCTGCCGCCGCCGGAGGCCCACCAGCTCCTGCCTTCCGCCATCACCTATGTCGACCAGGACAACCCAGCGCACCGTTCGCTCGCCACCCGCCGTCCGGTCCTCTTCGACGTCGACGAGCGGGTGATCGCCAGCGTCGATCATCCCCAGCGGGATGAGCACTTCGAATACATCGCCGTTCGCACCGCGATCACTGTCCCGCTGCTGGTCGGCAACGAATACCACGGTTCGGTGTACCTCGGTCTCGGGCAGTCCGGGCGGACCTACATCGAGTACGACGTGCAGACCGCGGCGGAGCTCGGCAGCCGGATCGCCAATGCGGTCGCCAACGCTCGCGCCTTCGACCGCCAGCGCACGGCCGCAATCACCCTGCAACGCGGGCTGCTGCCCGGCGGGTTGCCGGCTGTCGAGGGTCTGGACATCGAATGGCGCTACGAGCCCGGCACGGCAGGAACCGAGGTCGGCGGCGACTGGTTCGACATCGTGCCGCTGTCGGCCGGCCGGGTCGCCCTCGTCATCGGCGACGTGATGGGCCGCGGTCTGGCCGCCGCCGCCGTGATGGGCCAGGTCCGCGCCGCGGTCCGTGCCTTCGCCGCCCTCGACCTCCCGGCAGCGGACGTCCTGACGCACCTCGACAGCCTGGTGCAGAATATCGGTGCCGGGCCGGACGGTGCCCTCGTCAGCTGCGTCTACGCAATCTTCGAGCCGGCAACCGCCAGCATCACCGTCGCCAACGCGGGTCACCTCCCGCCCGCCCTCGTCGATGCGTACACAGACGCTCGACTGCTGGAGGAGCCGGAAGGAATCATCCTCGGCATTGGCGGCCCACCGTGCACCGAAGTTCGGTACCCGTTCCCGGCAGGCAGCACCCTCGCCCTCTACACCGACGGACTCATCGAATCCCCGAAGATTGACATCGGCCAGGGTGTCCGCCAGCTGCAGGCGGCCCTCGTCGCCACCGGCAGCTTGCCCGCCACGGCCGAGCGGCTGCTCACCCTCATCGACCGCAGCGGCGGTTACGACGACGACGTCGCCCTCCTCCTCGTCCGCGCCACCGCACGCGCCACCACCTGGACAACCACCGTGGAGCCCGATCCGCGGGCCGCCAAAGCCGCCCGCGACACCACCGTCACCGCGTTGCGGCAGTGGGAGCTCACCGACAGCGTCGACCTTGTGGAGCTCCTCGTCAGCGAGCTCGTCACGAACGCCATCCGGTACGCGAAGACCCCCAGCGACCTGACGCTACGCCGCGGTCGCCACGCCCTCTACGTCGAAATCGCCGATGGCGACAGCCGGGTGCCGCGCCTGCTGAACCCTTCCGCCGATGACGAGGGCGGTCGCGGGCTTCAGCTTGTCGCCCAACTCGCCACCCAGTGGGGAGCTCGTCCCACCCGCACCGGGAAGACAGTCTGGTTCGAACTCGACCTGACCGGCGCGGATATGAAACGGTCAGAATAAGGGCGAGGACAGGTTGGCGGTCGAGGTGGCGAAGAGCAGCGCCTCGTCGGCGGCGAACAGGTCCGCCCGGCGGAAAAGCGCCGACATCGGCAATTCCGGGATCGGTCTACTCACCCCGACCGTCGTCCACCACGTCCAGGCCGAGACCGTCCGCTTCCTACAAGCAGGAGAGCAAGATAGCCACTTTTTCGTACGCGCAGAGGCGTGGTGGGAAATACTTAGGTTCTCGACCGAACGCAGTCTGAGAGGCGGGGTGCCGGGTGAGCGAGCCGGATACGGGTACGGTGCGGCCGTACGTACGGGCTCGCCGTCGACGGTGCAGACGACGACGTCGTAGAGCGGATCTCCGGCCGGCCCGGCCGCACTCGGACCGTCGGCGCTGGCCGCCGCCGCAGGTACCCACCATGTGGTCAACTACCGCGAACCCGACACGGCGGAGGCGATCGGCAAGGCTGCGCCGGACGGCGTCCACATCGTCGTCGAGGTGAACCCAGGCGCGAACGCCGAGCTCAACCAGCAGGTCCTGGCTACCAACGGAGTAGTGGTGATCTACGCCGACGGCGGGACGCATCTGCCCATCCCGATTTTGCCGTCCATGATGTCGAACACCCGGCTGCAGTTCATCCTCGTCTACACCATGCCGGACACGGCCAAACTCCAAGCTGTCAAGGACATCACAGCAGCGGCAGCAGTCGGCGCGCTGCGCATCGGCACGGACGCCGGTCTCCCGCTACACCGGTTCCGGCTGGAACAGACCGCCGCAGCGCATGACGCAGTCGAGGCAGGCACCGTCGGAAAGGTCCTTGTCGACGTCACCCATGCCCCGGAAGATCCCGAACAAGTTCACCTTCCGGACGAGGAATAGTGGCACCGCATGATGTCCCGGGGCATCGACATAGCCCTGAAATCACGATCCTGAGTTGAGGGCTTCGTGGTTTTCGGGGCGGCTCCGCGGGGGCGGCCGCCGGTGGGCTGGTAATCGTGGGTGGGATCGATGGCGAGTTCGTGTCCCGCATCAAGATCTTGGCTCAGAAACTTTGACCTGAAGGTTGGATGATTTTAATCTTGGTTGGGGTGTTGCGGCCGGGGTTGTGGGGATCTCGATCGGGCGGCGGAACCCGAGGGCTTCACGCGGCCGGATCTGGTTGAAGATCTGCCGGTAGGCGTTCGCTCGCGGACGCCCTTCTGGCCGGGGCTGCGTCGGCGGGTGCGGATTTGAAGCAGCTCGGGCCGGGCGGCGATGGACGGGCGACACGGCTCCCTTGAACGCCGCCCCGCTGTCGGTGACCAGCGTGATCCGCCGGATCCTGCCGTAGCGGGGCCCGCCCAAGCCTTCTGGTCCGGCACCAGGCTGGTGCTGAGGGCGACCACGACGGGCCGCGTGCTCTCATTCGGCCCGTTCCTGGGCCCGGTAGTCCTGGACGGCGCGATCGACGTACGCCAGCAGCTCCGGAGTCAACCGGTGCATCGCCCGGCGGTCATACCAGCGGACGATCAGAGTGCCCGCGACGAGCCAGCAGAGCAGGCCGATCGCGGCCGCCACGACGCCACGGGTCAGGCCCGCGTCAGCCTGGGCGCCGAAGTACAGGATTGCCCGGTCGCCAGCGAGGATCTGCCGCAGCGGCTCAGCCTCACTGAGCAGCCGGAAGAAGTCGGGTAGTGCCTCCACGGGGACGGTCCCGCCAGCCGAGGCCAGACCGGCGTAGACGAACAGCAGGATGGCGACCAGCTGCCCGGGGGTACCGAGCGCCGCGAAGAGCACGATCGTCCCGGCGGCGACGCTGGCCGAGCACAGCCACGCGTACAGCCACAACAGCAGCGGATGCGGAGCGTCCATGCCCACCGCGCCGGCCGCCACCGCGAGCATCAGACCAGTCACCACCGCGGTCAGCACCGCCGCCATCGCCCATTTGATCAGCAGGGTCCGCCACCGGCTGATCGCCTTCGGCTGGAGCTGGGTCCACCGGGGGCCGACCTCGGAGGTCCCGTAGCCGAGTGCCGCGTCCACCGTGGCGTGCAGGATGGTCCCGGCCAGGAACCCGCACATGAGGGTCAGCAGGGCCAGGTAGAAGGCGCTCAGGCCAAGCGCGCTGTTCTCGGGCGGGGGGTGGAACTGGCTGGTCGTGACCGTCACCGGGTTCGCCAGGAACGCCTTCGTCGCGGCGTCGTGGGGCCCCGCGCCGGCCACCGCCGTGAGCTGGCCGCTGATCGTCCGCGAGGCGGTGGCGACAGCGGGCTGCAGGATGCCGGTGGCCAGGCTCACCCCCAGCGTGCCGGCCCGCGGGTTGGTCAGCAGCTGGATCGCCCCGGCACCCGCTGTCCCGGCCGACGGCGGACCGGCTGCCGACGAGCCGGCTGGCGGCAGACCGGCCTGTGTCAGGAGCGAGGCGGTGAAGTCGGGCGGGATCACGACGGTCGCGTACGCGCGCCCGCGGTTCATGGCTCGTTCGGCCTCGGACCGGGTCACCGGCTCCAGCCGCAGCCGGCCGGACACCGCGGGGCTCGCCCGCAGGCCGGTCTCGATCCGCCTGCCGATGTCGAGGTGTTCTGTTCCCAGCGTGGCCCCGCGGTCGCTGTTCACCACCTCGACCGGCAGGCCGCGCACATGAGCCAGCGGGTTCACCGCCGACGCGAGGTACAGCGCGGTCATCGACGCGACGACGACCGAGGCCAGGACCAGCGGCAGCACCCACACCGCGCGTTGGCGCAGCAGGTCGCGCACGCGAACCGGAAAGTCATCCCGCGGTGTCCCGTTCCCCGGACCCAACAGACTGTCTCGTTTCACTCAGGCCCCGTGGGCCGCGCAGTTTGTGGACCGCCAATGGCCGCCGGCCCGCCACGGGGCACGCGGACATCGCATCAGGTCAGGCGGGCACCGACTTGACGACCGTCCTGATCAGATCGGCTACCACGGTCGGCTGGGAGAACATCACCAGGTGCGACGAGTCCACCTCCACCGTTTCGACCCCCGCGCGCTGGTAGCCGAAGCGCTGGACCTCCGGGTTGATGGCGTGATCCGACGTGGCGACGATGCCCCATGTCGGCCTGGTCCGCCACGCCGCGGCGGGTGCCTTCTCGCCGAACACCGCCGCGGACAACGGCCGCTGCGACACGGCGAGCACCGCGGTGACGGCCGGGTCGACGTCGTGGGCAAAGACCGCCGGGAACTTCTGAATATCGACCGAGAGATCTACGCCGCCCGGGAACGGTGTGGTGACCAGCGCTGAGCCCAGGTCGGAGTCGGGGAACCGACCCTGGAGCTCGCCCAGGGCCTCGCCCTCCTCGAGGACGAAGCCGGCGAGATAGACCAGGGCCTTCACGTTCTCGGCGACACCGGCCACGGTGGCCACCGCGCAGCCGTACGAGTGGCCGACGAGGACGACGGGACCGTCGATCGCCGCGAGGACCGGCCCAAGGTACTCGGCGTCGCCGACGAGCGAGCGGTTCGGGATCGCCGGTGCCACCACCGCGAGGCCGTCGGCGAGCAGCTCGGGAACCACCCTGGCGAAGCTGGACGCGTCGGCGAAGGCGCCGTGGACGAGGACGACAGTGGGCTGCGACATGCTTTTCCATCTCCCCTGGTCGAAGTTACGCGGCCCGAGTACACCAGGGCGTACTTGACGATTTGTGTAGCGTCTCCGTACCGGGCGACTGAACCGCTCCTCTTTGTTGGATGGGCGGAGGTCTGACCCAGCCTGCTCCAGGCCATGCAGACGAACGACCGCGGGCCGGCTGCGCCCCTCTCGGGGACGGTCCGCGAGGGGCGGGACGTCGACGACCGCGCCGGCGGGAACGCTTCCGGCGCGGTCGTCGACCTGTCAGATCGGCTCGAAACCCAGCCAAAAGCTGTAAAGGCTGGGGCCGTCGGCCGCGTCGTCGTCGATCCGGAACCCGATCAGGTCGCTGTTGTGCGTCCAGTAGATGGGGTACCCGTCCTGTTCGTGGACGCAGATGAGGTCACCCTGGATGACATTGTTGAACACCAGGTGGACGCCACGTCGTCGCCCTCGCCGTCCGGGTATCCCGCGCAGTCCGAGACCACATTGGGGCGGAGCTTGTCGACGAGCGCCTGCTGCGCCGCGGTGAGGCCACCCACCTGGGTGGGCTCCGCCGCGGCCTCCGCCTTGCCCGACGGCTGCTCCTCGCTGTCGCCCGACGAGTCCGACGACAAGACGGCGCCCGCACTGTGGCAGCGAGTACCCAGGCCGAGATGACGACCGAGTGGGCGAATCTACCGGAATGCCCACCTCAGGAGGTCGAGACCGCCGTCCAGTTCCTCGAAGCCGATCCGTGGTGCTTTCGATCCGGCTACATGAAGGCCGAGTTGATGCACCGCCTCGCCAACGGCCCCGATCTGGACGCCCATCACCATCGGCTCCACGACGTCGTGGGTAGACGGCTGGCGGAACCGCAACCCCGTCTCCTGCGCCACGCCTCCCGCCTGGCCGCCGTGTGGGACGACGAGCTGCGCCAGCGAGTCGACCGACTTCCCTGCCCCGAACCCGCCAGGGCGCATCAGGTTCGGCTCTTCCTGCACCTCGTCGAACAGCGGCTGCGGACCGAAGGCAGAACACTCGACGGGCGCCCCGGTCGCGACAGCGGCCACCGACCGCGCTGACCTTGCGAGGTCGGGTGGTCGGACACGCGGGCCCGGACGTGACCCCCGGGCGGTCGGCCCGCTCGACTCAGACTTCCCGATAACCCGCCGGTCGGTCTCGTCGAGCACCCACACGACCCGACAGGCGGCCAGCACACCGACCCGCCCCCAACCCACACACATCACCACGGTCACCCCGATGTCCGCCCCGGGGGACGACACCGCCAGCCTGAGGCCGGCATGCCGATGCATCCTCGTCACGAAGGGCCGTGGGGCTGGGCGGGGATGAGTGCTCGGGCGTATGCCAGCGCGGAGGGGGCGTCGGGAAACATCCGTCGCCGGTCACCGGACTCTGCTGTGATGCCATAGGCGCCGAGTGTCTGGTGGTGTTCAGGGCGGACCCCGGACAGCAGGGGCACGACTCCGCGTGCTTCGAGGTCGGTGAGGGCGACGGACAGCGCGGCGGCTCCGGTCGCGTCGACGGCGCTGACCCGTGACATCCGGATGAGGACCACCGAGTCGTCGTGAACGTGTTCCAGCGTGGGCAGCAGACGGTGGGCGGCGGTGAACGACAGCGGCCCGTCGATCCGGAGCACGGTGACCGGAGCGGGGCCGGTCCCGGAGCCGAGTCCGTGGGGACGGCTGTCGTCGTCGGACGGAAGGTGTTCCACCCACGCGGTGCCGGCGACCTGGCGAAGCGCCAGCGCCCCGGCGAGGGCCAGCCCCACGGCAACGGCCACGACGAGGTCGACCACCAGTGTCACTGCACCCGTCAGTACCATCACGGCCAGTTCACCACGTCCGGCGCGGGCCAGGGCCCGGACGGCGTCGGTCTCCACCATGCGGATCGCGGTCGCCACCAGGACACCGGCGAGTGCGGCCAGGGGGATGTACCTGACCAGTCCCGCCGCCGCGGCCACCACGGCGGCGATCACGACGGCGTGGATGACGGCGGACAGCCGGGAGGCCGCACCCGAACGCACGTTGACCGCCGTCCTGGCGATCGCCGCTGTCGCCGGCATTCCACCGAACAGCGGCACGGCGAGGTTGGCGACGCCCTGGCCGAACAGTTCGCGGTCGGGGTCGTGGCGCCGCCAGCCGCCGGCCCCGTTCGAGCCCCGGCCCGGGTCCGACGATGCGCGCATCTCGTCGGCGACCGTCGCCGACAGTAGCGATTCCAGGCCGGCGAGTGCGGCGATGGCGGCGGCGGCCGGCAGCAACTCCGGGACCATTCCCGGGTCGAGGAATCCCCATGACGGCGCCTGCAGACCCGCTGGCAATGCCCCGACCCGGGCGACACCGTCGACGTGGACCAGTTCGACGGCGACCGTGGCGAGGGCGACGGCCGGCAGGGACATCGGCACCGAGGGCCGCAGCCGCGCACCCAGCAGCACCACGACGGCGACCGCGGCGCTTACCGCCACCGACGTCCAGCGCGGTTCGTCAGCGAAGCGGGCGAGGGCGCGGGCGGCCACCGTCACCACCTTCTCACCCTCGGGTGTCGGCACCCCGAGGGCCGCCGGGACCTGCTGCAGGGCGATCACAGCTGCGATTCCGACGGTGAACCCGACGACCACCGGCATCGGCACGAGGCGCGCCAGGCCGCCGACCCGCCCGAGCCCCAACCCGACCAGGATCACTCCTGCCATGAGTCCCGCCATCAGCACGCCGTCAACTCCGCGGGCGTGTACGACCGGTACCAGCACGACGGTCATCGCCCCGGTCGGCCCGGAGACCTGGAAGTCCGAACCACCGAAGACCGCGGCGAGCACGCCGGCGACGATCGCGGTCGCCAGCCCGGCCTCGGTTCCCATCCCCGAGGAGATCCCGAAGCCGAGCGCCAGTGGCAACGCGACGACGGCGACCGTCACCCCGGCCAGCAGGTCCCTGGCGGGAGCCCGGCGGACCGAGCGAACGGTGGCGGAGTCGGGCAGTACCGCCCGGAGCCGTTCCCACAGGGCCGCCGTCGTGTTTCGCGCGAACGGCCGCCGCGACGGCGGGCCCGACGGCGCTTCGCCGGCGGCGTTCACTCGGAACTCGCGTCCGCGTCGCGCAGTTCGGCCAGGAGTTCCTCCTGGCTCAGGAGGAGATTGGTGAGAATGCGCCGCGCGGCGCGCATCAGGTCCGCGACGTCGGTTCCGGCGAGGGCGTAGACGACTGTCGTGCTGTCGCGGGTGGCGGTGACGATGCCTGCGCGGCGCAGTACGGCGAGCTGCTGGGACAGGTTCGAGGGCTCGACGTCAATGGCCGCGAGCAGGTCCCGGACGGGCGTGGGCCCGAGCTGGAGGAGCTCCAGTACCCGGATCCGCACCGGGTGGCCGAGCATGCGGAAGAACTCCGCCTTGGCCTGGTAGAGCGGCACCGACATCATCGTTTCCAGGAGATCCTTTTCGGGTTTGGCGCACCTGGGACGGCCGCGCGAGTGCGGCGCCCACCTGTCCGCAGAAGCATAACAACTTGAAGAAGTCTTCAATTCGTCATCAACCAGCAGTGCGCGGGGTCACACCGGCCTCAGTGCCAGTACGTGGTGGTCGCGGAATGCCGGACCCTCCCACCGGCGACCGTCAGTCCACCCGGATGCGCGTTTCCGCAGTTCGGGCGCCAGCTGCCGGCCCGCTCACCGACACCTGGCACAGCGTGAGCGCCGCGGCACCGCTACTGGACACCGGTCCGGAGATCTGGGCCCCGGTTACGGCAAGCGCACCGCCCGGTTTGATCGTCACCGGGCCCGACTGCCTGCCGCCAGGCCCGAAGCAGAGGGACTGGCCGGCTGCCACCGTCAGAGGTGCGTTGTGTGCCGCGGCGATGCAGGGCTAGCTGAAGCCGACCGTGATGGTGGTCGGTGCCGTGGTGGCGCTGGGCTTGAAGGTCGGGCCTCCGCTGTAGCTGGCCGTGATCTGGTGTGCGCCGGGATTGTGGTGTTCGCGGTCAGCGAGGTCGACGTGTCATGATCGAAATCGGCGCACAGCGCGAAGCCGCTCGCGATCTGGTCGCCCGTGCCACCGGACCCGCCTGCCGCGATGATCGCACTCCAGGACGTGGGATTGGTCGACCCGTTGACAACGGGATCGCCGACCGAGTCGCTGGAGTAACTGCCGCGCAGGTGGGTGCCGCCGGTAGGACTCCCCCCTGTGGCACCCTTCTCCAGGTGCTGGCCGCCTCCCAGCAGGGTGCGACCCGCTGGGCAGCTCGCGGTCATGATCGCGTAGGTGCTGCCCTCCTGCGGGCCGAGACCAACCGTCCGGACCACCGAGATGTCCATATCATCGGGCTCGGCACACATGGCGTACGCGAAGGTCTGCGCAGTCGCCTCGGCCCGCCCGCCCGCGATACCCATGGCGGTCCAGTACCGGGGGTTGGTCGCCCCGCCCGGAAGCGGGTTCCCCTGCGCGTCGCTGGGGAAGCTGCCCACCATCTTCAGGCTGGCCGCCTCCGGGGGCAGCGTGTGCCCGCCACCACCCACCACGACGGTCCCCTCGGGACACGCAGTGGTGACCTGGGCGGAGCCAAGCTGGCGCGGGGCGGGGACGGAGGCAACGGAATAAGACGGCGGATCGACACTGCATGCGATAGATCCGCCACTTTAAGTTGCCCAGCAGGCGGGCCGCGCGTCGGGCGCCGCGCCCGCCTGCCGGGTTCGTGCCGTTACTCCCCGACCTGAGCAGCCCTGCCGCGCGCGCCAGTCAGTTGCCGGTCATGCACAGCGCCCAGACATGGGATGAGGAGTGACCACCGCGTGATCAGCGCGAGAGCGGCCAGGTGGTCGAGCACATCCCGTCCCTGTGCGGCCCCTCGGCAGGCTCGCCGTCCCCGACCAGCTCTCGACCGTACGCCGGGCATCCTCAGCCGGCTGGCGCCGAAAGATGACGCTTCCCGGACAAAGTATTCCTATGTGACCAGATCACCCAAGGGTTAGCGGTCACTACCGTTGACGAAGTCCGCTGCGGCGAGAGTCCCGCCGACGAGTCGGCGCGGAAATCGCGCGGCCGGGTCAATCGCCCTCGCGCCTCCACTCCTGCCTCGAAGGCGAGCCCGGCCCGCCCCTCGGAACGTCGAGCGGGACCGGTCGCTACCATCCTGAGCTGCAACATCGTCTAAATGAGCTAGAGAAATGACCTCACCGACGGCAGGAGAGAAGCTGGTGCGCCGCGCCGGCGCCCTCCACCGTCCGCGGCTATCCATCGTGGAGGTACGGGTGCGCTTAGGTAGAACAACACGGTTACTCGGTGTGGCTGCCGCGGTTCTCGTTGCGGCAGCCACGGGTTGCTCCTCGACACCGGGGGCCGCAAGTGCCGCGGTGTGTGACAGTCCTGGCGTCACCCCCGGCGAGGTGAACCTCGGCCTGGTGTTCTCCGATTCGGGCGTGGGCAGTGCCGCGTTTGCCTCGGCCCGAGCCGGCGCGGACGCACGGTTCGGCCTGGCCAACGAGGAGGGCGGGGTACACGGCCGGAAGATCGTCTACCAGTGGCGTGACGACGCGAACGACCCCGCCCAGAACGCCCGCGTCATCCAGGAGCTCCTCCGCGGCGACAGTGCTTTCGGCCTCGTGACGATCACCACCGCCTTCGGCAGCGCACCGGCCGACCTGGCGAAGCAGAACGTTCCCGTCATCGGGTTCGGTCTGCCGACCTTGGCCGAGTACCAGAACATGTTCTCCACCATGTACCAGGCCTCGCCGGTCACGATCGGCCGCTACCTCCGGGACAGCGGTGGCAGCAAGGTCGGCGTCGTGATCACGGGGTCGTCGGCGTCCACTTTGGATATCATCAAGATGTACAAGAGCGCCTTCGAGTCGGTCGGGCTCACCGTGGCCGACACCATCTCCTACGCGCACAGCGTTGACAGCCCGGCCCGCGTGGCCCAGCAGCTGGCGGCCTCCGGCGTCAACGCGCTGGTTGGCTTCACGACCACCGAGGATCTCGCCGAGATCATGGGCGCCGTACGTACGGCGAACCTGAACCTCGCCACCACCGTCTCGTTCACCGGGTACGACCGGGGCCTGCTGCCCACCCTGGGCCCGGCACTCGCGGGCGTCTCGATCCCCGCGTACTTCCGCCCCTTCGAGGCGGGCGGCGCGGCCATCGACCGGTACCGCGCCGCGATGGTCCGCTACGCGCCGGAAGCCACGCAGCCAGACCAGCAGTTCGCGATGAACGCGTACATCTACGCCGACATGTTCGTACGCGGGCTCGACCTCGCAGGTGACTGCCCCACCCGTGACGGGTTCATCAGCGCGCTGCGGTCAGCGTCCGACTACGACGCGGGCGGCCTGATCGAACCCGTCAACCTGGCCACGAATCGTACCGGGGCGCTCAACTGCTACGCCTTCGTCCAGGTCAACCCCACGGGCACCGGGTTCCAGGTCGCCCGCCCACGCCTCTGCGCCGACGGCACGACCGGCTGAAGTAGGCGGCGCGATGCCGGGACCGCGCCGACCACCGCTGTCAGTCCGCTTTGGACGCGATGCCCTCGTAGGCGAAGCCGAAGAACTCGGGCCCGCCCATCCGGTAGGTCTCGATGGTGTCGAGAGTGAGCCCGGCGTTCTCGATCAGCCTGTCGACCGGCCGGTTCAGATGGCAGCCGCCGAAACACCGCCCCCAGAGTGGAGTGAGGCGGTCCTGCCACCGGGCGACACCGGGTCTCGGCGAACGGCCGTGTTCGACGAAGTGCAGCGTCCCGCCGGGGCGCAGCACCCTGCGCACCTCACCGAGCGCGCGTTCGACGTCCGGGATGGTGCACAGCGTCCAGGTGACCAGTACGTGGTCGACCGACGTGTCCGGGACGGGGAGCCGCTGGCCGTCGTCGCCGACGAACTCGACCGGGACGGCGGTGGCGGCGAGGCGACCGGCGGCCAGCCTGCGACCGACCACCGCGGGTTCCACGGCGAGCAGCCGGGTGACCTGCGGCGGGAGATGGGGCAGGTTGCGCCCGGAGCCGAACCCGATCTCCAGGACCTCGCCGGTCAGCCCGGAGACCACCCGGGCCCGGGTGGTCTCCACGGGCCTGCCCAGGGCGAGGTCGATGAACCGGGGAAGCACCTGATCGTCGTAGAAGCCCATCGTCTCTCCCTGTCGCGACACGGGTGTCCGGCCCCCTGTCCCGGCATTGGTACCCGGCCGCGGGCTGACCATCAAGGCACGTTGTTCCCGCGCCGGCGGTAACGGAGCGGGCGGCGCCGGGCCCAGGGTCAGCTCCCCGCCTGGTTGGGTGGGCGTCCACCGATCTCCCGGGTGATCGCCGTGGTGGCCGCGGTCAGCCGCCGGCCGTAGGGGACGACCTGCTGTGGGCTCAGGCGGTGCGGGAAGCCGGCGAGGGTGACGGCCAGGCACACCCGGCCGGCGCCGTCGAAGACCGGCGCCCCGATCAGGCTGAGCTGGTAGGACTCGATGCCGCCGAGGTCGACGAGCAGGTAGTCGTCGTCGACGCCCCGGGCCTGGATGACGCGTTCGACCGCGGCGCGGACCTCGGCGTCGCCGTCGCCCGCGGCGAAGGTTCTCAGCGCCCGGGCCAGGCTGTGGTGCCGGTCGTCGTCGAGTGCGACCGTGTACCCGCGGAGCCGGATCGCCTTGATGGCGTCGCGGTAGATGCCGAGCCGGTGGTCGTCGGGACGGGGACTCAGCCGGCGCAGCCACCGTTCGACGGTCTCGGTGTCGGACCAGGCGATGAAGACCGTCCCGAGCGGCGGCGACAGCGGAACCCGGTTACCGGGCCTTGATCCGAACCCGACGGGCGTCGCGGCGTGCCCTTCGACGGCGAGGACGACGATGTCCTCGCCCATGACGGAGCTCGCCACCGCCTGGACACCGAGCTCGTCGCTGAGCCGGCGCATGTGCGGCCGCGCGAGCTCGAGGGCCTGGCGCCCGGATCCGGCGGCCGCGTCGCCGACGGCCACCAGGGCGGGCCCGAGGCGGTAGGTCTTGTCCTCCGGGTCGCGCAGCAGCCAGCCGGCGTCGCTGAGGGTGGCGAGCATCGCGTGGGCGGTCGCCTTGTTCATCTCCAGCCGCCGGGCCAGCTCCGACAGGCCGAAAGGCCGGCCGGGATGCTGGCTCAGGAAGGTGATGAGCGCGACGGTCCGCTCGGCCCCCGGGGCGGGCCGCGGCATCAGGCGGGCCTGCGCCGCGCGGTCACGTCATGGCATCGCCGCGCCGCCGTTGGGCCGCAGGACCTGGCCCGTGACGAACCGGGCGGCTTCGGAGGCCAGGTACAGCGCGGCGTGGCCGATGTCCTCCGTCGTCCCGATGCGCCGCAGCGGCGCCAGATCCCGGCTCCGTCCCAGGAATCTTTCGCGCTTGTCCTCATCGACGGTCCCGTCCTCGGCGGCGTAGTGGCGGCGCGTGATGTCGGTCTCGACCAGACCCGGCGCGATGGCGTTCACCCGGACCCCGTCCGGGCCCAGCTCCTTCGCCAGCGTACGAGTGATCTGGACCACCCCCGCCTTCGAGATCGAGTAGGCCACCAGGCGGGCGGGGGCGGTGTCGAACGCACCCGACGCCATGTTGATGATGCTGCCCGCCCGCTGGCTCCGCATCACGGCCCCGGCCGCCTGGCACCCGAACAGCACGCCCTTGAGGTTGACGGCCAGCACCCGGTCGAGCTGTTCCTCGGACAGATCGAGCACCGGGACGTCGATGATGATCCCGGCGTTGTTGCACATCACGTCGACCCGCCCGTGGTCCGACACCGCCGAACGCACCAGGTCCACGACCTGGTCGCGGCGCGACACGTCGACGGCGGCCGGCGCGGCCGACCCGCCGCCGGCGGCGATCTCCGCGCTCGTCGCCGCCGCGGCCCCGGCGTCGACGTCCGCGCACAGCACGGTGGCGCCGGCCGCCGCCAGCACCCGGGCGACCCCCCGGCCGATGCCGTGGCCCGCTCCGGTCACGATCGCCACCCGGCCGGTGAGGTCGAACGCCCGGCCCAGCGCCCTGACCGGCTCCGCGCGTCCGTCCTCCTCGAGGGCCGCCCCGTCCCGGGTCATGACGGCGTGGCCGTCGAGGGCGGCACCGCCGGGGGCGACGTCGTCGGAGCAGCCGGCGCCGTCGACGACAGCCCGGAGCCCATGTAGGCGAAGCGGGCGGTGGCTCCGCCGTCGACCACGAGGGTCTGGCCGGTCACGTGCCGGGAGAGGTCGGAGCACAGGAACAGGGCCGCGCCGGCGATGTCGCGCGGCTCGCCCGAACGGCCCAGCGGTTCCACCGCCGGCGGCGGGGGGACATCCCCCCGTGCCTGTAGTGCGCGCATGATGCGCGGCGTCTGGATGGAACCGGGTGCCACCGCGTTGACCCGGATGTTCGACGGGCCGAGCTCGACGGCCGCCGTGCGCACGAGGGACAGCAGGCCGGCCTTGGCCGCTCCGTAGGCGGCGTGGTTGGGCGCGCTGGTCAGGCCGCTGACCGAGGCGGTGAACACCATCGCCCCGCCGCCGGCGGCCACCATCTGCCGGCCCACGATCTGCGTGATGAGGTGGGCGTGCCGCAGCACCAGCCCGAAGGTCGCGTCCCAGTCCTCGTCCGTCACCTCCAGCAGGGTCGACCACAGGGCCATGCCGACGATGTCGACGACGGCGTCGAGGCGCCCGTAGGCCGCGAGGGTCTCGGCAACGATGCGCTCGACGTCGTCGCGCCGGCGCGCGTCGGCGACGCAGGGTAAGCCACCCACCTCGGCCGCTATCTCGCGGGCGAGGTCGGGATCCACGTCGACGCACGCGACCCTGGCTCCCACCGACGCCAACGCGTGGGCGGTGTGCCGGCCGTTGCCCTGGCCGGCCCCCACGACCATCGCCACCCGTCCGTCGAGGCGCAGCAGCCCGGGGTAGTCGGGGATCGCCGATTCATCCAACCGTGTCATCGTTCCTGTCTCCGTCTCTGCCGCTGCCTGCGATCGGGATCGGCGGGATCAGGTGGCGGTCACCGAGGTCGAGACCTGGACCTCGCGACGTTCGAGCTCGGGGATGACGTGGGTGCCGAGGAGCTCGATGGTGCGCATCACGGCCTCGTGGGACAGCCGGCCGAACTGCACGTAGCAGAGCAGCCGGTCGACCCCGAGCTCGGCGTAGCGGAGCATCTTGCGCAGGCACTCGTCGGGATCACCAACGATGATCATGTCGGCGTCGCTGAACTGCCTCGGATCCGGCGGCGCGTTCCGCCGCTGCTCGAGGATCGGGAACATCTTCTCCCGCTCCTGCTCGGAGGCGTGCGGGAACTCCCACTCCAGCGTGAACTCGGCCAGGTTCCTGTACCACCACCAGGTGGCGTCCCAGATCCCGTTCGCCTCGGCCTGGGCCATCGTGTCCGCGCAGTGGACCAGCGTGTATGCCGCCACGCGGTTGTTGGCCACGCGGGTGATCGGCCGCGCGGCGGCGGCGGCCCGCCGGTAGAGCTGGATGGTCTCCGCCATCTGCTCCAGCGGCCGCATGATCGACAGTGAGAGCAGGCCGAGGCCCATGGCGCCGGCGGCCTGGGCGCTGCCCGTGCTCGACGCCGCCATCCAGCAGGGTGGGTGCGGATCCTGCACCGGCTTGGGGGTGACCATGCGGACGGGGACGTCGCCCGCCGCGGGGAATCGCCAGTGTTTTCCCTCGAACGAGAAGTATTCGGATTCCCAGGCCTCGACAATGGCCTGGATCGCCTCACGCACCTGATCCTTGCTCTGCGGGATGTCGACACCGAAAGCGGTCTGTTCCATGGGGGTCGAGCGGCCCGTCCCCCATTCGACGCGCCCATTACTCAGGACGTCGGCCGTGGCGACCTTCTCGGCCACCCGCACAGGTGACGTGAACGCGTGCGGCAGCAGTGTCACCCCGAAGCCGAGCCGGATCCGTTCGGTGACCTGCGAGAGCGCCCCGATGAGGACCTCGGGCGCCGAGCAGTGGGACCGCCCCTCACGGAAGTGGTGCTCCACGTGCCAGGAGGTGTGGAAACCCATCTCGTCGGCAAGGCGGATCTGGGCGATGGCCTCGCGGTAGGCGGCCTGCTCGGCCTCGCGCTGCCCGTGGGGGTGGGGCTTCGACCACGGCTTCGGGACGTCCACCTCGTACAGCAGATCCAGTTTCACGGCGGCCTCGTTTGTTATAGCAAACGGCATGGTTGGTACAGTGACCACCATAAGCGCCGCTCCGTCGATGTCAACGGGGTCGCCGGAGACAGATCGACCCGAACTCCAGCCCTAACCCAGCCGGTTGACACCCCCGCTCCCAGGTCGTTACGTTCCTGAACGCAAGATGGCTGTTCCATATACGGAACAATGCGGCGGTCTCGAAGCGTCAGACATCCGGGCCGCGCAACGGTGAATGCGAGGTCGTCATGCCGCCGCTTGATCCACGCCCATTTCTCCGGGGCAGCCCGTTCGCCGGTACGCCGGAGATCCCCTACCTGCGCGCGGTTACCGCGGACGCGCCGCGCCTGCCGGGCGGAACCTGGCAGGCGGCCTCCATTCCGGTCGGAGTCCGGCTCGAGTTACAGGGCGACGCCGAGGCGGTGGTCGTCGCGTATCGCACCGAGTGCGACGCCCGCGGCCCACGCGGCCCCGGCATCGGCCAGACCTTCGAGATGTGGGTGGGCGACACACTGCTGGCGACCGCGCCGGCCGTCCACGGCGAGGGCACCGTGGAGCTGCCCCTGGACGCCGGCACGCGGACGACGACCGTTTACCTGCCCGAACGCATGCGCCCGACCGTGCTCTCACTCGCCCCGGTCGGCGGTTCCCTCGAACCGGGACCGCCCCGTCCGCGTTGGCTCGCCTACGGTGACTCCATCGTCGAGGGCTGGGTCGCCAGCTCGGCGGGCTCGTCCTGGCCCGCACGGCTGGGCCGCCGGCTGGGCCTCGACGTCTGCAACCTCGGCTACGCCGGCGCCGCCCGCGGCGAGATCCCCTCCGCCGAACACCTGGCGAGCGTCCCGGCGGCACTGATCAGCATCAGCTACGGCACCAACTGCTGGTCGACGATCCCGCACACCGCCGAACTGCTGCGCGCCGGGCTGGACGTCTTCCTCACCGTGGTGCGGCAGGGGCACCCGGACACGCCGATCGTGGTCACCACGCCGATCCGCCGCCCGGACGCCGAGACCACCCCCAACCGCGTCGGCGCCACGCTCGACGATCTACGGGTCGCGATGGCGTCCCTCGTCCAGGCACGCATCGACGGCGGCGACCCGTCGCTCACCCTCGTTCACGGCGAGACCCTGCTGGACGAGTCACTCCTGGCCGACGGCGTCCACCCCGGCGACGACGGCCACGCGGTCATGGCCGACCGCCTGGAACCCGTCCTGCGGAAGGCGGGGCCGGGGACATGAGCGGCACACGGCCCCCGAACCACACCGACGACCACACGAACGCCTTCCGGAACGCGCTTGGAACGTTCGCGACGGGAATCGTGGTCGTCACCGCGTCGCACCCGGCGGACGGTCCCGTGGGTCTCACGGCCAACTCGTTCAGCTCGGTGTCGCTCGCTCCTCCGCTCGTGCTGTTCTGCGTGGCGCACACCTCCACCACGTGGCCGTCTATCCGGGCCGTGGGCCGGTTCTGCGTGAACGTCCTCGCCGACGGCCAGGAGGAACTGTCACGCCGGTTCACCGTGCGGGGTGAGGATCGCTTCCGCGGCGTCCCCTGGCGGCCCGCGCCGTCCGGCGCCCCGATCCTGCCCGGCGTCGCGTCATGGATCGACTGCCGCATCGAGACTCTCCACGAGGCCGGCGACCACACCATCGTCGTCGGGAAGGTCTGCGATCTCGCGGTCGACGACAAGGGTGCTGCTCCGCTCCTCTACTACCGAAGCAGCTACGCCAGCCTGACCGTCAGATAACCATTGATGGTCACGAATCGAACTGGAAGGAGCGTTCTGATGGACGGCGACACCGACCGGAACGGCGAAGAGGAGAGACCTCGGCAGTTCTTCTTCGACGTCAACGAGATCCCGGGCCGTACCAACGTGGATATCATGGGGGATTCCGAGGAAACCCGACAGTACTTGGACCTGTTCGGCCGCGACCTGGTTACCAGGACGATTCTCCAGTCCCCGCAACTGTGCGTCTACCATGAGACCGCCGCGCCAGGCGAGAAGGTCAAGCCCCATCGCCACGGTACCCATCAGCTGAACTACGTCCTCCGCGGCGAGCTGATCTTCGGCAGGCGGCGCGTGGGAGCCGGCATGGGCTTCTTCACGCCCGACCTTCTCTACGCCTGGCGGGCCGGTGACGAGGGCGCCGAGTGGATCGAGGTCCACGCCGGCCAGCCCGGCATTTTCGTCGATCAACGGCCGTTCTGACCGCTGCCCTGACCCAGCGCCCTGTGGCCATCTACCAAACGAGGGATGTCAGTCGTGACAGATTTATTCGAGGGCAAGGTCGCCCTCATCACCGGCGCCGGATCAGGCATGGGCCGGGCGATCACCATCCGGCTGGCGAGGGAAGGCGCCTCGGTGTTGGCCCTCGACATCGACGAGGGCCGGCTGGCCGAGACGAAGGCACTCACCGCGGGCACGGTGTCGGTCCGCCAGGCTGATGTCAGCGACCCGGCTGCGTGCGCCGAGGCGGTGGCCGCGTGCGTCGACGAGTTCGGGCAGCTGGACGTACTGGGCAACGTCGCCGGTATCTACCTGGCCGAGCACACCACGAAGGTGACTCTGGAGCAGTACCGACGGGTGATGGGCGTCAATCTTGACGCCTACTTCTTCCTGGCTCAGGCCGCCATTCCGCACCTGTTGGAGACGGGTGGCAACATCGTGAACATCGCCTCCAACGCCGGTATCCAGGGGCTCCCGTACTCCGCCGCCTACTGCATGAGCAAGGGTGGCGTCATCCAGCTCACCCGGGCGCTGGCCGTCGAGTTCCTCAAGACGCCGCTGCGCGTCAATGCCATCGCCCCGGCGGGCACCAACACCAACATCGCGTCGGCGATGACGTTCCCGGCCGGCATGGACCCCGACCTTGCCCGTCGCATGGCGGGCCTGCGGGGCCTGGCCGAGCCAGCCGAGGTCGCCGCGCTGTTCTCCTTCCTCGCCTCCGGTGCGGCCCGTTCGGTGACCGGCTCCGTCTACACCATGGACAACGGCCTCACCGTCAGCTGACCGCTGGCCGTCTCACCTGGTAATCGTGGCCGGAGGGTGAATACGTGGCAGTCGAGCCTTTTCGGATCCACATCAGCGAGGACCGTCTGGCCGTGCTCGGCGACCGGCTGCGCACCACCGACTGGGCGGAAGATCCGGTACGGGACGACAGCTGGCACTACGGCGTGCCCGCTCCGTACCTGCGCGAGCTGACCGAGTACTGGGCCACGCGGTACGACTGGCGCGCGCACGAGGCGGCGATGAACCGGTGGCCGCACGTCCGGGGCGAGATCGACGGTGTCACCGTCCATGCGCTCCACGAACGCGGCTCCGGCCCCGCACCGCTTCCGCTCGTCCTCTCCCACGGATGGCCGTGGACCTTCTGGGACTTCAGGAAGGTGATCGAGCCGCTCGCTCACCCCGAACGTTTCGGCGCCGATCCCTCGGACGCCTTCGACGTCGTCGTGCCGTCCCTGCCCGGCTCGGTCTTCTCCTCGCCCACCCCGGCCGGGGTCGGATTTCGGCAGACCGCCGCCCTGTGGGTGAAACTCATGACCGAACTCGGCTACCAGCGCTTCGGCGCGCACGGCGGCGACTCGGGCGCGTACGTCACCGCACAGCTCGCCCACGAGTTCGCCGACCGGCTCGTCGGCGCACATCTGACGTTCCCCGCTTTGCTCGGCACCGACCTGGGCGGGGTGAGCCGGGACGACTTCGCGCCCGAGGAGGTCGACGACTTCGACCGGCAGCGTCCCGCGATGCTCAACCTCACGCATTTCCTGACGCACACCTTCGAACCCCGGACCCTGGCCTGGGCGTTGCAGGACTCCCCCGCCGGCCTGGCGGCCTGGATGGTTCAGCGGCGGCGGGCCTGGAGCGACTGCGGCGGCGACGTGGAACGCCGCTTCAGCAAGGACGATCTCATCACGAGCTTCGCCCTCTACTGGCTCACCGGCACCGTCGGCGGCTCGCTGCGGTTCTACGCCGACTCGTTCCAGCGGCCGTGGATCCCCTCGCACGACCGTCGGCCCGTCCTGGAGTCACCGACGGGCATCGCCGTGTTCCCGTACGAGCTGACGCATGTGCCACGCACTCTTGCGCAGCGCGAGGCGAACCTCGTGCACTGGACCCGGATGAGCCGTGGCGGCCACTTCGCAGCGGCTGAGGAACCACAACTCGTCGTGGCGGACATCCGCGCGTTCTTCCGGCCGCTGCGCGCGACCGGACTGTCCCGCTGACGTCCGTCGAGACATCCGCTGTCGCGGCGCATCATCCTCACCCCCACCAAGGCCGGGTTGAGGATCGGGCTCAGGGGGCGTACACGAACAGCAGGGCTCCGGCGAGGAGCACCGCGGCGGACAGCAGATAGCGTGCGGCGAAAAGCCAGCACCGGACGGTCCCGGCCTCGGCGCCGCTGACGGTGCGCAGTTCGACGTACGGATGGGGCGCGCGCAGATACCACCCGGTCACCACCACCTCGTCTCCGACGAAGGACTGGGCCCGGGTCAGCGCGAACAGGATCCCTCCTCCCGGCGCCGGGTGGCGGTACACGACGGGCACCGTCCCGCTGGCGTCCGCGAGGACGAGGTCGGGCGAGGTCACGAACCCGCCCCGGCCCACGATCGTCCCGCGCAGGCTGACCGGTATCGCGCCGAGTGGCCCGGCGTCGAGCCGGTCGAGCAGGTCGGTGAGCCGTCCGACCGGCTCCGGAGTGCCCAGCGGTGCCCGCAGGCCCGCGCGGATCAGCAGCAGCGCACCGGCGGCCGTCACCAGTCCGGCGAGGAAGCCCAGGTCGTAGTGGTCGGGCCCACGGCGGGCGAGGATCAGCGCGGCACCCAGGCAGATCCAGCCACCGAAGTACACGGGCAGCTCCACCAGGAACTGGCCGCGGGCCCGGACCCGCTCGCCGGCGCTCCCGCGCGCCGCGGCCCGGGCTCCCCGCCACTGCCGGGGCGCACCGGGCAGGCCGCTCGCCTCCAGCGCGGCGATCCGGGTCGAGACGAGGGGATGGGTGGAGCAGATCTCCAGCCAGCGCGCCCAGGGGCTGGTGACCTCCCAGCGCAACGCCCGCACGAGACGCTCGGGGGGCAGCTCCGGGCCGATCAGGCCGACGGACGGCGCCGAGCCGCTGCTGGCGATACCGAGGGCACCGACTGCCCGGACCCTGCTCTCCCGGCGAGCCAGCCGACGGGCCGCTCCCTTCTCGTCGTTCTCCCGCAGCGCGTGGACGCGGGCGGCGAGATCCTGATCCCGCTCCCCCATCCCGTACACAATCTTGACGAGGGCGGAGCACAGCGCGTCGCCGTCCCCGGTCATCACGCAGGAAGCGTGGTCGGCCCCCAGCTCGCGAGCGCGCGAGAAGCTGAGCAGCGCCAGCTCGGAGAGCAGGTAGGCGGCGGACCCGATCAGCCTGACCGGGTCGTTGTCCCCGGACTGGTCGCTGCTGCGCGCGCCGGCCGCCGCGTAGTACATGAGGGCCGGCACCACGCACAGCGCCGTCATCACGGCGAAGTCCCGATTCCTGATGTGCCCGATTTCGTGTGCGACCACCGCCTCGACCTCGCGGTCGTTGAGCCGGTCGAGCAGCCCGCGGGAAATCCAGATACGCGCGTCCCGCCTGGTCCGGCCGAAGGTGAACGCGTTGGGGTCACCGTCCTCGACGATGCCGAGCCGGACCAGCGGAATGCCGGCGTTCCGGCACTGCCGGGCGACGATCGCGGCAACCGGCTCGTCGCTGAGATATCCGTCGGCGCCACGCTCCAGCTCTCGGGCTGGGGCCAGCCACTCCACGACCCGCGGCCCCACCAGGTACTGCAGGACGGCGAGGCCGGTCACGACGGCCACCGGCACAAGGACCGGCACCGGTGTGAAGACGGTCAGCAGCCAGCAGGCCAGGATCAGTACACCGCCCAGCACCGACAAGGCGGCCGACGAACGCCGCCAGACGTAACCCGTCATGCCCCGCCCCCCGAATCGGCCAGACAAGCAGCCATACAACCCGGACCAAGTTATCCAAAACCGTTCCCGGCTGCCGGAGGATAGCCTCGTCGCATGCTGCGGGCGCGTTCTCGGGGAGACCTCGGTGGCTGACGCCGACGACGTGCGCCGGTTGGCGCTGGCGCTGCCACACGTGGTGGAGATCGAGAGCGATGGCTTTGACTTCCGGGTGGCCGGCAAGGGGTTCGTCTGGTCCTATCCCGAGCGCACGCCCGGGAAGCCGCGCCTGATCCGCACTGATACCGCAGTGCTGTTCGTCGGCGACGAGGCCGAAAAGCAGGCGCTCCTGCTCGGGGAACCTGACATCTTCTTCACCACGCCGGCCTACAACGGCCTGCCCCTGGTGATGGTGCGCCTGGCAGCGGTGACGGTCGAACGCCTGCGGGAACTCGTGACCGATGCGTGGCGGATGCGTGACCCGGACGCGCATGTCAGCGGACTCGACCAGCAGGACGAGCAGCCAGCCCTGGGCTGACCTGGCCCGATCACCAGTCGCTGTCGCCAGCGTCGCGCGCGGCGACGGCTGCCGCATGCTGTCTCACACCCCCGACGAGGACGTCACCCTGGCCGGCGTCGCGGCCGTCGCGGGCGTCTCCCACCAGACCGTCCTCAACCACTACGAGTCCAAGGAGGGCGCCGCCTCGGCCGCGATCGAGCTCCTGGGGTCAGAGATCGAGGGGCTGCGAACCTCCGTGCGGCACGGCGATCCGGAGCACGCCGTCGAGGTGCTGATCGAGCAGTACGAGCGGTCCGGTGACCTCAACGTCCGCTGGGCGATGTCCGCCGAACGGCTCGGGCGTCTGGCCACCCTCCTCGAGCATGCCCGGGCGGCTCATCGGACCTGGTTGGAGGAGGTCTTCGCGCCCCACCTGCCCACCGCGCCGGCGGACCGGCTGCGCGGCCTCAACGCGCTGCACGCGGCGACCGACGTCTACACGTGGAAGTTGCTGTGCCGCGACCTGCACCTGAGCCGGCCGGAAACCACCCGGACGATGACCGCGCTGGTACGCGGCGTGCTGATCCGTGACGTGCTGGACAGCTGACTCGACAGGAATCCCGAACGAAGGACCGAAGGAAGGTCACCGATGAGCAACACGTACCTGTTCACCCTCACTGACGGTGGCGGCTCCGTAGCTCCAGAGCTCGGCCTCGCGCGGCGGCTCGTCGAACGCGGTCACCGGGTCGCCGTCCTCGCCGAGGACTCGATGGTGCCCGCCGTCGCCGCGGCCGGCGCGGCCTTCCGCCCTTGGCGGAACGGCCTCAACCGGCCCGACCAGCAGCCGGAGCACGCTCCGTACCGGGAGCGGAGTTCGACTTCCCGGCGCGGCTGCCGGCGAACGTCCGCTACGTCGGGCCGGTCCTCGACGACCCGGTGTGGGCGTCCGAGCCGTGGCAGCCGCCGGCCGGGGACGCGCCGCTGGTCCTGGTGTCCATGTCCAGCACGTTCCAGAACCAGGCCGACAACGCCGCCCGGGGGGGCATCACGGCGCCGGGCTGTCGGTCGGGCGGGCGGCGAAGCCGGCGAAGATCGCTGACGCCGTCCAGCGGGTCCTGGACGATCCCGCCTACCGGCAGTCCGCCGCGCGGCTCGGCGCGGCCCTGCGCCGCGACGCCGGCAACGGCCGGCTCATCGCCGAGGTGGAGGACGTCGACCCGAACCAGCGGCACGGACGGCGGCCGCCCGGCAGGGCACGACCGTCGTCGAGCTGTTCGTCCCGATGACGCGCCTGGTGCTGCTCGGCGGGGGTGTCCTCGCCGCACGCCGAGGAGATCGCCCTGGCAATCTGCGCGGAGATCCTTGCCGTCCTGACCGCGCGGATCACGATCTGGTCAGGCTCCGCCAGGTCTCACTCCGGTCGGCATCCCGCCCACCGTCGCCGGTGGAGGTTCAGGACCCCTCCTGGCAACGTCTGAAGCCTTCCGGGCTGTAGCACGGCAGGTCACCGTGATCCTTGATGGCGTTCTGCCCGCCGCCCCTCGTCAGGTAGTCGAGGAAGCTCAAGGTGAGGGAGCCGGCGGGCGGCTGCCCGAAGGTGTACGCGTATTCGACCTCCGCGAAGGGATAGGCACTTTTCCCGATCGCCTCGATCGACGGTTCCTGCCCGTCGATGCGCACGGTGTGCAGGCCCTCGACGGCCTCGGCGGTACGCAGTTCGCCGTACCCGACCGCACCCGGCAGCCTCGCCACGTTTCTCAGTACCCGCTCGGTGCTGTCGAGCTCACAGCGGATGACCTTGTCCTGTGGGAAATTCTTGTGCTCGCAGTCCTGCGAGGTGAAGGCGGGTTCGCCCATGCCGGCGAGGATGCGGCGCCGGAACAGGTCACGGGTACCGGAGTTGGCGTCACGGCTCACCAGCAGGATCGGGAGATCGGGGCCGCCGACCTGGTTCCAGTTGACGACATCACCCCGGTAGATGCGGCGTATCTGCTCGATCGTCAGGCTCCTGACCGACACTTTTTCGTTCACCACGACGGCGAAGGCGGAAATGGCCACCCGCTCCCCCTGAAGCCGCGCGTCGAGCTGCGAACGGGCACCGTCATGGATGACGATCATGGCCGGGGATCCCTTTTCGGACTCGCCCGCCTCCACCAGCCGCAGCGCCCCTTCGTTGCTGCCGCGCGCCTCCACGGTGATGTCCGAGTCGGGGCAGTCCGACTCGTATCTGCTGGCGATTTCCTGCACCACCGGCGCGAAGGCCGTGGACCCGTTGACGGTCAGCCGCCCCGTGGCGCAGCCGATGGGCGGAGGTGGGCCGTCGCCCACGACGATGATGCTCGCCAGCACCATGACGCAGAGGGTGAGCACAATGGTGATCAGGCGAGCGGGCCGGCTGAACAGGGGCGGCTTGTCATCGACTGTCGTGCTCCGGTTGGGCTTCACCGCCCCTTCCTGGATCCCGCCGGCAACGCGGACGGCGCAGCCGACGCTACCGCCGGTCAGGAGCACCAGAAGCTTGTAGTGCTCACCCCTGTCGAGCGGGACACGAGGCAGGTAGATCGTGTTGCCGCTGTGCCGCATCCCCCTCGAAGGCGCGAAGTGCTCCATGAGATGGTCGGCGTTGGGCTGGGTGACGGTCACACCCCTGACGATGCGATCCGTGAAGACGGCGGTGAGACCATGCAGGTCGCCGCCGGTGTAGTCGTTGCCGGCGACGCTCTGCGCGCCGTCATTCTCGACCCGCAGCAGGACGAGGGTGGCGTCCGACATGTCGGGGAGATCGTTGAACAAGCCCAGCCGTATGTTTTCCTGGCCCTGCCCGTCACGGTTGTCACCGCCGATGGGCATGTCCATCTGCACGCGGTAGCCAATGCGCCTGCGGCGCGGCACCCGGCGCTCGTACCAGACCACCGCGAAGGACGCCACTATGCCGAGCGCCGCGGTAAGCACGGCCACGGCATTCTCGGCGCTCAGCCAACTCACGATTCAACTCGCCCCCGAATGCCCCACCGGCCCGACGTGTCGATTTGAGTACCGTATGGGCCTCGACACGGGCGGAGAGAGCCACGGTCTACTCGGTCGCCTGATATTCGCCGCGAATTCATCCGGTGATGCGGGAGACGGCTGCCGATGTGCCGTGTGGCCGGCCGGCCGGCCGCACGGTCGTGCCCCTCTCCGGCCACATGGTGCATCCCGAGCCCGGCGGCCAAGCGTCCCGAGCGGGACTGCCGAGTGCCCCTTCCGAGCGCGGCCGGAGCACCCGGCCGGCGATCACCACGGCCCTGACCGCCCGGCCGCCCCTTCGCCGCGACGATCACAGTTCGCCGCTCTAGAGTGACCGGGGTGGGCATCGGCCTCACTCTCCTGGACGGGGTGCACTGGAACGGCATCCCGGTGGTCGGCGACCGGCCGCGGGCGCTGCTGGCGGCGCTGGCGGCGGAGCGCGGGCGTCCGGTGCGGGCCGAGCGGCTGGTGGAGCTGATCTGGCGCGGGGAGCCGCTGGCCAATGCGACCAAGGGTCTTCAGGTGGTCGTCTCCCGAACGCGGGCGGCCTGCGGCGGCGCCGCGGTGGTGCGCGACGGCGAGGGCTACCGGCTCGACCTGCCCCCGACCGAGGTCGACAGCTGCCTGCTCAGCTGGCTCGTCGCCGAGGCTGACGCCCTCCTCGCGGCTGATCCGCCCGCCGCCGCCGAGCGGGCCCGGGAAGCGCTGGCGCTCGGCGCGTCGCTGTTACCGGTGCCGGGGGGCGACCAGGGGCCGCTCGCCGACCTGCGCCGGGCGGCCGGCCGCGATCTGGCGACGGCCCGGCTGCTGCTGGCCCGAGCGGCGAGCCGAACAAACCGGCACGCCGAGGCACTGGGGCTCCTGGAGACGGCGCACGCCGAGCGGCCCGACGACGAGGCCCTGCTCGCCGATCTGCTGCGCAGCGAGGCCGCCGCCCGCGGGCCGGGCGCGGCTCTGGAGCGCTTCGAGCGCTACCGGCGGGACCTGCGGGAACGGCTCGGTATCAGCCCCGGGGAGGCGCTCACCCGGCAGCAGCGCGACCTGCTCGCCGCCGACCAGCCCGTCCGCGACGGCATCCGCTACGACGCCACTCCCCTGCTGGGCCGGCAGCGCGACGTCGACCGGCTGCGGGCGTTGCTGGACCGGTCACGGGTGGTGTCGATCGTCGGGCCGGGTGGTCTCGGCAAGACCCGGCTGGCGCATGTGCTCGCCCGGGAGAGCACCTTGCCGGTGGTGCACGTCGTCCACCTGGTCGGGGTGACGGCGCCCGAGGACCTGCTCGGCGAGGTCGGTTCCGCGCTCGGTGTCCGCGACTCGATCGGCGAGCGCCGGGTGCTGTCCCCGGGCCAGCGCGCCGACCTGCGCACACGCATCGCCGCGCAGCTCTCGCGCGGGTCGAGCCTGCTGCTGCTGGACAACTGCGAGCATCTCGTCGAGGAGGTCGCCGAGCTGGTCGCCTTCCTCGTCACGGCCACCGCGGACGTCCGGGTGCTCACCACGAGCCGGGCGCCGTTGGCGATCAGCGCCGAGCGGGTCTACCTGCTCGGGGAGCTGGCCCGTACCGACGCGATCGAGCTTTTCCGCCAGCGCGCCACCGCGGCCCGGCCCACCGTCCGGCTCGACCCCGAGGTGGTCGACCGGATCGTCCACCGGCTCGACGGTCTTCCGCTGGCGATCGAGCTGGCGGCGGCGCGGGTCCGCGCGATGTCGGTGGAGGACGTCGACCGGCGGCTGGCGGACCGCTTCGCACTGCTGCGCGGCGGCGACCGCGGCGCGCCGGACCGTCACCGCACGCTGTTCGCGGTGATCGACTGGTCGTGGAACCTGCTGGCCGAGCCGGAACGGCGGTCGCTGCGTCGGCTGGCGCTCTTTCCGGACGGGTTCACCCTCGACGCCGCGGAGGAGGTGCTCGGCCCCGCTGGTGAGGGGGCCGGCCCGGAGCCCTTCGACGCGGTCGACGCCGTGCAGAACCTCGTCGACCAGTCGCTGCTGAGCGTGCGTGAGTCGGCCGACGGGGTCCGCTACCGGATGTTGGAGACCGTCCGCGAGTTCGGTCGGCTGCGGCTGGCCGAGGCCGGCGAGCAGGTGTCGGCGCGGCGGGCCCAGCGGGCCTGGGCGGTCGGTTACGTCACCCGGCACGGCGCGGACCTGCTCAGTGAGCGGCAGTTCGCGACGATCGACGCGGTCGCGGCCGAGGAGACGAACCTCGCCGACGAACTGCGGGCCGCGCTGGTCGACGGCGGTACCGAGGCGGTCGTGCGGCTGCTGGCGGTGCTCAATCCGTTCTGGGAGATCCGCGGCGATCACACGCGGATGATGGTGCTGGCCAACGCGGTCGCCGAGGCCCTGCACGACTGGTCCCCGCCGCCAGCGGCGGCCTCGGCGACCCTGGCCAGCCGGATCGCCGTCCTGCGGACGAAGATGCTCATGACCGTCAGGTACTCGGAGGAGGCCCGCGAACTGCTGGCGCCGCTCGATCCGGCGGACGCGGAGAACACGTGGCTGGCCGGTTCGGTGCGGGCGCAGCTTGCGCTCGATCCGACCCGACCCGCGGACACCGTGGCACGGCTGGAACGGCTGGCGGACGACGCCGACCGGCACACGCGCCTGGCCGCGCTGATGTGGCTGACCCATCTGTGGGAGAACGACGGTATCCCGCGGACGGCGGCGGCCTGCGCCGAACGGGCGCTGGCGCTCGCCGCGCCGCAGGACGGCCCGTGGATCGCGGCCGTGCTGCGCACCCAGCTCGCCGCGCTGTCGATGCAGCTCGGGGACGTCACCACCGCCCGGTCGTGTGCTCGCGCGGCACTGCCCGTCCTGGAACGGCTCGGCGCCCGCGACGACGTCGCGCAGCTCAGGGTGCTGCTGGCGTTCGACGCCATCAACGACGGCCGGCTCGAAGCGGCCGAGAGCTACCTCGCCCAGAGCGCCCCGGAGGACAGGACGGGGCTCGGCGGCAGGATGATGGCCACCGCCGAGGCCGAGATCATGATCGCCCGCGGCGACACGACTGGTGGTCTACGCCGGTACGTGGACGCGGCGGAGGAGATGCGGGCCCTGCGGCTGCCGGGCGTGGAACCCACCGGCCTCGAGCCCTGGGTGCTCGTGTGCAACGCGGCGACGGTGGCCGCGTTCGCCCGGCACGCGAGCACGGCCGACGACCTCGCCACCGGTCACAGCCTGTTTCGGGCCTGCCTCACCCATTGCGTCGAAGCGTTCCGGCGCGGGCAGGCCGGCGCCGACTACCCGGTGTACGGGACGGTGCTGTTCGCACTGGGCGCCTGGGGTCTTCGGGAGAACCTCCCGGCGCCCGGAGACTGTCTGGCCGGGATGGCCCCGGAGGACGCGGTCCGGCTGCTGGCGCTCGCGGAACGGTTCGCCTACCCCGCGACGATCCCGTCGATGGGGTGGTCGCGGATCGAGCCGCTCGCCGAGCGCCGCGCGCCCGGCACGCTTGCGGCGGTCCGGGCGAGCGTCGCCGGACGGCGGCCGGCCCAGGTGCTCGACGAGGCCCGCGCCCTCGTCGAGCACCTGGCCGAACGCCTGACTGGATGGCTGGATGGCTGGCCGGGCAGTTGACCGGGCAGGACGCCGTCCGGGCGTCGCCCGCCCATCGGGTGGGGGCACCGCATTCACGGCTAGAGGTGCCGCTTGTAGCTGATGACCGACAGCGGCATGAAGATCACGATCACGCAGAGGCCGGCGAGCAGCGTCCAGCCGACCTGCCCGGTGATCACGCCGTTGTTGGCGAGGTCGCGGGTTCCGGAGACCAGGTGCGACACCGGGTTGATCTTGGTGAAGGACTCCAGCCAGCCCGGCAGCGTGTCCGCCGGCACGAAGGCGTTGGAAAGGAAGGTGAGCGGGAAGAGGATCATCATCGAGATCCCCTGCACGCTGCGGGCGCTGCGGGCCAGTGTGCCGATCCAGGTGAACGCCCACGCGAGCGCCCAGCCGGTGAAGACCGCGAGCACGACGGCACCGACAACACCGAGCACACCGCCGCCCGGCCGGTAGCCGAGCAGCAGGCCCATCAGATAGGTCAGCACCGCCGCGATCAGGTAGCGGATCAGATCCGCCATCATCGGCCCGGCGAGCGGCGCGATCCGGGACATCGGCAACGACCGGAACCGGTCGAAGACGCCCTTGTCCATGTCCTCCCGCATCTGCACCCCGGTGGCCATGCAGGTGGTGAGCACGGTCTGGGCGACGATGCCGGGAATCAGCAACGGCAGGTAGCTGTCGACGTCACCGGAGATCGCGCCACCGAACACGTAGGCGAACATCGCGGTGAACAGCAGAGGCTGCAGCGCCACGTCGAAGAACTGCTCCGGGTTGCGGCGCATCTTCTTCAGCGCCCGCCACGCCATCGCGAAGGTCTGGTTGAAAGTGTCGCCCAGCCCGGGGCGGGCGCGCGTGCGGGCTACGGCTGCGGCCGGGTCGACGGCTGGCGCCGATCGCGGGCGGGCGGCGGACGGTTCGGCTACGAGGGTGTTCATCGGGCCTTCTCCATGACGGGCTTGTCGGGGCTGTTCGTGTCCTGGCCGGGGACGGCGCCGGCCGGGCCGGCGGTGCCCGTGCCGTCCCCGGTGCCGGTGCCGGTGCCGTCTCCGGTATCCGTGCCGTGGCCGGTGAGGGCGAGGAAGACCTCGTCGAGGCTGGGCTTCGCGACACTGACCGAGGAGATCGAGACGGCGGCCTCGCGCAGCGCGATCAGCACGTCGGCGGCGCGGTCGGCGACATCGAGCGGAACGTTCATCCGGCCCGACTCGGGGGTGGTGACCGGCTCTTCGCCGAGCACCCGGAACACCACCTCGCGGGCGAGCGCCTGGTCGGCGCCGGGGGCGAGCTGAAGCTGCAGGGTCGAATCGCCGACCTGGGTCTTCAGCTCGTCCGGAGTGCCCTCGGCGACCTTGCGGCCCTGGTCGATCACGCAGACCCGGTCGGCGAGCTGGTCGGCCTCGTCCAGGTACTGGGTGGTGAGCAGGACGGTGCAGCCGTCCTCGACGAGACCGCGGATGGTGTTCCACATCTGGCCGCGGGTGCGCGGGTCGAGTCCGGTGGTCGGCTCGTCAAGGAAGATCAACGGTGGTCGGGTGATGAGGGAGGCGGCGAGGTCGAGGCGGCGGCGCATCCCGCCGGAGAACGCCGAGATCTTCCGCTCGGCGGCCTCCTCCAGGCCGAACTGCTCCAGCAGCCGGCGCGCGGTGGCGCGAGCGTCCGCGGCCTTCAGGCCCTGGAGCCGGCCGAAGAGCCACAGGTTCTCGGTGGCGGAGAGATCCTCGTCCACCGAGGCGTACTGGCCGGTCACGCCGATGAGCTGGCGGACCCGGTGCGGCTGGGCGGCGACGTCCACACCGAAGATCTCGGCCCGGCCGCCGTCGATCGGCAGCAGGGTCGCCAGCATCTTCAGCATCGTCGTCTTGCCGGCGCCGTTCGGCCCGAGCACGCCGAAGATCTCGCCGTGTCGCACCTCGAGATCGATCCGGTCGACGGCACGGAAATCGCCGAATCTCTTGACCAGGCCATCGGCCCGGACAGCGGGTGTGGCTGTCACGCGTCGTCCTTCCATGGTGCTCAGCAGCTGGGAAGCTGGAGACGACGCTAGACAGCGGCGGTATCACCGCCCCTACACCCCGGTTTCACGACCTTCAGCCAGCCGGCGTAGGCCGGCGCGATCCAGCGACGGAGGGCACGAGACATGCATCTGCACGTGGGGTGCGCGATGTGGACCCACAAGTCCTGGCAGGGGCGCCTGCTGGCCCATCCGCTGCCGGCCCACGAGCGCCTGCGGCACTACGCCGCCTGGTGTAACGCGGTCGAGGGGAACACCACGTTCTATGCGACCCCGGCCCGGGAGACCGTGGCCACGTGGGCGCGGCAGACCGACCCCGGCTTCCGGTTCGTGGTCAAGCTGCCGAAGGTCATCACGCACGAACGCCACCTCACCGACGTCGACGAGGTGCTTCGCTCGTTCCTGAACGCGATGGAGCCACTCGGCCCGCGGGCGCACGCCCTCTGGATTCAGCTGCCGGGGGCGTTCGGCCCGGCCGACGTGTCGCTGCTCGCCCGCTTTCTGCGCCGGCTCGACACGTCCCACCGGTACGCGGTGGAGGTCCGCCATCCGGCCTTCTTCGCCGACCCGCGCGCGGCGCGCCTGCTCGAGGACGCACTCGCCACCGTGGGCGCCGAATGGATTCCGTTCGACACAACCGAGTTCTTCCGCAGCCCGCCGACGAGCGACGCCGAACGGGACGCCTGGGCGAAGAAGCCCCGGATGCCGCTCCGGTCACTCGCGCTGACCGACCAGCCGATCGTCCGCTACCTCGGCCGCGACGACTCCGCCCGGACGGTCGAGGGCTGGCGGCACTGGGTCGACACCACCGTCACGTGGCTGCGCGAGGGACGATCGCCCACCGTCTTCATCCACACCCCGGACAACGCCGACGCTCCGCTGCTCGCCCGCCGTTTCCACGACGAGGTCCGGGCCCGCGTCCCCGAACTCGGTCCTCTGCCGCAGCCGATACCAGCCGAGCCCCTGACCCTCTTCTGAAAGTCGCTGAGCCATACGGCAGGAGGGCCGTCCAGGAACAGGAATGCGGGCGCAGGCTCAGTAGCGGACGTCGCTCTGCGCCAGTGGCGGGTACACGGTGGACATCTCGCCCTCGACGGTGCAGGCCAGCAGCGAGTACTCGACCTGCAGCGCGATAATCGACGTCCGCCCCGCGCCGCCGCCGTTGGGGTCGCCGGGGAAGAGGTTGGCGAAGAACTTCGACGCCAGCACCACGTGATCGCGCCGGCCGGGACGCGCGGCGAACAGGACGCCGCCCGTCTCCGCGCCCAGACCGCCCCACGCGCCCTCCGGCACCTACCCTGATCCTGTCGTCCACAGAGTTGAGATCGGGGCGGCCCGCATGCGTGGGCCGAAGGGAAGGACCTCGGCTCCGGCGTAGAGAACATAGCCGGCACGGAAACGATCGCCGATCTGATCCGCGAGCCGGCGCAGCCCGCGGAAGTCCTCGGCACGCACGGTCTCGGCGGCCTTCACCTCGATCCCGACGACCTCGCCGGATGCCCGTTCGAGGACGGCGTCGACCTCGTTACGGTCGCGGTCGCGATAGTGGAAAAGGGCGACCGGCTCGTCGGCCCAGGTGAGCTGGCGGGCCAGTTCTCCGAGCACGAAGTTCTCGAGAAGCGGGCCCACGGGGGCCGTCGGATGCGATGCGCGCCGCGATGTCATGCCGGTCAGGTGCCCGGCGAGCCCGGAGTCGACGAGGATGAGCTTCGGGGTCGCGACCGCGCGGGTGGTGAGGTTGCTGGACCAGGCCGGGATCCGCTGCACGAGGTAGACCAGCTCGAGTGCCTCGATGTGCCGGGCCACCGTGGACGCGGAGACGTCCAGGTCATTGCTGAGCCGGCGTGGGACGACGAGGCCGCTCGTGTTCGCGGCCAGCGCCTGGACGAGTCTGCGCAGCTCGGACGTCCGCTCGATCTCGGCTATCTGGCGGATGTCCCGCGCGATCAGGTCCGAGATGTAGGACTCGAAGAACCGCGCCCGGCGTCGGGGATCGGCACGGCGGACGGCCTCGGGGAAGCCGCCCCGCAGCGCCCGTCCGACGTAGTCGTCGCGCCGCAGCGCGCCGGAGGCGAGGTCAAGGTCAACGCTTGGGTCAGCGCCGAGGTCGTCGTCGGCGAACACGGCGTCGACGAAGCCGTCCGGTCCTCCGTCGATCTCGCCCTGGGCGAGCGGCCACAGCTCGACGGTCTCCGACCGGCCGGGGAGGGTGTCGGGGATCCCGCGCAGCCCCCACAGCCGGGCGGAGCCCGTGAGAAGGAACCGACCCGGGCTCTGATCCCGGTCGACCTCCCGCTTGATCGCGAGGAGCAGCTCCGGCACACGCTGGATCTCGTCGATCATCAACAGGCCGTGGTGGTTGAGGAACCCGATCGGATCCGCCGTCGCGGCGGCTCGGGTCGACTCCTCGTCCAGGTAGTAGGCCTGTGCGTTGCCATGCTGGCCCGCCGTGAGCTGGGCGAGGGTGCTCTTGCCGACCTGCCGGGCACCGTTGACGACGACTACCCGGGTGTCCGCGAGCGCGGCGGACACGAGTGCGGCGGCGCGCCGCGGGAAGAGCTCAGGGCTACGTGGACGCGGCTCCACAGGCACCTCCACCGATCCGGAACCGCTCCCTGCAAGTTCGATCACTGTATCGGAATCGTACCTGGCCATGGCATGCCTGTACATGATCGCGTGATGCATATGCGCCCATGGTCGTGACGCATCTGCCGCCATGATCGTGACGCATCCGCCGAGGCGCGCCGGATAACCGCCGCCGGTGGCGGATGCGGTCGTAGCGCGAACTGTCCGCCGGGACCTGCACCGACTTGTACCCGGGGCAGACCACGTTGCATGGGCCCGCTCCGTGGAGTGGCCGGCCACCGGCATCCGCGCGCCCGCGACCGGCCCGGGGCCAGGGCTAGGAAGGCTGCCGGGGCCGGGGCCGCCTCCGGTTCCGGTTCCGGTTCCGGTCTCCGCGGAGCGCGCTGGCGACCGACGAGACGGCCAGCGCGGCCGCGCCCCCGAGAAAGGGGAACGACGGCGGGATGTACCGGTAGTCGAAGCCCGCGACCATGGGCGGGAGCAACAGGGACAACGCTCCGAACACGACGAATAGCCCCAATGGTGCGCGCGGGACGCCGGCCCGGGCCGGGAACAGCATCCCGAGCAGCCCGAGCACGCCGGCCAGGAGCAGCACACCGAGCATCGGGGCGGGCATCCGCATGTGCCGCTGGTACCAGACCGCCCAGGATGCCGCCGGTTCGTGCGCCGCGGTGGCGAAGGGGCCGCGCTCGTAGGCCCGCAGATCCGCCGCGAATCCCGGTCGTCCCTCAAGTGGGAGCGTTGCCCTGCCGAACAGATAACGCTCGGCGACTCCCCGGTTCGGATAGTCCTCGAGCCGGGATTGGAAGGTACGCCCGAAGTCGCGCCCGACGACCCGGAGATAGTCGAGCGGCTGCGCGAGGATGGCGTGAAGCGCGAAATCCCGCGCGATCCGCTCCTTGTTTCGGTCGAACGTGCCGCCGGGCAGGCGGTAAAGCGGCGTGTCCGTGTGCCAGATGTAGTCCGATGGCGGCCGGCGGTCGTCCACCGGCCCGTCGGGGCAGAGAACCAGCAGCTCAGGACGCAGATCCAGCTTCGCGCAGTCGACGAAGGTGGCGGTGCGGGAGTAGAGGAAGATCCCGGTGCTGCCCGATGTGCCGAAGGTGCCGTGCTCGGTCAGATGCCAGGCGCAGTACCCCGTGAGCGGGCACAGCAAGGCCACCGAGAACACCGCGACCGTCCGCCATCCGGGCCGACGGAGCAGAAGCCACACCGCCGCGACGACCGCGAGCGGAAGGCCGATCGATCTGGTCACCGCGGCGCCGGCCAGGCAGGCACCGGCAACGGCGGCGGCCCGCGGGCGTAACACCGCATGCCAGGAGAGAGCCGTCGCGGCGCCCACCAGGAGACCGGCGAAAAGGGTCTCCGACAGCACCATGTGTTCCAGCGCGATCTGGTAGCCGTCGAGGAGCTGCGGTGCTGAGGCGGCCGCTGCCGCCCACCCGGGGAGCGAGAGGTGACGTAACAGGGCGTAGACGGCGACGCCGACGGCCAGGCCGATGACGTGCTGGAACGCCACGACCAACGTGAAACTGTGCAGCGGCCGCAGGACGAGCAGGAACAGGCTGTAGCCCGACGGCCTGATCACATAGGGCTCTGGCCGCAGCGCCAGGCTCACGTACTCGAGACTGTCGTTGAACCACAGCGCGGGTCGATACCCGACCATCGCGATGATCCTTATCGTCGTACCCAGCGCGAACAGGCTGACGAACAATGCATGCGCGCGTAAGACCGCGAGGGCACGATGAATTACGATCCGGACTCCTGGCGGAATTGCGGCAGCTCCGCCGGAAGAGCTCGCTAAAGCCACCCGTCCGGACACAGATCAGAACGTACACCGTGCTGGCCCGAGTCACTTTTTCCTCGCAACCCGTGCGAGCTCCGCTCTGGGCCCGTTACCTGCAAATTCAATCGGCGCCGCGAGACGAGGCGAATCGGTTGACAACGTGAGCCGCAAATCACACTACCCACGGTAATGGAAAAACGAACTGCGCCCACACCGGCCGCCACGGTGGCGAAATGCACCCGGCACACAATCACCTAACCGCCCACAGGAAACGATCAATGACGTGACCTGCGAAAACGAGGCCGTGCGTCCTCGGTCACCGGCGAGGCCCGCGCTCCGCACCGGGCGGGAACCGATCAGCCGACGTCCCGGAAGGCCTTCCGGGACCACCACGGACAGTGCCCAGGCGCCACCTCGCCCTCGAACGGCTCACCCGGCAGGGCGTCGCGGGCGCGCTCAGAAGGCGGGGCGGCCTGCGCGCGGACGTCGTGCGCGGCGGCACCCTGCGCGTGGGCGACCGGGTGGAGCCCGTGCCCGACGAGGACGACGTCCGCCCGGCACCGCCGCCCGAAGCCACCCTGGCGCGCGCCGACGATGATCGACGCGCGCCAGGTGACGGCCGTCAGGCGATGTACGTTGTGCCGCTGTCAGGCCGTCATGACTGGATCCACAGCTTCTCCGGCAGCAGCGATCCAAGGCCGTACTGCGTGACACCGCCGACGTTCCTGGCCGAGATGGCGCCGAGCGGCCCGCGCGCGAAGAAGATCATCGGGACCACCTCCGTCAGCCGGGCCTGCACTCGGTCATAGGCCTTCTTCCGCTCCTCCACGGTGGTCGCGGTCCGTCCCGCCAGCAGGCTCTCGTTCAGCTGAGGATCGTCGAGCATGGACAGGTTCGCCGACGAGCCCCCGAGGAGGGTCGTCGGCAGCCGGGGGTCGGGGTCCAGGAACATCGAGGACGTGAGGACCGCGTCGTAGTCGTGGGACGTGCGCAGCGCCGAGAACTCGGCGATCTCTATGACCCGGACCTGGAACTTGACGTTCTTGAACGCGCTCAGCTGGGCCTGGATGTTCTCGGCCATCTTCCGGTTCTCCGACGCCGGAGTGGTGGTGAACGAGAAGGAGACCGGCTTGCCCTCGGCGGCGAGCTCGTCGAAGAGCTTCTGGGCGGTCGCCTTGTCCGTCTTCTGCAACGGCGTGGGCGAGTAGAACGGTGATGAGTCGGTGAACAGCGTGGTGGCCATCCGCGCGCTGCCGTTCCAGACGGCGAGGTTCAGCGCGTCCATGTCCAGCGCCTTCGCGACCGCCTGACGTGCGCGCACGTCGTCGAACGGCGCCCGGCGCGTGTTCAGCGCGGCGACGATGCCGCCGCTGGCCGGCAGGAAGTCGACCGACAGCCCCGCCTCGTCAGCCTTGCCGAGGTTGATCCAGCTTGAGTCGACCGCCAGGTCGGCACCACCGGTGAGCAGCGTGTTGTAGCGCTGGTTGCTGTCCTGTGCCGGGCGCAGGACGAGGGAGTCGAGGTACGGCTTGGGCGCGTCCCAGTAGCGGGGGTTCTTGACCAGCCGCATGTTGTCCTGGCGGGCCCAGCTCTGCAGGGTGAACGGCCCGGCGCCGATCGGGTTCTTGTCGAAGGCCGGCCCGCCCTTCTGCAGGGCCGCCGGCGAGGCGATCCAGTTCAGCGTCGAGGTGACGATGGCCTCGGAGTACTTCGGCACGGGGGTGACCAGGGTGACCCGCAGCGTGACGTCGTCAACCACCTCGGACGAGGCGATCATCGCAGCATCCGCCCGGCTGGCGGAGCCTGTGGCCGGTTCCTTGGTCCGGTCCCAGTTGAACTTCACGGCATCCGCATTCAGCGGAGTACCGTCCGAGAACACCAGCCCCGGCCGCAGCTTCAGCTCGAACGTCTTGCCGTTGTCGGCGGACTCGAACGACTCGGCCATCGAGTAGTGGATCTCACCCGCCTCGTCGTCGGTCATCAGTGTTCCGTACAGGGCGTTCCCGATAAGGGCTCCGCTGGCGTAGACGTTGCCGATGACCGCCGGGTCCATCGTGCGCGGCTCGCTCAGCAGCAGGATCCGCGCTTCGCCACCCGCCACAGGCTCACCCGTGGCCCCCGACGCGGACGTACCGGTATCGCCACCTCCTCCCCCGCAGGCCCCCAGCAGCAGACCCGTACAGCAGACGAGAGCGGTGACGAGTAATCGCGCGCGGTGAATCATCTTCGACCCCTTCATCGGTTTTCATGATCAACAAAATCCGGCAAGATCATAGTTGGGAATGTGCGGCTGGAGCGGCACCTGCCTGACGGCCCTGGCTATCGACGGCTATCGACCTCGCCTACCGGGCCCGCCTACCGGCGCCGCACCTCGGCGCACGCGCGGTCGTGGGACGCGGTCGAGGCGGCGGCCGAGATGGCCACTCGCCGGGTCAGTCACCACGGGTTATATCTTCACCTATTTTTCGTCGGCTCCGCAGCCGCTTCGGCTCGATAGCCATGCCGCTCCCGCTCAGCGGCGGTCCCTGGCGGCACGGCTGCGTGGTAGGCCTTGACCTGTGTTTTTGTCGCGGCCGGCTGGATCCGTCCGCGGGACGGCTCCGGCGCGGACGGACCACCCCCCTACGCCAGCCGCAGCCGCAGCCGCGCCGGACCCGGCGCCACAGATGCCCTCCGATATCGATGCTGGCACCTAGTGCCGCATTGGGCGTAAAGTGCCCAACGCCAACGGAACGGCGGCGAAAGGACGACATGGAGCTCAGCGGGGTCGGGATCTGGAGCCTGCACCTGCGGTTCGGGGATCCGGCCGAGGCGGCCGACGCCGCCACGGAGCTCGACGACCTGGGATTCGCCGCGCTCTGGTTCCCCGACGCCGGCGGCCCGGCCTTCGACACCGCCGGACGGCTGCTCGCGGCGACCCGGCGCACCGTCATCGCGACCGGCGTGCTCAACCTGTGGATGCACAGCCCGGAGGAGACCGCGGCCCGGACCGCGTCGCTCACCGCGGAGCACGGCGACCGGTTCCTGCTGGGCATCGGGGTCAGTCACGCCGACGTGGTCGACGCCGGCGAACCAGGCCGCTACCAGCGACCACTGGCCGCGATGGGTGGCTTCCTCGACGCACTCGACGCGGCGCGGCCATCCGTGCCGTCGACCGGGCGGGTGCTGGCCGCGCTCGGCCCGAAGATGCTCGCGCTCGCCGCGAACCGGGCCCGCGGCATCCACCCGTACCTGGTCACCCCGGAGCACACCCGCCGCGCCCGTGAGGTGCTCGGCGCCGGCCCGCTCGTGCTGCCGGAACAGACAGTGATCCTCTGCGGGACGAGGGAAGAGGCCCGCTCGATCGGGGCCGACTGGCTGCGCAGATACCTCACGCACCCGAACTACGCGAACAACCTGCTCCGGCTGGGCTTCTCGGCCGAGGATCTGGCGTCCGTCAGTGACCGGCTGTTCGACGCGGTGGTGGCCTGGGGCGACGAGGAAGCGATCATGCGCAGGGTCAACGAGCACCGCGCCGCCGGCGCCGACCACGTCGCCCTCCAGGTGCTCACCGAAGACGCGCGGGTCCTTCCCCGCGAACAGTGGCGCCGAATCGCCGCCGCCGTGTGATCGCACCGCCGGGCGACGCCCTGGCATGCCATCATCGCGAGCGGCGGCACGAGGGAGGAGCAGCATGACCGATGACCTGGGAGCGGCGGGCCTGCGTTTCGAGCGCGACGGAGCCATCGGCTGGTGTGTGATCGACCGGCCGGCCGCCCGGAACGCCCTGACACCAGCGATGTACTTCGGCATCAAGCGGGCCGTGCAACTGGTCAACACCTCGCCCGACCTGGCCGCACTGATCATCACCGGCACCGGTGACGTGTTCGCCCCCGGCGGCGACCTCGGCAGCAGGTCCGAGCCCGGCGACAACCTGCCGCCCGACCTGCGCGGCGAGGACGTCCTGCCGTTCCTCACCATCCGGGACAGCCGGGCGCCGGTGGTGGCCGCCGTCAACGGCATCTGCCAGGCCGGTGGCCTGCTGATCGCCATGATGGCGGACATCGCGGTCGCCAGCGACCAGGCGACGTTCCGGGTCCCCGAGCTGCTGCGGGGCATCCCCGACGCCACCTATGCGGCCGTTCTGCCCGCCCACGTCGGCATCGCGGTGGCCCGTGACCTGCTGTTGTCGGCGCGCCGCTTCGACGCCGCCGAGGCCCAGCGGCTGGGCGTGATCAGCCGAGTCGTGCCGCACGACCAGCTCCGCGAGGCCGCCGTCCAGGCCGCCGGGGAGATTCTGCAGACCGCCCCGGCGGCCCGCATGCATGTCAAGCGCATGCTGAACGAGCGCTATGGGCTCATCGACTACCAGACCATGTTCTGGGCGATGCAGCAGTCGCCCGAGCCACGTGAGGGCATGCGCGCGTTCATGGAGAAGCGGGCGCCTGAATGGGTCCCCGAGCAGTTCGCCGGCGACGGCGGGCGGCGCTGACCTCACACCCGTTCCGCCAGCTGAGAGGTTTGCGGCCCGGGACTTCCAGTGCGCGATACCTGGGCTGCCCCAGATGCCGGGCAGCCCAGGATGCCGCGCGGTTCCAGATGCCGGGCAGACCCGGATAGCTGGGGATATTCGTCGACTTCTTTGCCCTCCGACACAAGAATTCGACGCCCAGAACGCTACCGAAAAGCATCGGTCACACTCCACCAGACCCTTTTCTGGACGGGGCGACAGTCCGGCGTCAAGGATCACGGATATCGGTCGGGCCGTCGGCGGTGATCCCGCGCGCGGCTGCCGGAGGAAATGGAGAACCTGGCGCAGCCGCGGCTTCGACGTCCCGAGAGGGGAATCAGAATCGGTGATCACCGACGACGTGGCCGCCGCGGTCCTCGACTCGTTACCGTCACGCATCGCCGTACTGGGACCAGATGGAATGGTGGTGCGGCTCAACGACGCGTGGCGGCGCAGCGCCGCGGCCGGGCTGGCGGTCGTCCCCGTCCGCCCCGGGGCGAGCTGGCTGGCCGCCTGCGAGGCAGCCGGGCGGAGCACGGAACCGCTGCGGACACTGGCCGGGCTGACCCGCCGGATGCTGGACAACCGCCGCGACCAGGTCCGCGTCGAGATCCCGCTGGCCACCCCGCGCGGCGAGCGCTGGCTGGACGTCCGGATCAGGGCGCTCAGCCGCGGCGACGGGCTGGTCGTCGTGGTGGACGACGTCACCGATCGCCACGACCGGGAGGCCGTGCTGCGCCACCGGGCGACCCACGACCCGGTGACGGGGCTCCCGAACCGCTCGGCTCTCCGTGATCTGATCGCCGAGGCGCTGGCCGCGCCGCCGACCGTCGGTTCCGGCCAGATGGCACCCCCCGGGGTAACCAGGAACAGCGGCCGGCGAACATCATCCGAACGGGCGGGCGTCGCCGGCTTCGAGGCGTGGACGGTACCCGTTCGGACCGGTCGGCCAGACCCGGCGGAGCCGCCGACGGCCGATCGCACCGCGGGGGTCGAGGGAAATGAAGCCGAAGCGACCCCTCTCGGGGCCGGGGCCGCGGGGGTGGAGGCCGAGGGCACCGGGGGCACCGGGGGCACGGCCGAGGGCACCGGAGTTGCGGTCCTTTTCCTCGATCTCGACGCCTTCGGGCGCGTCAACCAGCGGTTCGGCTACGCGGTCGGCGACGGGACGCTGCGCGCGGTCGCGCTCCGGTTCGCCGAGGTGCTCGGGCCCGGCGCGGTGCTGGGTCGCTGGGGCGGGGACGAGTTCGTCGTCGTGACGACCGAGGTGACCGGCCATGCGGCGGTGGCACTGGCCGACCGGCTGACCTCCTGCCTCGTCGACCCACTGGTCGTGGACGACCACCGGGTCCGGGTAACGGCCAGCGTCGGGATCGCGTTCGGTGGAGGGCTCCGATCGGGTCATGGCGAGGTCGCGCCGCTCGGCGCCGACCACGCCGCGGGCCTCGGCACCCCACCGGCCCCGGTTCACCGGCCGCTGGACGGCGATGCGCTGGTGAGGATGGCCGGCGAGGAGATCGTGAAGGCGCGCTCCCGGGCCCGCGAGACCCGTCGCGGCCGCAGCCGCCGCCAGAATCGCTCGAAATCAGGCGACTCTTCTTAAGAAGTTACAGAGAGCACACTGTCGACTTCGACTTGTATCGTGCCCGCCATGTGGATCACTATCGATGTCGCGGGCGTCGCGGACACGTCCCCTCGGGCGCCTGCCCGCGCCTGCCTGGTGCCTGCCGACAGTCGGCGGGCCACCAGGCGGACGGTGCTGCTCCGCGCCGACGGGGCAACGCCGCTGGGCGCGATCGCGGCCGCGCTGGCGGAGCGCGCGCACGGATCCGAGCGGCGGCCGGGAGGTCGGGGGCGGGGGCGGTCGCCCGGAGCGGTGCAGGGCGCCCGCGAGCCCCCGGCGGCGATCCACGTCGATGGCGCGGAGGTCGACCCCGGGCTGCGGCTGGACGCCTCGCCCCTGCGCGACGGCTCCGTTCTCAGGCTCGGCGCACCGCTCGGCGCACCGCTCGGAGCTGGGCGCAACGAGCCGGTGGGGCTTGTCGAGCTCCGGGTCACCGGTGGTCCCGGCGCCGGCATGGTGCACCGGCTCCTGGCCGGCGAATACGGCCTGGGATCGGACCCTGCCGGCGGTGTCGTGCTGCGCGGCCATTCCACGCCGCGGCGCGCGTTGTCCCTGCGGGTCGACGTCGACGGCTCCTGCACGATCACCCCCCGTACCGGGGCGACGGTGTGGATCGACGGGTGCCGCCGCGACGGCCCCGTCTCCTTCCCGGCCGGTGAACGCGGCGGTGCCGGGCCGCGGGTCACCCTGCGCGTCGGCGGGGCGCGGCTGCTGCTGACGGTGCCCGACGAGCCGGACGCCCTGCTCCAGCCGGCTCCGGCCGGGCCGTACCTGGAGATCAGCCGCGAGCCGCGGATGCTGCGTGCCCCGGGTGGTTCCCGGTACCGCCTCCCCACGCCGCCGGTTCCGCCGCGGCCCGCACCGCCCCCGGTGCTGGCAACGCTCCTCCCCGCCGCGGCCGCGACCGGGATGGCGGTACTCCTCCACGCCTACTACCTGCTTCTTTTCGCGGCGCTGGCGCCGCTCTCCCTGCTCGGCTCCTACCTGGCGGCCCGGCGCCAGGCAGCGCGGGAACACCAGCGTGAGCTGGCGGAGTACCAGCGGATCCGGGCCGAGATCGACCGGGACGCCACCGCCGCACTCGACCGCGAGGCCGCTGCCCTCCGCCGCGCCCATCCGGACCCGGCGGCGACCCTGCTCCGCGCGCTGGGCCCGCGGCGTGGTCTCTGGGAGCGCCGTCCCGAAGACCCTGACTTCCTCCACCTGCGCGTCGGCACGGGCGACCTGCCGGGCGGCGTCGTCCTCGACGACCCCGCCGCGCCGGATCACCGCCGACAGACCCGGTGGCAGCTGCGGGACGTCCCGGTGACGGTGCCGCTGCCCGAGACCGGGGTCCTCGGGGTGGTCGGGGCGGGGGACTTCGCCAAGGTGGTCGGGTCCTGGTTGACGGCGCAGGCCGCGGTGCACCACAGCCCACGGGATCTCGCCGTCCACCTCGTCGTCGGGACCGCGTCCCCGGCGAGCTGGGAGTGGGCGCGGTGGCTGCCGCACTGCCGCCCGCCCGACGGGCCTCCGGGAGCGATCCTCGTCGGGGCGGACGGGCCAGGCCGGGCGCGGCGCGTCGACGAGCTCGCCAGCATGATCGACGCCCGGCTGGCCCGCACTGGAGGCGGCGGTGCCTCGCAGGTGCCGCGCGATCCCGCGGTGCTGGTCGTCGTCGAGGGCGCGGCGTCGATGCGGGCCGCGCTGATCCCGGTGCTGCGCTCCGGGCCCCTCGTCGGCGTCTATGTCGTGTGCCTCGAACGTGATCCGCGGCTGTTGCCGCCCGAATGCCACACGGTCGTCGAACAGGTGCCGGGCGGGATGCGGGTCCGGCGGCAGGGGGCCGAGGGCGTCGACCATGTCTGCCCCGACCTGGTCGCCGGCGAGCCCGCCGGGGGCGGCGATCCGCACCCTGCCGGCGAGCCGACGGGCGGCCCGGGCACGAGCGCCGGCCTGGACGCGGAGATCTCCGGTCCCGCGGCCGCGGCCTGGTGCGAACAGCTGGCACGCGCGCTGGCACCGGTTCGCGACCCCGGCCCGCGCGAACGCGGACCGGCCTCCGCACGCGCGGAGACCAGACTGCTGGAGCTGCTCGACCTCGACCCGCCGACCGCCCGTGCGCTCGCCCCGCGCTGGATCACGGAGCGGGCCCCGGGGCCGGTCCCCATCGGGGTGTGCCCCGCCGGGCTGGTCAGCCTCGACCTGAGCCGCGACGGGCCGCACGCCCTGGTCGCTGGCACGACCGGATCCGGCAAATCGGAGTTCCTGCAGTCGCTGGTGGCCTCGCTGGCCGTCCGCAACCGGCCGGATGAGATGACCTTCGTCCTCGTCGACTACAAGGGCGGCAGCGCGTTCGGCGACTGCGCCCACCTCCCGCACACCGTCGGTCTGGTGACCGACCTCGATCCGCACCTGGTGCGGCGTGCCCTCGACTCCCTCGGCGCCGAGCTGCGCCGCCGCGAGGCGCTGCTCGCCGATGCCGGGTGCAAGGACATCGACGACTACAGCCGGGCGCCGCGGCCCTCCCACCCGGCGCGGCAACCGCTGCCGCGCCTCGTCGTGGTCATCGACGAGTTCGCCGCCCTCGTCCGCGAGCTGCCGGAGTTCGTCTCCGGGCTCGTCGGGCTCGCCGGGCGGGGCCGGTCGCTGGGGATCCACCTGGTGCTCGCCACCCAGCGGCCGGCGGGCGTCGTCTCGCCGGAGATCATGGCCAACACGAACATGCGTTCATAGGACCGTTGGAACGCCGGGTTGGAAGGCGCGGGCGAGAAACACGCTGGACCCGACAGTCTGTCTGCCCTCCGAGAAGAAGCTGTCGTGGGTGTCCCGGCTGATGGCCGGTGGCGGCCTGACGGGGTGGGGTGGCGGCCCGGCCCCCGCCTGGCGGGCCGCCACGAGCACGGTACGGCGGCAGGGGCGGGGACGGCATGTTCTCGTGGCTTCCTGTGGATAACAGCAAAGCGGGCCCCTACCCGGGTAGGTGGGAATCCGCTGGCGTACAACCATTCTCATGGTCGACAACGGGGGAGCAGGCCGGCGAACCGCCCGGCGCTGGCTGTGGATCATCGCCGGGATTGCAGCGGCTGGAGCGGTGTGCGCGGTGGTCGGGATCTGGCACCTGCCCGCACGGATGTACCCGGACGCTGGCGACGCTGACGCGCGGGCAGCACTGCAGAGCGGACTGCTCACCGCCGCCGCTGCGCTCACCGCCGTAGCTGGCGGGCTCATCGCCCTCGACGAAACCCGCCAAGCCAACGCCGAGGTACGGCGGGCGAACGCCGAGGTACGACGGGCGAACGAGAACACCCATGTGCGGGAGCTGTACGTAGAGGCAGTGAAGCTCCTCAACGACACCGAGCGAGGGATCCGCCTGGCCGGGATCTACGCCTTGGAACGCATCGCGGTGGACTCCCCGGCTGACCAGCGCACGGTGGTGGAGGTGCTGTCGGCGTTCGTGCGTGACCGCAGCACCGACCCCGCCCTACGTCTGCCTCCAACACCTGGCGAGGACGGCACGGTCCCGCCGGTACGGGCCGTGGCGGACATCCGCGCCGCCGTCCAGGTCCTGGCCCGGCTCCCGGTCCGCAAGGGCATCCCGCGTTCCGACCTGACCGGCGCCACTCTCACCGGACCGGCCAGCCTCGCCCACCTCACCCTCACCAACGCCAACCTCACCGGCGCGCGGCTAGACGGCGCGGACCTCGCCGGCGTCCGGCTGGACGGGGCGAGCCTCACCGGCGCCGTGCTGCTCGGCGCGACCCTCACCTTGGCCTCGCTGGACGGGTCGGACCTCACCGACGCCGGGCTGGACGGGGCGAGCCTCACCCACGCCCATCTGAACAGAGCGGACCTCACCGGCGCCACGCTGAACGGGGCGGACCTCACCTGGGCCCAGCTGAATGGCGCGGACCTCACCCGCGCCCAGCTGAACGTGGATGTGTCCCTTACCCACGCCTCGCTGCGCGGTGCGACCCTCACCGGCGCCGAGCTGTCCGGCGCGAGCCTCACCAGCGCCACGCTGGACGGGACGGACCTCACAGACGCCACGCTGGACGGCGCGGACCTGACCGACGCCACGCTGAATGGCGCGGACCTCACTCGCGCCTCGCTATTCCTCGCGACCCTCACCGGCGCCTCGCTGGACGGCGCGACCCTCACCCACGCCCGGCTGGGCTGCGCGACCCTCACCGGCGCCTTTGGGCTGTCGCAGGGACAGGTGGATGCCACGCAGGGGGATGAGCGGACACGGTTGCCGGAGGGTCTGGTCCGGCCGGCGTCATGGCCTCCAGAGGAGCCGCCGGACGGCGGCTGAATGAGACGCCAGCCGGGGCCCCTACCCGGGTGGGTAGGGGCCCGCTGACGTACAACCTTGGTCATGGTCGACAACGGGGAAGCACGCCGTCGGGCTGGTCGGCGCGGGCTGTGGATCGTCGCCGGGATCGCCGCGGTGGGGGCAGTCTGCGCGGTGGTGGGGATCTGGCACCTGCCGGACCGGATGTACCCGCCAGGAACCGACGGTGGGGCGGAAGCACGAGCCGCGTTGCAGGGCGGGCTACTCACGGCGGCGGCTGCGCTCACCGCCGTGGCTGGCGGTCTGATTGCCTTGGACGAGACCCGGCGGGCCAACGCCGAAGTGCGGCAGGCCAATGCCAACACCCACGTCCGCGAGCTCTACACGGCCGCGATAGGGCTGCTGAGCTCGGATGCGATCGACAGTCGGCTAGGTGGGATCTACGCCCTCGAACGGATTGCGTGGGATAGTCCTGCCGACCAGTCCACTGTCGTCGAGGTCCTCTCCGCGTTTGTCCGCGAGCACGCCCGACCCCTCACAGATGCGCCGGCCGGCCTCCCGGCCGAGATTCGGGGCCGAGGTGGTGGGGGTCTGCGCAGTCGACGTCGTCGTGGTCACGCCGCTGGCAGGAGGTCGGAGGTCCGCCACCGGCTACCGCCCTGGGATCGATTTATCCAGATAGGCCCATGGAGTAACGAGGCTCCGCCACCCACTGATGTGCAGGCGGCTCTTACCGTCCTAGGACGTCTACCCGACCTCGGAGGCTTTCGCGCCGACCTCACCGGAGCGAATCTTACCGGTGCCGAGCTAGAAGGCGCGAATCTCTTTCCCGCACGGCTGACTAGGGCCACTTTTACCGGATCACACCTAGGCAGGGTAAACCTTAAGTACGCCCAGTTGTACTTGACAAATTTCACCGATGCCACCATAAATTCCATAAACTTTACCCGCGCACAAATACAAAATACAAACTTTACGGGCACGCTAATGATGGGTGCAGACTTTAGTGAAGCACTGATCTCCGACGCAGATTTCACCGACGCCTTCCTGACTGCAACGGTTCTCACCGACGCTATAATAAGCGCAAACTTCACGCGCGCATTTATTGTGGAAGTGGATTTCTCCGGATTAAATATCGGCGGGATAAACCTCACCGATGCTCGACTGCAAGCAGTGAATTTCTCCGGCGCTAAAGGTCTTACACAGGAACAGGTGGATAGCGCCCAGGGCGACGGGCGGACGCGGTTGCCGGCGGGTCTGGTGCGGCCGGCGTCGTGGGGTCCGGAGGAGCCGCCAGTCGGGGGCGGCTGACGTCAGCAGGGCCCCTACCCCGGGGTGGGGACCGCTTCGCGTTGCTGGGGGCTACCGGGTGACCGTGAACGGTGCGCCGGCTGCCTGCGCGCGTCGGACGGGTAGTTGGGCTGGCCGCCTTGTCCGGTTCGCTGGCACTGCGGCCTGCGGTGATGGCCGTGAGGGTGGCCAGCACCGATACGGTTCGTCCCCTCAGCGAAGGGGAACAGGGCAGCGAAGGTTACCTCTGGCCTCCCTGCGGCATCTGGCGTTCGGCTCCCGCGGCGCGACACTCCCGCGCGCCGTAATCGCACCGAGGACGCAGAATCCCGCAGGGTCTGACGGAGGTCCGTTAGGCGCGAAATTGGTTTGCCTGCATGAGGTGAGCTCAGGCTGCCTCTCGGTGCCGGGCGTGCTCGTGGTGGATCGGGCACCGGGTCGGAACCCCGGTCTCCGGGTCCTCGTAGGTGTGCTGGCCGGGTCGGCAGCCGTACCGGCACACATGCGGCTCAGGGTCACGCTGCCGCGTAGGTGAGGCCATCCACCCGGACGGGGTGGTCCCCACCGCCCACGGGTCGTTCGGCGGCTCCGCCGGGGCAGGTTCGGCGGTCTGGCCGTCCTGGTCAACGACTGTCACGCCCGTGTTATCGAGCCGCTGGCCGCTGTCGGTGGCCTCGGAGGCCCAGGCGCGCAGCTCCTCGAAGCCGCGGGCACGCCGCGCGGCCTTGCTCTCCCGGCGGCCATCGAGGCGCGGCGGGACGAGCACGGGCAGGAAGCGGGTGGGGGCCGCCTCGACCGCGGTCCGCAGGTAGGCGACCGGGTCCGACACTGCGCGCGGGGTGCCGTCCTTCGTCCGCAGCACCATCGCAACGCCCTTCGATGCGAGCTCACGGTCGATCGTCTGCCCGGTCACCTCGTGCACCGCGTCGATGAGGGCCTGGACCAGGCCGACGCCGGGGCCGTCCGAGCCGCTCGTGACCCTCTGTTCGTACGCACTTTGTGCGTACGAGGGGCCGGCGGAAGCCTGCCCCTCGTACGCCGAGCAGCCCTCGACGGCCCGCGGGGACCTGGTCTGGCGGACGCAGTCCAACAGCACCTTCAGCGGGTCCGCACCGGCAGGGACGCCCCCGCCCAGCTGCTCAGCGAGCGCACCCGGCTCCACCCCCGCAGCGAGCCGCTCGGCGACCGCGGTCACCAGCTGGCCGCGTGCGGCGCTGTCCAGGTCGATACCGAAGCGGACCACCTCATCTGCGACCAGCGACTCGGCGATGACCAGCCACGGGCCGGCAGCCGACGACGGAACCGGTGATCCCCCATCCCTCTCGATGCCTGGGGTGGACCCGGCCAGGCTGGTGCTGGGAGACGGCAGCGGCGAACTGGGGGCCGGCAGACCGTCCTGTGCGGGGCTGGTACCGGCAGCGCCGGGGGGTGTGGGGTCTGCCCTGTGGTTGGGATTTTCCACAGAATGATCATCTTCGCGCGCACGCGCGAGATCATCATCATCGAAAGTTCTTTGATCTTCTTCTTGTTCTTCTGGTTGGTCTTCTCGCTGGTCTTCTTGATTAACGCCCGGTTCTCCGGCGGCCGGTCGGCCGGCGCCCGGTTCTCCGGCGCTCGGCTGGCCGGCGCCCGGAATCCTGTACGCCGGATGGGGTGACCGACCGACCACTTCGGGTGAGCCTGCCGGCATGGCGGACAAGGTGAGGGCGATCATCCATCGGCCCCCTTCCCCGCGGACGCGGTCCCGTCGCAGGTACCCCGCAGACTCCAGCTCCCGCATCGCCGCGCGTACTGCGTTCCTGCCCTCCGACGTCTGCCGCGCGACGTCGTCCGCGGTGACCTCGTAGCCATCCTTGTGCGACAGCAGGAGGGCCAGGAGGCCGCGGGCGCGCAGGCTCAGCCGGTCGTCACGAATGCTCTCGTTCGGAACCCGAACGAATCCATCTGGCGGGACGGTGTGGTCGATCCTCACCGCACCACCGGCCGAGCGTGCGCGAGGGTGCGGTGAGCTGCGCAGGGCAGGCTGCCGCGAGCATGATGGGACACGGGTTGTGGGCCCTTCTTCGACAAGGGTTTGCGATCAAGGGCCGGTTTCGGTGTTGGTAGCACCGGGCCGGCCCGTTTCATCTCGGGCGCGCGCTGCGCCGTTGTTCAGCCCGCGGAAGGCGAGATGGTGCTGGCGGGTGCGCGGCCAGTACGGCGCATCCACTCCTCGATGTCGGTGGCGAGCCAGATCTTGCCTACGCGCAGGGTTGCGATCGGTTCAGGGAAGGTCGGATCGGCCTTCATGATCTGGTAGATCCGCGCGGAGCCCAGGCCGAGGGCTTGCGCGATCTCCGCGGCGGCCATGAGCCGCAGATCTCTCGTCATGGGTTGCCAGCCTAGTAGATGAGTCGCCAGCATGTAACTTGCATAGTAGACGACTTCTCTAGTAGCGTCGCTAATGCAAGACGGCCCCGGCCAGGAGGTAGGAGCTCCGAGCCGAGGCCTACGGACCACACCTGCCAACACAGGAGAGACCCGCGCATGCAGCTTCTCACCTCCACGACGGCCCGCCTGGTCTTGGCGCTCGCTGCGATTGCGGCCCCGGCCCTGTTCCGGGCCCGCCGCACCGCAACCCCGGCCCCCGCCGCGACCGTCGAGCCCCTCCCAGTGCCCGCTGTCGAGGCCCCGCCGGCCGTCGTGCTGTTCACTGCCGACGAGCTGCCGCCCGTCGAGGTCATCGCCGCGGCTGCCGCCGACTACGACCAGGCCGCCGACGACGCCCGCGCGGCCGACCGGGCGAAGCGGAAGGCCCGCAAGCTCCTCGACCGGCTCCCTACCGGCGCCTATGGCGAGTGGATGGTCTCCCGCGAGCAGTCGGCCCGCCAGACCCCCGACCTTGACCGGATCCGCGCCGACTACGCCCGTGCCGGACTCGGCGAGGTCCCCATGCGGCCCGTTGCGTCCACGCTGAAGGTCACCCGTACTCCCGCCGCCGACCTGGCCGGTGCCGAGGCTGTGGCGGTGGCGGCGTGAACCCGTCCGTCACCCTCGACCCCACAAGCGCCACCGAGCAGCTGGAGCCCGCCGTCGTCGTCCAGCAGGTGGCCCTGACCGGCATGACCCACGGCGCCCTGTACCTGGGCACCAATGAGGGCGCCACCGTCGCCGACATCATCGCCGGACTGCAGCAGCTCCCCCCGGACGCCGTCCTGACCTCCGAGCTGCTGGGTTCCCACGCGACCCTCAGCCTGATCTTCACCGCGCCGGAGGACCTCGACCAGACCCTGGCCACGCACAACCAGCCCGGCCACGAGTACATCCACGAGGCGATCGGGGCCTACCGGGCCCGGAAGGCCGCCGCGGCCCGGTGGACGGACGGTGCCCGGTGACGACGCGCCCGACGACCTCGCTCTACATCGACCCAGCTGACCGGACGCCCCGGTTCGAGGCCGCAACCCTGCCAGATTTGCCACCCCAGGTCGTGCTGCCGGGCGAAGTACGGATATCGGCTCTGCTGTCCACGGAGGATGCGGCGGCGGCCGGCTGGTTCCGCGCCCTGGCGGCTGCGGCCGAGCAGGTGGCTGACTGGCACACGGCCCGCGCTGGCGGTGCCCTGTGACCACCTGGGCGGAACAGCGGCGTGCGGACCGGGCCGCCGACCGGGAGCAGGCACGCCAGGATCGCGCGGCGGCGCGGGAGCAGGTACGCGCAGCGCAGGCCCACACCGCCACGCTGGCCGCGCAGGCCCGCGCCGAGAAGGAACAGCGGGCCGCGCAGCGGCGAGCCGACAAGGCCGCGCGGAAGGCACGCCGCGCTGCCTGGCGCGCCGACCGCGCCGTCGAACTGTGGGTGTATCCGCTCGCGGTCGTCTCCGCGGTCATGGCGGTGCCGAGCATGGCGATCTACGGCTGGCACGTCTACGGCGGCCCGACCGGCCTCGTCCTGCCCCTGCTCTCCGAGCTGGGCGTGTGGGCGTTCGGCGCGGCCGTGCACGTGTCCCGCCGCCGCTACCCGGATCGGCCGGTGGTGACGCTCCAGGCCGGCCTGATCGTGTTCGGGGCGGTCGCCTTCGGCCTGAACTTCGCGCACGGCGCCGAGCGATCGATCGTCACCGGCCTCGTGATGGGCATCGTGTCCATCGCCGGGCCGGGAGCCCATCAGATCGCCGTGGCGAGCCCTCCCCGGAGCCGGGCGGAACGGGCCCGCGCGCGGGTCGACCGACAGGCACAGCGGCGCCTCGACCAGGCCCGCCGCATCGCCGTACGTACCGCGGCCGTCGAGCTGGACCGGGACGGAAACGCCCGCCTGGTGCACGTGCCCGGCCTGTACCAGCCAACCCGCCGCAAGCTCGCCCCCGCGGTGGTCGCCGGGCTGCCCGTCGACCCGATCGACGACGGGTGGGATGCCGCGCTGGCCACCCTCGACCCAGACGCGGGGATCGTGGAACCGGCGTTGCTGACCGACCGGACAGCCGACCCGGCGGCCGACCCGACTACCGATGGCGACCAGCACGAACGCGACGGAGAGTCGGCCTCCGGATCGGGCGGAGTCGGCCTGCTCGACCGGCCCGAGTCGGATGCCGTCGAGTCAGCAGAGAAGGCCTCCCCGCCGGCACGACGGCGCCGTCCGATCGACCCGGACGCCCGCCGGAAGTTGACCGCCGACGAGGCGCTCGGCGCGGCCCGCCGGCTCGCCACGCGGAACGGGAAGCCGGTCACCGCCGAGCAGCTCCGCACCGCGCTGCACGTGAGCGCGAAGACTGCCCGCGAGCTCCGCGACCAGGTCAACGCCGAGGTCTTCGGGGGGTCGGCATGACGGGCATCCGCGCGGACCTGCGCCAGCTCCCCTGGCCACTGGCGGGCACGCTCGTCCTGCTCGGCGTCGTCGTCCTGGCCCTGCGTGCCGCCGGCCTGCTGGTGCTGGCTGTCGTCGACACAGCCGAACGGATCGAGGCCGCGGTGTGCGCGGCAGTCGGAGTGCGACCGCTGGCCGCCTCAGTCGTCGTGCTACCGCCGCGGGGTGACAGCCGATGACCGCGGAAACCGCCACCGAGCCGGACGGCCAGGTCCTGACCGGGCCGTGGACACCACCCACCCCGGAGCCCACCTCCGCACCGGCGGCACCGGTGGAAGGCGAGGTGCTGCCCTCCCGTCCCCAGCCCTTGCCCGTGCGGCCGGGACTGGCCGATCCGATCCGCCTGCCTGCTTGGGCGACGGACCGGGCGGTGGCCCGTGCGACCGCCCGGCACGGGGTGCAGGTCGCCAGCCGGATCGGTGCCCGGTCGGCTGTCCGCACCCCGCTGGCCGTAGCCCGGGGAACGGGACAGGCAGGCCGCGCCTGGTGGTCGTGGGTGCGCGCCGAAGACCTGGCCGCCGAACTACGCGACACCGCCAGCGGCAAGCTCGGCAAGGACGTCTTCGTGGTGCGTGACCACCGCCGGGCCCGGTGGATCATCACCGGGGGGACGCTGGCCACCAGCGGCATCGGGGAAGCGATCGCGAGCGCCACCGTTGGCGGCTGGGTGCCGATGCTGTCCGCCGCAGCTGTCACCGCCGGTCTCGGCGTCGCAGGCCGGCACCAGCGAGCACCCGGCGACCCGCGGGCGCCAGGGATCGAACCGGACCCGCGCCGGGACCTGGCCCCCGAGCATCTCAACGCCGCGTTCCGCGCGGCCGGTCTCCTCAAGCCGAGCACGGCGCTGGTGCTGTGCGCGCCGGTCGTGCGGGACCGCCACGGCCGCGGCTGGGAAACCGTCCTCGACCTGCCCCGCGGTGGAGGGAAGACAGCGGCGCACGCGATCGAACGTCTGCCGGTCATCGCGGCCGAGCTCGGCGTCGACGAAATCCAGCTCATCATGAGCCGGATCCGGGCGCACGACGGCGGGCACGGCCGCCGGCTGTCGCTGTGGGTCGCCGACGACGATCCGTACATCGGCACGCCGGTCCGCTCCCAGCTCATCGACCTCGACCGGTTCGACTTCTGGGGCCCGGTGCCGTTCGGCCAAGATGCCCGCGGCAACCGCATCGAGATCCTGCTGCTCTGGCAGTCCGCGTTCTTCGGAGGCCTGCCGCGGCGCGGGAAGACGTTCTCGATGCGGTTGCTGGTCGCCGCGGCGGTGCTCGACCCGTGGTGCCAGGTCTGGTTGGCGGACGGCAAGGGTGGGGCGGACTTCCGCGCGATGGCCGGTGTGGCGCACTGCTATGTCGCCGGGGCCGACCCGGAGGACCTGACCGCGTTCGAACAGCTGCTCGACGAGCTGATCAGCGAGATGTCGCGGCGATTCGCGTTCCTCGCGACCCTGCCCGCCGCGGTGTGCCCCGAGGGCAAGCTGACTCCGGAGATCATGCGCCGGTACCGGCTGCCGCTCATCCCGTTCGTCGTCGACGAGCTACAGGAGTACTTCGAGGCCTGCGAGGAGGAGAAGGACCGTCAGCGGATCATCGGAAAGATGGCCCGGATTGCTCGCCGCGGCCCGGCGGCCGGGATCATGCCGGTGTACGCCTCGCAGCGGCCGGACGCCAAGTCGGTGCCGACGAAGCTCCGCGAGATCGTGACCTTCCGGTATTCGACGCAGGTCACCGACCGCACCAGCTCCGACATGGTTCTCGGGGACGGCAAGGCCAAGGCCGGAGCGGACGCCTCCATGCTCTCGGAGCAGCACCTGGGTGTCGGGGTGCTGGTCACCGGGCCGGCCTCGTTCGTCACGGCGAAGGCGGACCTGCTCGACAACCCCGCCTTCGAGATCGTGTGCCAGCGAGGCAGGGAACTACGCCTCGCCGAAGGCACGCTCACCGGGCAGGCCTGCGGCGACCTGGGCGCCGCGGCCGGCACCGTCGGCTACGTCATCCCCACCGTCCTCGCCGACGTTCTGGAAGCGTTCGGCCGGCGCAGCCGGATGTGGACCGACGATCTGCTCACCGCGCTGGTGAACATCGACGAGGACTCCTACGGGGAGTGGACCGGCACCGAGCTCGCCCAGGCGCTCGACGACGCCGGTGTGGTCCGCACGATGCGCCAAGTCAAGATCGACGGCGAGAACCGGGCCGGCTGGCTGCTGCGCGACATCGAAGGCGCCCTGCCCCCCGACGTGCTCGCCGCACGGCCGGTAGAGGGAGCCCCCACTACCGCCCCGGCCGGCTGACCCCGTCTACCCCTACCGGCCCGCCTGCGCCCAAGTAGCGGCTCCCCGCTACCTCGGTAGGTGGGCCGGTAGAGCCCCCCGACCTGCGAAGTAGCGCCGGTAGAGGGGCGCCACCCCCGCACGCCTCCGGCTCGAATCCGGGCCCGCCAGCACCTGCCCTGCCCTCACCGAGGCCGCAGGTACCCGCCGCTACGAAGGAGGACCCCTCGATGAGACTGATCCCCAAGAAGAAGGCTGTCCTCGACCCGAAGAAGCGCACTAGCCCGTGGGGTGAGCCGCTGACGAAGGCGGAGGCCCGGGTGTACGACCTGCGGGACTCCGGATACGACGGCTGGGTCACCTGGGCCACCGGCGAGCGCGTGAGCGACGCCGACGTGGACGCAGAGATGGGCGTCGACTTCTCCGACCGGCTGCGCGGCAAGGGCGGCCGGTGATGGGCCTGCGTGACCGCCTGCGCCGCGCGGCGAGTGGCGCCTACGAGGAGACATCCAACCAGACGCACTGCGAGGACTACAACCAGCCGTACACCGCCGCCGCGCCGATGGTGCAGATCGTGCCAGCGCCAGGAAAGGCCCGGATGCGGGTGCACAAGGCCTGCGGCCAGCGGGTCCGCGCCCGATGTGTGGCAGCGGCGAGGGTCGAAGCGGCGGAAGCCTCGGAGCGGCTCACCCAGGCGGTCCAGTCCGGGAGCTGCGCCGCGTTCGACACCGCCAAGGCTGCGGCTGATCGGGCACAGCGCCGGCTGGACGAACTGACCGGCACAGCAGCCCGCGCTGGAAGGGACGGGCCAGCAGCGCGGTCCGGATGATCTGCGGTGGAGCGTGGCATGCCGGAGGATGCCCACCCGCAGGCGAACGGGAGCGCCGCGCCGCTCATAGCACCGCCACACCCCACCCGAACACCTGTTCGCTCCCGGCGTAGCGTCGGCTCGGTGAAGTCGTACATGTGCATCCAGTGACGGCGAATAGGCGAATCGAGCCAAGAGCGTCGGTCGCGGACCACGCCGATGCCACAGATTTCGAGATCACCATGGGTCTCCATTGTTTTTTAGCTACATGCAGCGATCGACTCATAACCATGATACGGGTATCACTCGACCGTCCGATTCACGTATCACTCTCCGCCAGCCTTACTACCACGCAACGGTCGCGGGGTCGTGTAACGTCAACGCTGACGCTGACTTCTGATCGACAAGAAGAGCAGTTCACCCCGCGTCCAACATCAGATGCGCGAAAGAAGGCAACCATGCCCTCGCCCTCTGTGTGCTGGTGCGAGCATTGCCGCGACGTCGCGGCACGCACAATCGCACACGCGCGAAAGAACCGCTGGGCTGGCTCCACGGCCGAGCAGCGGCGAGCTGCTACAGCAAAGGCAACAGCGGCCAGCGTTGCCGCGAAAACGCGGCGGCGCATAGCCCGAGAAGCACAGGAAGGGACAGCAGCCTGACCGCGAGAGCCCATGTAAAGGACGAAAGGCCGGTGCTGGTAACACCGACCGATCGCCGAATCGCCATAAAGGCAATCCCGATCCCCTAGCAGAGATCAAGAAGGAGTATACGCGCGATGGATAATGACAGCCGTGTGACTTGCCGGCTGCGTGACGACCCCAGCGGGCAGACCGGGTTGCGCACACCCCTTCCGACGGGCCTCCTCCCCGCCCCGCCCATGCCGGCGCTGCCCGACCGCGAGCGCGACTTGCCGGGATACCTCGCCGGGATGCGAGCCCGGGTCACGGCAAGCCGCCGAGCTCAGGGCCTCCCCGATCGGATCACTTCGCCGCTCGTGTTGGACAAGATCGCCGCGATCATGCGCCTGCCGGACGCGCGCGAGGACACACCCGCCGCCTGAGCGACACCCCGCAGCGTCCCGCCCGCCGGGCACCGTCGTGCGCAGGCGGGCGGGACGGCACCGGCGCAAAGAAGCGCCCGCAAAACCGCGACGCACCGAGAACTCCCAACCCGACATTGTGTCACCCGTACCAGTTCGCACCGGGTGCGATAGAAACAGCGCCTACGTCGGGGCCGGGAGCCCCTCGGGTTGTCCTCCTACTCGTCTCGCGAAATTCCGAGAGCGAATTGACAACATCCGAATTGTGCCCACGCTGCCAGGAAATCATTTCCAAGCGCCAGCGTAACGCCGTCCGAGCCCGCTGGGCGCGCCTCTCTCCCGAGGAACGTCGCGCCGCCGTTGAACCTGCTGTCGCTGCCCGACACAAGAAAGGCCAGGCCGTCAAATTCGATGCCACCCCGGCCATGGGGGGCGAGCCCGTCAATGCGTGACATAAAAAACGGGGCTGGTCGCCACACCAGCCCCGTCAAAGAATCGTGCCCCCACGGCAGCAACTCCTCTTCCAGAATAGCATCAGCTGCCGACGGAATCGCCCGGCTCCGCGTGCGTCTCTGCGTGCTGGCGGCTGGTGCTCGGTGACTACGCCGCCGCTGGAGCGGTTCTCCAACGCCTACACAGCCGCCACCGGATGGGGTATCGACCCCACCCGCGCTCAGCAGGACGTCCGCTGCCCTGCTCATGAGGACGGGTCGCCGTCGCTGTCGGTCGGTGCCGGCCACGACGGGCGGGTGCTGCTGACCTGCCAGGCCGGGTGCGATCTGGACGCGATCCTGGCCGCCGTCGAGCTGGCCACCGCCGACCTGTTCCCGCCCCGCGGCGAGCAGGCGAAGCCGCAGATCGTCGCGTCGTATCCGTACACCGACGAGCAGGGAACCCGACTGTTCACGGTCCACCGCAAGGAGCCGGGCCGGGACGGGAGCCGGAAGGAGTTCGTCCAGCAGGCCGCGGACGGGTCCTGGAAGACCCGGGGTATCCGCAAGCCGCTGTACCGGCTGCCCGAGGTTGTCGAGGCCGTGAAGAACGGTGCCGTCGTCTGGGTTGTCGAGGGCGAGAAGGATGCTGACCGGCTCGCCAGCCTCAGCCTGACGGCCACGACCTGCCCGCAGGGCGCGAGGAAGTGGAAAGCGGAGCACACCGACAGCCTGTCCGGCGCCGCCGACGTGCGGGTCATCGCGGACAACGACGATCCGGGCCGGGCGCACGCCGCCCAGGTAGAGGCCGTTCTGCGGCCGGTCGTGACCTCGGTGTCGGTGTGGCTGCCAGCCGCAGGTAAGGACGTCTCCGACCATCTGAACGCCGGTCACGGCCTGGACGATCTGCGTCCGCTCGCCGTCGACGAAGGGCCGGCGCCCGGTGCTGCGTCGACGGCTGCAGCCTCGACCGTTGACGCGGCAGAGCTTGAGACCGACGACGCGAACGCGCTGCGCCTGGTAGCGGAGTACGGGAACACGATCCGCCGCGTGTCGGACATGGGGTCGTGGTGGCGCTGGACTGGAAAGCGATGGGAGCGGGATCACGACGACGCCCACGTACGCGAAGCCGCGAAGATCCTCGCCCGGAAGCTCCCGGCGGAAACACTTGAGCAGCGGAAGTACAAGCGCGCGAGCCTGAGCAGCACGGGCCTGTCGGGAGCTACGCGGGTCGCCCAGTCCGACCCGCGGGTCACCGTGCTCGCCCGCGATCTCGACGCCCACCCGCACCTGCTGAACACACAGTCCGGTGTGGTCGACCTCGTGACCGGAGCTGTAAAGCCGCACGACCCATGGCTGATGCTGACCCGGATAACCCCCCTCGACGTCGACACCGAGGCCACACACCCGATGTGGTCCGAGTTCCTCGCCGAGACCTTCGGCGGGGACACCGAGCTGGTCGCCTACGTACAGAGCCTGTGCGGACTCGCTCTGCTGGGCGACGTCCGGGAGCACGTCCTGCCCCTCATGTACGGGGCTGGGGCCAATGGGAAAGGCGTGATCCTGCTGGTCCTGCAGGGTCTCCTGGGCATCGCCGACACCGGCGGCTACTCAGTCTCCGCCCCGGACGGCTTCCTGATGGCCGGGAACGGCACCGCACACCCAACCGAGATCGCCCGGCTCCGCGGCGCACGCCTCGTGGTGTGTTCGGAGCAGACCTCCGGCCGACGCTTCGACGAAGCCAAGGTCAAGAGGCTCACCGGCGGAGACCTCCTCACCGGGCGGTTCATGCGCGGCGACTTCTTCGATTTTGAGCCGTCTCACCTGACCGTCGTCGCCACGAATCATCTGCCCGAAGTCATCGAAGGCGGACCCTCGTTCTGGCGCCGGGCCCGGCTGATCCCGTTCGATCACGTGGTTCCGCCCGAGCGGCGTGACACGGAGCTACACACCAAGCTCCTGAGCGCCGAAGGGCCGGCGATCTTGGGCTGGATGGTCCGCGGGGCGATGATCGTCATCGGAAGCGGGCTGGTCGACCCGCCCCGCGTGCTCGCCGCCACCGACGACTACCGCATCAGCGAGGACAGCCTCGCGTCGTTCGTCCGCGACGACTGCATCGTCAACCCGCACGCCTGGTGCACGGTCCCGGACTTCCGCACGCGCTATGAGGCGCACTGCGCGGAGATGGGTGTGGACCCGTTGTCCGCGAAGGCGGTCACCACTCGGCTGACCAGGGAGTTTCCGGTGCAGTCCGACCGTCTCTCCCGCCCTTCCCGTCGGATCTACCGCGGGATCGGGCTGGTCGATGCGGACGCAGAGTCCGACGAAGAAACCGGCCGGTGACGACGCGGCGATGACGGATGACGGATCGGGCCCCGAGGCCACATTTCCAGCGTTCGCGCGGGCGCCTGCGCGCACGCATATGCGCTACGCGGCAAATGCGACCGACCTGCCCGATCCGTCATCCGTCATCGCTCGACCCAACAGCACCGCCGATTCCCTGGCACGGGTCGGCCAGCAGATCGCCGACGCCCGATGCCGCGCCGAGCAGCGCCGTGCCGCCGGCCAGGCGAAGAGGACCCGCCGCGCTGCCGGGCTCGAAGCACGCCGCCCGCAAACTCGCCAGCCTCACCCACGACGCGCAGACCACCCACCAGGAGATCCCATCCCGATGACCGCCATCCCCGCGCAGGACGGCCGGCCCCGCTGCCGCTGCTGCGGTCGCCTCCTCCGCGCCGCCGCCAGCCGGGCGCTCCTGGTCGGCCCGCAGTGCCTCGCCCGCCTCCCCGCCGGAGACCGGCATCGCCTCGTGCTTGCCGCAGTCCGCGCAGCCCGCCATGTGCCACTCCAACCGCCGATCGACGCAGCCGCGTGACCGTCTCGCGCCCGGCCCGGGGACCACCTCGGGCCGGGCCACTCCGCCCGCCACAACCCAACCCGAGAGGACTCCCGTGCACAGCAGGACACCCGACGCGACGCCCCCCTTCATCGACGGCATCCGCTCTCTCGGCGACGTCGGCCTTGTCCCCGACGGCCCGCTCCGCGCCGAGGCGTACCAGCTCGCGAGCGGCGAGTCGTACATCACCCTCGCGCTCTACGGCGCCGACGAGTGGATCGCCCGGGACGGCAAGACGCTCGTCTACCAGATCGACGTGGAGGCCGTCCGGACCCTGATCGTCCGCCTCGCAGGCCTGGTCGACACCGCCGAACGTGCTGCGGCGGACGCCTCGAACCGCAGCCAGGACGTCCGCCGCCACCCGGACTACGACGGGCTGACCGAGATCACCCGGCAGCACGCCGACGGCCTTCGTCCGGAGGACATGACCGGGATGGACTGGGCCGATCTTGCGTGCGGCCTGGAAGCTCTTCGGCTCAGCGAGCGGCCGGGCATCGTCCGGGGCTGACCTTCCGCCGGCCCCGGACGCATTCCGGGGCCGGCCCGCGCGCCCCACACCCGTCATCACCCGATAGGGGACAACATGATCCCGGCCCAAGGCTGGATGGCCGAGTTCCACAACCGCACAAACGCAAGAGTGATCGCCTGGAACAACGACGGCCAGGCGCTCGTCGTCGACAAAGCCGCAGGTCGACTGGTGCCCGCCGCCCAGTTCGAAGGCTTCGAGGGCCTCGAAGTCGACGACCACATCGTTGCCGCACTGCCCGGCGATGGATGGATGGGCGAGTTCCGTAGCGGCGGCTCCACCTTCCATGAGCCGGTCATCGGCTGGCGCGTCCTTCACCTCGGCATCGGCGACCCGTTCTTCGGCGACGATCAGGGCTACTTCGAGCACGCTCCCACCCCTGAGCTAGTCCTGTCTTCCGCACGTGCGTGCGGTGAGACAGCTGCTTGATGTCTTGTTCGGATCACGTCGGGATGGTCGCGATCGGTAGTGACGGGCCTGGGACTGTTCCTGGCTGTGTCGGTCGCGATGGACTACGGGCCGCCGAGCGTCGAGAAGCCGCTCGGCGCGCTGCCCGTCGTGCGTGACTACCTGGCCCGTCTCGATGTCGCGGGCACGATCGATCGACTCGCCCCGATGCGTGACAAGGTCAACCGGGCCACCCACGGTGACGTGATCGCCGCGCTGGTCGCGAACCGGCTGACCTCGCCGACCCCGCTGCTGCACGTCGAGCGGTGGGCACGCCAGTGGGCGGTCGAGGAGATGTTCGGTATCGCGCCGGACGTGTTGAACGACGACCGGGTCGGTCGGGCGCTTGACGCGCTCGCCCCGGTCTGTGAGGCCGTGGTCGGTTCGGTCGGTGCCGCGGCGATCGCCGCGTTCGGCCTCGACGTCTCCCGTATCCACTGGGACATGACGTCGATCTCGCTGCACGGCGCCTACCCCGAGGTCGACGAGGACTACACGACCCCGAGATACGGCCATCCCAAGGACCGCCGGCCCGACCTCAAACAGGTCCAGACCGGGCTCGCGGTCACCGGTGACGGCGGGATCCCGCTGGTCCACCGCGCCTACGACGGCGGCGCCGGCGAGGTCGCCCAGGTCACCGGCGCGATGCGCGCCCTGGCCACGATCGCCGGCGAACGGCGGTTCCTGCTGGTCGGAGACAGCAAGCTCGTTTCCTACGGAAACCTGACCGCGCTGATCGACGCCGGGGTGGAGTTCCTCGCTCCGGCACCGAAACCCGTGGTGCCCGCTTCGACGCTCGCCGGGCTGGACTGGGCCAGCGCTGGCATCGTCGAGTACGTCGCCGACCGTGACCAGGCCAGGTTCGCTCACCAGCGGGCCTCCTACCGGGCCCGCGAAGGGGTGACAACGCTGCGCGGGCCACGCAAGAAGGACCCGGTCCTCACGGTGCGCACGGTCTACATCTGGTCGTCGGCCCGCGCGCACGCCGCGCGGGCTGCCCGGTCGAGCAAACTCGACCGGGCCCGCGACGACCTCGACCGGCTCTCCCACGCCGCCGGTTCCCACCACCTCTACCGCGACGTTGCCGCGGTGACCGCCCGCGTCGCGACGATCGCGGCGAAACGCCGCGTCGCCGGCTACCTCCTCACCGAGACGAGCACCGACCCGAACACCGGGAAACCTGTCCTGACCTGGCATTTCGACCAGGCCGCGCTCGACGCCGAGGCCGCCACCGACGGCTGGTACGCCCTGCTGACCAACCTGCCTGACGACGTCGGCCCGGCCGAGGTCCTCGCCCGTTACAAGGGCCAGGAGGTCGTCGAACGGCGCTACGGCGCGTTCAAGGGCCCGCTCGCGGTCGCCCCGATGTTCCTGCACTCCAACCAGCGCATCCACGCGCTCATCCACGTCATCTGCCTGGCGCTGCTCGTCTTCTCGCTCATCGAGCGCCAGGCACGGCTCGGTGCTGGCCCGGACGGGAAGATCCCCGGCCTCTACGCCGGCCGGCCCGCCCGGCCCACCGGCGCGCTCGTCCTCGGCGCACTCAACACACTGCGCCTCATGCCCGCGCGTGACGGCCAGCCCGCTTACATCCCCCGCCCACCGCGCCTTCACCAACACCTCCTCGACATCCTCGGCACCGACCCGACCCGACCACCTTGACCACCAACCAGGCAGGTCAAAGCATCGAATCCCCATGTGCGGAAGACCCGGCTAGTCAGGGTGTGGCACCCGAACGCCACCGGCGCGAAGGCGCCCCCGTCGGACGCGTCCGCATCACCCCAGGCCTGAAACACAACAACTCACCGCGGCCTGCAGGGCCTCGACCACCGCGCAGGCCGCGCCAGCCCTCCCGCTCCCAGCTTCACCCCCGGGGCCGGGTCACCCGCCCAGCAGCCACCAGCGCCGCCGCGGAGCCCGGTGCTGCCTCAGCGCCGCACCCCGCTCCAGTGGTTCGGCCGCAGGCAGGTGGCACGCAAGCCCGCCCGGGGGCTGCCACCCCGGCTCCGCCCGCAGCTCCAAGCACCACACCTCGGGCCCGTACTCATCCTCACCGCCGTAGTACACGGTCCGCATCACATCCCGATCATCGCGCAGGAGACGCCTTGACCGACATCACCGAGAAGCCCTGGCAGTCCAGAACCCGGCTCGCCGCGCCCCACGTAGCCTTCCTGCCGCCTCCACCCGCACCCGTCCGGGACGACCAGGGCCAGACCTCGCCACCGTCCCGCACCCGAACAGCGCCCGCGCCGTGGCACGGCTTGGTCAGCCCCCCGGAGTACACCTGCCCAAGCTGCCGCACGGAGGCCACCCGCGACCAGCACGCCGCGCTCGCTGTCACCCACCGGACGTACTGCCTCACGCGGACGGCCACCGCATGAGTTCTGTGCACCCAAGGAGTGTGCACCCAGAGGTTGTGCACACCGATATGCCGCAGCCGGCGGGCGAACGTTCGCTCTCTCGCGCGCGCCCGCGCGATACGGCCCCGTGGGCGCGCGTCCCGCCCGACGAACGGGCGTACCTGCGCGCGGGAGTTGGCTCACGGCTGGAGGCAGCCCGCCGGGCTGCTGGTCTGTCCCGCCTGGCGCTCGCCCGTCGGGTGGGGTGCAGCGCCGGCCTGGTCCGGCACCTTGAGCGCGGGACCTGCCGACCCCGGGAGGCTGCCGTCCGGTGGCTGGCGTACGCGCTGGAGCCGGACGACCCGGCCCCACTGCGGGAAGCGCTGCTGCAGGCCGCGGGGGATTCGCTGCGGCCCGACACCTCGGGCACGGCGCGGGCCTGGACCAGGCGTTGTGAGCATGCGTTCCTCGCAGGGCATTGGCCGGTGCCGTCCGACGTCGCCCAGGCCATCGCGGCGCACCAGGCTGCAGCTGCGGCCAACCGTGAGGCTCTGGCCATCCTCGACCGGCCCGGTGCCATGCGCAGCGTGCGGGCGCTGGACCAGGCGTCCGCGCTGCTGGACCGGGCACTCGTCCTCGCGGAACAGGCGGGCCCACCGGTCACCGTCATCGTCGGCCGTCACCGCCGCACCTACCACGGGATTTGATCAGGAGTGAAACCGCGTTGCTCGACGACTTCGAGGCGGCCACAGCTGGCCGCACCTTGCCGGCAGGCTACGTCCTGGACGCCGGCGTCCTCGGTGTAGATCTGGCCGCCGCACGCGCCAGGGTCGCCGCCTACGCTCAGACGCGGGAGTTGCTGCGAGCCCGCCTGGTGCTCGCTCTTAGCCCGGCCGAATTCCGCCGGCTGGACGTCCACCTGCGCCGGCTGCCGGTCCGTGGCGCGGTCGCGCTGATGGTCACCGTTGCCGGCACCGACGCAGCCGGCTTGGAGAGGCTTCGCGCCCAGCTGGCCCCGGCCCCGCCCGGCCGGTGGGGCGCCGCGGTCCACCTCGTCGATGCCGCCCGGCGGGCCGCACAGCCGCGGGACCACGTCGCCGTACCCGCCCACCTCTCCAGGCCCGTCAGGGTGCTGCTGGCGTTCGGCGCCGAGGCCCACAGCCGGGCCAGTGGGGGATCGGCCGTTCTTCCCGGCCTGCCCGCGCTCCTCGAAGAGCTGCGCACGGCCGGAGTTCGCCATGACCGCGGCCTGGCCGTCCCCCCGCCTCGGTTCCAAGTGGAAACCGCCCCGTCAGGGCCCTCCATGATCGGAAGAGAGCCCACCGAGGGCACTCCGACCGAGTGGGTGTCCGCCTCCGACTACGCGCGGCGGGCCCGGATCACCCGGCAGGCGGCGACACGTCAGGCCAGGGAGGGCCGAGCACCGGCGCGGATGGTCGGAGGCCGGTGGTTGATCTTGACTGACTTGGAGCCTGATGCCCCCGCCCCCGATCCCGACCAGCACCGATGACCTGGACGGCGCCCTCACCGCGCTCGACTCCGCTGCCAGCCCGGAGCAGGCCGCCGACGCCGAAGGGCTGATCGCACGCATCCTGGCTCGCCGCGCCGAGCGGACCCGTGACCGCCTCGCCATCGAAGCGAACGCCGCACGGCTCGCCGAGCTCCAGGCCCTCCGCGAGGAGATCGCCGGCCATGCCGGTGACGCCAACGAGATCCACAGCCGTCTTACCGCCGCGGTGGAGGCGGTCTCCGAGCTCGTCGCCGCGGTGGACGCCCGCCGGGCACGCTTCGCCGAGTGGAGGGCTGGCCTGACACGTACCGTTCCCGAGGGCTGGGAGTCCCGGCCGCAGGACGCCGGGTTCGGCTGGCACAGCCACGACCCGAGCCGGATCGCCGTTGACCGCGGAAGCTATGTCGGCCAGCTGGACGTGGCGGTGCTCCTCGGTCTTGTGCTGCACCAGGTGGCGGCCGGCCGTGCCACGCCCGGCGGAGCGCTCGCCCCCGCCGAGATCAACCCGCGCGACCACGCTGACCTGATCAACGACCCGGCGGCGTATCTGCGCCGACAGCTCGGCACCGGCCGGCCGGAGGCCCGATGACCGCGCCTCGGGCCACCCGGCCCGTCGCGCAGAAGGCCGCCGAGTGGCTCGACACCGCCAGCACCGAGGCCATCGCCGCAGCGTTCGAACGCGGCGAGCTCGCCGCGGTGCTGGGAGGCACGCCCCCCGTCGAAGTGACTACCGGCCAGCAGTGGAGTTCGGCTGATGTGGACGCGGCCACGCCCGTGCAGATTGCCGCGGCACGGCTCCGCGGCGACCTCGCCGATCTGTTCGACAGCGAGGACGGGCAGCCGGGCGGAGACGAGGCCGCTTGACTCGCGCGGGCACAATCCACACCGCGTGCATCGCCACCGCGGCGGCCTGCGCTGACCTGGTCGGCTGGGCCGAGCCGCGGGTCCGGCCCCTGCCCGGCCGCCGCGCCGAACAGGGCTGGAGCGTCGACTTGGACGAACTGCACGAGGTCGCCGGCCGGGCGCTGCGCTACGTCACCCAGGTCAACGCCAGGAACTGGCGCTGGCGGCTCCGCGAGATCAGGTTCGCCGTCCTCCGCTACGAGATCGGCCAGCGCATGGCCCGGCATGTCGACCCCAGCCCGCCCGGCATGGTCCGCCGCGCCTCGGTGTCGGTGCAGCTCACCCCGGGAGACGACTACGCCGGTGGCGACCTCACCTTGTGGCCTGATGGCCGGCCGATAGTCGCCAGCCGCGACGTCGGCACCGCCGTCGCGTTCCCGGCCGCAACCGCGCACGAAGTCGGCGAGGTGACCTCGGGTGTCCGCTGGGCGCTCGTCGGGTGGTCCTACTCGTGACCGTTCCCTGCTACCTTCTGGAGCCCGCCATGCCCACCGATACCGCCGAAGCTGCCCCTGCCGATCTCGTCCCGCGCAGCGAGGTACCGGCGCGCTGGCCGGTGATCGGGGCACGGCACGCCCGCCGGCTCACCGAGACGCGGACGATCCCAAGCTGGCGGGTCGGCCGCCGGGTGTTCGTGTCCGCGGCCGATGTCGCCGAATACCTCGCCGGATGCCGGCGCCCGTCCGCTCGGGAGGCCGCCGCTATGGGCACTGACGGTCTGTAACGGTCTGTCGTGGTCGGTCACGGTCATATTCCTGTATCGCGATAATATGCCTTATCGCGATACAGGATCCTTGATCGACAGGCGGTAAGCAAGCATGATCGACCCTGCCGGAACCCTCGCCCCGGTTCCGTCCGTTGACCTCGACATCGTCGGTGCCCGGGACGCGAGCGTCTCCGCGACCACCGCCCGCATGATCGACGACGCGACCGCAGCGAACACCAAGCGCGCGTACGCCAGACAGTGGTCGACCTTCACGGCCTGGTGTTCCCAGGAGGGCCGGACCATGCTCCCGTGCTCGGATGCCACGCTCGCCGAGTACGCGGCGCAGCTCGTCACCGCCGGGGCCGGGCCGGCCACCGTGGAACAGGCCATTGCCACCATCCGCCGGGTCCACCGCGACCAGGCCGCCACCCCGCCCGACACCCGCGCCGCACGGCTAGTGCTGCGCACAGCCCGCCGGGAACGCGCCGACGCCGGGCAGGCCACCCGACAGGCACCGCCAGCCGCGCTGGATCAGCTCCGCGCCATGCTCGCCGCCTGCGACACCAGCACCCGCGGAGTCCGTGACCGGGCCCTGCTGCTGCTCGGCTTCGCGATGATGGGCCGCCGTTCGGAGCTCGCCGCGCTCGACCTGGCCGACATCCGCGAGGTCGACGAGGGCCTGATCGTCGTCGTCCGCCGGTCGAAGACCGACCAAGACGGCCGCGGCGCCGAGGTCGCCGTTCCCTACGGCAGCCGGCCGGACTCGTGCCCTGTGCGCGCGGTCCGGGCCTGGCGCGGCTGGCTCGCCTCCATCGGCATCACCGAGGGCCGACTGTTCCGTTCCGTAACGAGGCACGGCCACATCGGCGAGGCCATGTCCGGCGACGGGATCCGCCGAGCCGTCCGCGCCGCCGCCGTCCGGGCCGGCCTCCCGAACGCGGACGTCTTCTCGGCTCACTCGCTGCGGGCTGGAGGGGCGACAGCCGCGGCGAAGGCCGGCGCCCCGGTCGCCGCGATCGCCCGGCAAGGCCGCTGGTCACCCACCTCGCCCGTGGTGCACTCGTACATCCGGGCAGCCGACCGATGGCGGGACAACCCGATGGCCAGTGTGGGCCTGTGAAGGACGCGGACCTGTATCGAACGCTTGTCCGAACGGCCTCCACGGGTACCGTGGCGCCCTACTCGGGGGTACACATGCGGACACACCTCACACCTGGCACGCCCATCAGCGTTCAGACCTTTGCCGTCCGATGAGCAAGCGGCCAGCACCACCACCGACCTACATCGAGCGTCTTCGCCGCGAGCTCGATGAGATTCGCACAGCCTACGTCGACGTGCTCGCATCCTCCCGCATCTACAAATACGAGCAGCCGTCCACCAGGGGCATGGTCCACTTCACGAACACCCCGTACCGGTGGGCCGGAAGTGATTCCGCGCAGGAAGCGGCACGTATGGCCCTGCTACAGCTGTTCGAGGGCTGGGAACCGCGCTTCCGCCTCCTCTTCCCCCATCCGACAGGAGCTGTCAGCCAATGCCTCGACATGCACCTCGGGCGGATGCGGCACTGGCTCATCCGAGAGTCCAACAAGGGTGTCGCTCAAAGCATCCAGAAGGCCGTCGAGATGATCGAGGCCGGCGTCACCGACCTCCACGCACTCACCGATCTACTCCCTGCGGACCAGTACGCCATACGGCTGACCGTGGATACCAACACGCTGATCGACAACCCTGATCTGGCTGCGCACGTCCCCACCCTGGGTCCGAGGTACATGGCCCATCTTCTGCCCACGGTCCTGCGCGAGATCGACGATCATAAGCGCGGAGGGCGGACCCCCGAGCTTCGCGAGGCCGCTAAACGGGCAGACCGGCGACTCAAAGGGCTCCGCACCAACGGTGACGTCCGCGCGGGCGTTCGCGTAGCCGGGGAGGTGTACGCCGTGTTCGAGCACGTCGAGCCGAAGGCGGAGCATCTCCCGTCTTGGCTCGATCTTTCGGTCCCCGACGATCGGATTGTCGCGTCAAGCCTGCTCCTGCAGTCGGACCACCCGGGTTCGGCCCTGTACGTCGCGACCGGCGACATCAACCTGCAGACGAAGCTGTCCGCGGTCGGCCTGCCGTTCGTCGAGCTTCCCTGACGCACCCGGCCTGGTCATCGGGCGACAGGTACGGGGCGTAACCTGCGCGGCGCCGCGAAAGATGCCGGACGTCGCGGCACCCATTCGAAACCCGATCTTGCCAGCGCCGGCAAGATCGCCACAAGCGCCCGTGGTCAGCACCTGTTACGCGGCCGGCGTGCTGTCCTCGACCGACCGAAGGCGGGCCTCCAGGAGCATCCGCACGGTGCGGTACCGGCCGTCCTGCCGCAGGCTGGACACCGACGTCACGTCCATCACCTGCACTGTTCCTCGCTGCCTTCCAGCCGAATCTTCACCGGTCCATCGTGCCTGCCTCAGGTGGTGCCAGGCGGCCGAGAGCCCGTCCAGCAGGCAGGGAGCTTCAGGGTTACGTCAGCCCGCCTAACGTAACCGAGGCGTCACGGATGTAGCTCTAACTACTGGGGAGGGCTCCAGAGGGTCCACCCCCGCGCAGACAGCGTGCCAGGGTGACCTTCAAGGACCCTCGAAGGTCACCCTCGCTTGCTGCCTCCGCCGGTGGGCGGCCTCGCCCAGGCTTACGCCACCTGTCGCTACTGACGACGGGTCCGACCAGCGCCCGCGACCGCCCATTGGGCCAGGAGGGGTGCGGAGGGTATCCGCACCCCTCCTGGCGGATCTACTTCCGCGGGGTGGCGCGGGGAGCGAGCTGGCCTAGGAGGAAGGAGTGAAGGCCGAGCCGATCGCCGGCCGTGTTGTAGACCGACCTGCTGGTGCCGAACTCCGTGGCCATGAGCTTCCAGAACAGGGCCGGCTCCTCGTGGTGGACCTGGACCGGCTCCTGCTTCCTCCACCCTCGCGCCGAGATCTGCTTGAACAGCGACTCCTTGCGTCGGGCGTCGATGAGCCCGAGATGACTTCCTCGCATGATCAGCGCCTGGATGGAGACGCCCCAGCGCGCTTTGAGGCCCGCGAAGTCCCGCAAGGTGAAGTCCTGGTCAGCCATCGCTTCCCGCAGGGGTTCGGCGGGGACTAGGAAGGCGCCCGCGAAGCGGTTCGCTTCCCCTTCCGGGTCGGGGATGTAGTGGCGGCGGGTGTGGAGGACCAAGTGTCCTAGTTCGTGGGCCAGGGTGAACCGTTGCCGATCACCGGGGCCGTCGGGGAAGAAGCCGATGAGCGCCGGCTCAGGCGGGCCAGGCCAGCAGGACGCCCCGAAATGGCCAACGGTCTCCGACTCGTCGCCGTCGCCGGGCAGGCTGATCGGGGCGACGAGGATTCCGCCTCGCTCGCAGATGCGAGTGACGTGCCTGACGGGGCTGTGCAGGTCGAGGCCGAGCGCCTCCCGGGTACGCGCGGCCAGCTCCTCGATGTCCTCCCCGGACAGTTCTTCTCCGGTCGCGAGGGGGATCGTCGGGGCGAGGTAGCGGTCGTGCTGCTTCACCAAGGTCCAGACGATGCGGTAAGCCTCCGCGAGCAGTTGATCAACCCTCTTGGTATCGCCCCGCTTCGCCTGAGAGGACTTCCGGAAGCGCAGCGTCATCGGCGGGATATCCAGGGGCACAACATCAAAGAACGAGCGCGGCGTGCCCGTGACCGCGGCGATTGTGTCGAGAAGATCGTCCGATGGATACTTCGCCCCACTCTCGATCTTCGAGATCATTGTCTGGCCGACCCCGGAGGCTTCGGCTAGATCGCCCTGTGAGAGGCCGAGCAGCGTACGAGCCGCTCGGATGCGCTCGCCCGCGTACGCCGACTGGCCGTCATGCATTGCCGCCAGCATTTTCGTTCCCCCCCTCCTCGGTGTCGTCGAACGGCAGTTGCAGGTCGATGTCCTCGTCGTCCGGCCTGAACTCCAGCCGGCCAAGATCCTCGGACTGTCGCGGCAGGATCAGGTCGAGGTCGAGCTTCGCCTTCCTCCCGAAGTCCCAGGCGCCGCGCGGACGGACGACGCGAAGCTCAACCTCGCCGGTCTCGGGGTCCCGCGACCAGAGGCCGATGAAGTGACTGCCGTCGACGCCGAAGAGGTTCGCCTGGTTGTTGGTGAAGTAGGCGACCCGTGCCCTGTTCGGCCCTGGCGGAGGTGCGTCGTCGACTCCCGGACGGAGGAGGCGCAGCTTCGCCGCACCCTGGTGCAAGCAGAGCTGCAGGTTGCCGCGTGGTCGCTTCAACGACCAGCGCCCCAGGTCGCCCGTGAGCTGTTCATCTTCGATGAGCCGGAGCGCGTGTGCCCTGGCGAGCTGCCAGCGCCCAGCGGAGTAGTGATCACCGGTCATCCCGTGCCCGTCGAAGTGCTGCCACGAGAGGTCAACAGCTCGATCGAGTGAGCGGTACAGCGGCCCGCACAGAGGCTCCATCAGCTCCAGCAGCCGGTCACGGTCCGAGGGTGTGAACATGGAGGTCATAATATGACCTCAGATCTCACACCCCAAACTACCCCTCACGGCGTGTCCGGGGTTGGGACCGGACGTCCTGTCGATCGCACCTCGCCAGGAGGCAGACCGTAACATGCCGAACGTCCCTCTCCTGCTCGCACTCCCGCCGCCATCCCTTGACCTTCGGCGCTTCCGGCTGCGCCAAGACCCCGCCGAGCGCGACCAGCGCGGTGGCGTACAACCTCCCCCATGGCGGACAACGGGGGAGCACGCCGAGTCGGTCGGCGGTGGCTGTGGATCTGCGCTGGGATCGCCGCGGCCGGCGCCGTGGCCGCAGTCGTGGGAATCTGGCACCTGCCCGACCGGATGTACCAGGGCGAGGAGGCACGGGCGGCGCTGCAGGGCGGCCTGCTGACGGCGGCCGCCGCGCTGACCGCGGTGGCCGGTGGTCTGATCGCGTTGGACGAGACCCGGCAGGCTAACGCGGAGACCCGGCGGGCGAACCGGGATACCCACGTGCGGGAGTTGTACGTGGAGGCGGCGAAGCTACTCAACGACCCGGACAACCTCGGGGTCCGCCTGGCCGGGATATACGCCCTGGAACGGATCGCGGTGGATTCCTCGGTGGATCAGCGCACGGTCGTGGAGGTGCTCTCCGCGTTCGTGCGAACCCGCAGCACCGACTCCGCGCTACGCCCACCATCACCCGCCGATAGTCAGGAATCACCACTGGTGCGGCCGGCAGCGGACATCCGTGCCGCCGTCCAGGTCCTGGGTCGCCTCCCGGCCCTCGATGGTGTCCCACGCTGCGACCTGGACGGCGCGGACCTCACCGGTCCCGCCGGGCTCGGGGGCCTCGATCTTTCTGAGGCCAACCTTCTGGGCGCCCAGCTGGCTGGGGCGGAACTTACCTACGCCGTGCTGCACGGAGCGAATCTCACTGGCGCCCGGCTGGACGGTGCGGACCTCACCTCCGCCGTGTTGATAGGAGCGCACCTCGCTGGCGTCAAGATGGACGGGGCGAACCTTAGCGATGTCCGGCTGGTGGGTGCGGACCTGACCTTCGCTCAGCTGGGCGGAGCAAACCTCACCAACGCCTTCCTCGCCATGGCCACCATGACCTATGCCGTGTTGGAGGGAGCGCACCTCGGCGGCGCCCTGCTGGCCGGAACGAATCTCACCGGCGCCCGGCTAGTTGGTGCAGATCTCACCGGCGCCCAGCTGGTGAATGCGGATCTCACCGCTGCCCAGATGGAGGGGACGGATCTCACCGGCGCCCGGGGCCTGGCGGCGGAGCAGGTGGCAGCGGCGTCCGGGGATGCGCGGACGCGGTTGCCGGACGGAGTGGAACGGCCTGCGTCCTGGCCGCCGTACGAGCCGCCTCCGGAGCAGTAAGGCGGTCTCCGGAGGCCCGCGGCTTCCCGCCGCAGACGATCAGCGAGTAGAGGCCCGACCCAGAGATGATCATTACGCTCTGCGGACCGCCAAGCCAGGCCGCCGGGGAGACCGGCGGGTGGGGGCGCCTCGCCCGCCAGGTAGGGGCGCGGCGGCCTGCCGCTACCTCGGCCAGGCGGGACGCCAGCCCGCCAGCAGGCTGCGGGAGCGGCGAGAGACCGGCGCCCGGCGTGGTGGGGGCTCCGCCCGAGACAGCCCGCACTTCGAGTGTGGTCCATGGCCAGACGGCTCCGGGGGATGGTTCCAAAGCCTGCCAAGCAGCGACAGATTCACCTTCACTCCGGGTATTCCTTGTCGTTCCGCCAAAGCTCACATCCATGCATAAATGAGTCCTGGTCCGGAGTTCCAATGCCGCGCGTTGAGCCCAATACGATTGCATAGCTATCGGGGCAGTAATTAAACGCAGAATTATCGCCTTGAGGATAATTCATGCCTTGAGCGAACTCGTACCCTTGCTGAACATCGGGAAGATGATAGTCTTCGCCGGCGCCGCCGCATCCAGCTAGCATCAGTGTTGCGCCGACAGGCAAGGTCGCCAGAAGTTTCTTCGCGAGAATCCTCGTCGCGCCGCCGATGTCAGAGATCTTGCCGCAGGCTGCGGGCCTGATTGTTGTGACGGACTCGAGTAGCACCGTACATGTCCGCATGTGTCCCCCTTGTGAGGTGGACAGGGTAGCGGCTCCCGCTCAGCCTCTGCCGGCGGGGTTGCTGGCCTGCCGGCGGGCGGCCCAGTCCTCGCGGGTGATCGCGTAGACGTTGTTGTCCGCCCAGGGGCCGATCTTGTCGGCCTCGCCCTGGAACGCCATGTCGAGCTTGCGCGCGATCGCGTTCATGCCGGCGTTGCCCCTGTTGGTGAAGGTCACGATCTGGTCGACGGCGAGCGCGCCGAACCCCCAGTCGAGAGCGGCCTGGCACGCTTCGGTGCCGAGGCCCTGGCCCCACCGGTCTCGGCAGATGGACACCGCCACCTCGATGCCGGGCCAGCCGGGGCCGAAGTACAAACCGGCCCGGCCGAGGAACTCCCCAGTCCGCCGGTCTTCGACGGCCCACATTCCGTGGCCGAGCAGCACCCACATACCGATCAGGTGGGTGACGAGTCGTTCGGAGGCGTCCCGGCCGAACGTCCCGTCCAGGTAGCGCATCGTCTCGGGGTCGCTGTTCATCGCCGTGTAGGGATCGACGTCCGCGGCCCGCCAGCCCCGCAGGACCAGCCGCGAGGTCAGGACGGTGGGGATCTCGATGACCGTCGGATCGGCGAGCTGCATTCCCCTACCGTGCCCCGGTAAGCGCCGGGCGGCCAGCGGTATGAGCGAGCTCGCGGAACTCGGCGACAGCGGGCACCGCCGCGAACGGGCGGAGATCCTCGCCGAGCAGACGTGCGCGGACGGCCACGGTGTGCGTGGGATGGCCATTCAGGACGGTGAGCGCTCGCCGTCCCAGCGCTGCCGCTTCCTCCGGCTCCGGGTGGGGGCGCAGAAGAAGCGTATTCGCGAGCATGCACAGCGCGTGGCCGAACTCTTCGGGGTGCGCCGCGGGCCCGGATGCCTCGTGCCCTGCAACGGACTCCCGGGCGTGGGGCTCGGCGCGTTTGCCGTCGCCCAGACGGACGAGCGCCACGGCGGTGAACATCTCCGCGCCGGCGATGCTGAGTGGCAGGTCTCCCGGTTGGGGGGTGCCTGCGAGCTGTGATGACCACATGGTGTCAAGCTCGGCCTGTGCGAGCTCCGCATTGCCGGTCGCGGCGTAGGCCCTCGCCCGGTAGGCGGCGTTCCGGGCGCGCAGGTACGGCGGATCCGCTGCGGTGAAAGCTGCCGTGGCGTCGTCGTACTGGTGCCGGTAGAACGCCACGCCGGAGGTCATCCCGGCGACCGACGCCTGCACGACCTGGTCACCGACCTGCGCGGCGTACTGATCGGCGAGGGCTGCGAGACGCACCGCGGACCCGAAATCTCCGGTGTTGAATGCCAGCCGGGACAGGTAGTAGGTGAGACGTCCAGCGGCGGCGGTGAGCCGCCTCCGGGCCGCCCAGGACCCGCGGCGGCCGAGAGCTGCGTCTACCTGCCGCCAGCGCTGGACCACCTGCGGGGCCAAGATCTCGTGGGGGTGCAGGGTGTATTCGGCCGCGAACCGATCAATATCCTCTTCGATTTCGATCAGCTTCGGGGGCGCCAGGTCGGCACTGGCGACCTCAACGCTGCGCTCGGCCGCGACCCCGGCGAGTGCCGAGATCGCACCAGTCTGAAGCAGTTCCCGCCGGTTCGTCGGGTCCACCCCCTCATGGTCCAGCACCGGTTCCTGCCGCAGCTTGCCTGACTTGTGCCGCAACCGTTCGTCGTTCTGCGCTGCGCGGATCTCGTCGCCCAGGTCGGCGAGTTCCTGACCGGTCCCGAACACCTCGTCGAGCGCGACCAGGACATGACGTGCTGGAAGACGACCACGATTCCGGAGCCACCCGACGTACTTCCGGTCGTACGTCGTGCGTTGTTCGAGTTGCACCGCGGAGAGGCCGTGCTCGCCCTGGAGCTGCCTGAAACGTGCCGCAAGCTGCTGTTTCAGCGTGTCGGCATCATGCACGGCGGTCCCCCTCGTCTGGCCGCAGTGACATAGGTGTCTCACCCCTGAGAAGAAGTTCTCACCCTTCCACAGCCATGTCACGCACTGTGTCATGGGTTGTGCACGGCGGGACACACGCCGGCCACTCTCCCGGACCTGCAGAGGAGCGGAACGTGACACCACCGGACGCCCCCGGGTCCGCCGGCCGGATGCCTGCCTGCGGCCACACGGCCCACCCTGACCCGTCGCCTCCCAACGTCGTGAGGCGCTCTGGTGTCGGGCCGGGGCCGGTGGCCGGGGTGGGGAGGGAGCCGGTCATACCGGCCGTTGACAGTGCTTCCTCCCCGCCCCTCCCGGTCCGGGTGCCGCACACGGCCTGGCCGGGCATCAGCGCGGTCATCCGGGAACGCGGTCGTGTCGTCCGCCCGGTCGATCACGCCCGGTCGGCACCTGGCCAGACCTGGTCGGTGGTTGTCCTCGACGCCGACGGTGACCCGATCGAGACCGTCACGGGCTTCTCGTCGCTCGATGCGGCAAACGCCTACGCCGAGCTCAGCCCGGACATCACCTGCTGGACTTCTGTTCCGTCCCGGCCCGCGATCCCCGACCGGATCCCCGGGGCCTGAGACAGGGCTGTCGCACCCCCTCCCGGCAGCCCCTCCCTCGGCCACCCCATCCGCCCCGTACACGTCAGGGGGTCGGGCGGGTGGGTGGTCTCCGCTGTCGCCTGCTCCGGTGTCGATGCCGATCCGCCGGGGCAGGCGACCACACCTGGAAGGACCGCCGTGCCGCTCCCGCCCGTCTCCGCGGACCCCATCTCACTGTGGCAGAAGCCGTCCGAGCCCCACCCGACCGCGGTGGACGCGGTCCAGGTCGCCCGCGGCCCGTATCTGGTACTCGTCCGCTCGTCGCTGGGCCGGGTGCCGGTCGGGTTCACGCCGGGCGCGTGGGCAGCTTTCGTGGCTGCGGTGAAGGCCGGCGAGTACGACTCCGATCATGGCTGACGCCGACGACTTGGACTTCGTTTGCGCCCCGTATCGCGTTCGACCGTAACCCCTCACGGCAAAGAGCCCTAGCCCACCGATCACCAAGGAGACATCTCTTGGCTACCCCCCTCGACGGCCGGATCGAGGTCCGCCCCCTGAGCATTGAGGGCGCGTTCCTGTTCGTTTTCCCCGACCAGCAGGACCAGCGCGGCAGCCGGCGGTCGTGGTTCGACGAGCAGGTCGTCCACACCGCAACCGGACGGCCCCTCGGTCCGGTCCTGGCGAACGTGACGGTCTCTCACCAGGGGGCGCTGCGCGGCATCAAGTACAGCCGTGACGGCCGTGCAGGCAAATACGTCAGCTGCCTGAGCGGCATGGTCCTGGATGTGGTGGTCGACCTGCGGGTCGGATCGCCGACGTTCGGCGCCAGCCACATCAGGCGCCTCGACGGCGGTCAGCCCGTCGGCCTGTTCCTCGCTCCGGGCCTGGGCCACGCGACGCTCGCGCTCACCGAGCAGGCGGCCATGGCCTACCTGCATCCCGCACATGACGAAGGGCCGGAGGTCGCGGTCCACCCGTTCGACTCCGATCTGTCCATCGCCTGGCCGTCGGGCCTGTCGTTCCTGCTGTCCGACGGCGACACCGCCGCGCCCACCCTCGGCCAGGCCCGCGACGCCGGCCTGCTGCCCGCCTACCTCGGAGGAGAGCCATGAGGCTGCGGAATGTTCTGGTGACGGGAGGAGCCGGATTCATCGGCTCCCACCTCGTCGTCCGTCTGATCAGCAACCCGACGGTCGAAAAGGTGACGGTGCTGGACGCCCTCACCTACGCCGGCCACCGCGACAACCTCGCCCCTGTCGCCGCCTCACCGAAGCTGGAGTTCGTCGAGGGCAACATCCTCGACGCCGACCTGCTCGCCAGCCTGATGGACGGGCAGGACGGTGTGGCGCACTTAGCCGCCGAATCCCACGTCGACCGGTCATTCCTGGAGGCCGGGAACTTCCTGCTCACCAACGTGCTCGGCACCCAGCGGGTCCTGGACGCCGCCCTGGCCGCCGGGGTCCGGCGGATCGTGCACGTGTCCACCGACGAGGTGTACGGGTCGTGGCCGTCGGGGGCTGCGACCGAGGTCGATCCGGTCCGACCCACCTTCCCCTATTCGGCTTCCAAGGCCGCCAGCGACCTGGCCACCCTCGCCCACTTCCGCTCCTACGGCACCCCGGTGTCGGTGACCCGGTCGTCGAACTGCTACGGGCCCGCCCAGCATCCCGAGAAGATCATCCCGCTGTTCGTGACCCGGCTGCTCCAGGGCCTGGAGGTCAGCCTGCACGGCCACGGCCAGCACCTGCGGAACTGGTTGCATGTGGAGGACAACTGCGCCGGGATCGAGTTGGTGCTGCGTGGCGGCCAGCCCGGTGAGATCTACAACCTCGGCGGCGGCACCGACCTGACCACCCACCAGCTCACCGCGCTGCTGCTGGAGCTGTGCGGCGCGGACTGGTCGGCCGTGTCGTATGTGCCCGACCGGACGGCCAACGACTACCGGTACAGCATGGACTCCTCCAAGGCCATGAGCGTCCTGGGCTACCGGCCGGTCAGGGGTCTGCGGGAGAGCCTGGTCGAGACCGTCCAGTGGTACCGCGACCACCCCGACCGGTGGGGGCCCGGCACCCGCAACGCCGCCGCCCCGCTCGCCCAGGTTGAAGTCTCCACGCTGACCACTACCGCGCATGAGTGAGCCGCTCTCGCCGCGGCGGGTGTTGGTAACCGGGGTCGGTGCGGCGCCGGGCCTTCAGACCGCCCGCGCCCTGCTGAAGCGGGGCTGCGAGGTGGTCGCGGTGGACGCCGATCCGCTCGCGTTCGGCCTACGGCTGCCCGGCGTGCTCGCACGGACGATGCCGCCCGTTGCCGATCCCGGCTACCACGACGCACTGGTGGCGCTGTGCGACCAGGACAGGCCCGACGCTCTGATCGGGGGTGTCGAACAGGAGATCCCTACGCTGATCGACCTGGCCGAGGAGCTGGCAAGGCTCGGAGTGGCGACCTGGCTGCCGCCCTTGCCCGCCACGCGGGCGTGCCTGAACAAGGCCCATTTCCACGAGGTGATGACGGCCGCGGGCCTCCCGGTTCCGGCGACCTGGCTGCCCGACCGGCTCGCCGAGATCCCGTCCGGTCTGCCGCTGCTGGTCAAGCCGCGCGGCGGCCAGGGTGGGCAGGGCGTGATCCGCTGCTCTACCGCCGCTCAGGCGCGTGTGCTGTGCGAGCTGGTGACCGGGCCGATCGTCCAGGAACGCCTGGCCGGCTGGGAGTTCACCGCGGACTGCCTCACCGACCCTGCCGGCCGGTCCTCGGTGATCCTGCGGCACCGCCAGATCGTCAAGGGCGGGCTCGCGGTCGTCGCCACCACCTTCCACCACCCGGCCGCCACCGACCTCGTCACCCGCGCGCTGGCGGCGCTCGAGATGGAGGGCGTGTGCTGTGTGCAGGGGTTCATCGACGACGGCGGCCGGGTGGTGCTGACTGAGGCGAACGCTCGCCTGGCCGGGGCGTTCCCCGTCAGCGAGGCCGCCGGAGCCGACCTGCTCGGCCAGTACCTCGCGGCCCTCGCAGGCCGCCCTGTCGACCACGGCCGGCTCACCTACAAGGCCGGGGTCCGGCTCACCACCGCCCCGGCCACCCTCGCGATCGAGGAGACCGACACCCCATGACCAGCACGCTGTCCCCGCCCCGGGCCGGGGTCGAGGCCAACGCCCGCCCCTATCTGCACGGCCCCGAAACCGACGCCCTCACCGCCGTCCTGCTGTCCGGTCAGTACACCCACGGGCCCGAAACCGAAGCGTTCGAGACCGAGCTGGCCGCCTTCCTTGGGGTGCCCGACGTCGTCTGTGTCGCGACCGGCACCGCCGCCCTCCACCTGGGACTCCTGGCGGCCGGAGTCGGGCCGGGACACGAGGTGATCGTCCCGTCGCTGACGTTCGCCGCCAGCGTCCAGGCGATCCGCGCCACCGGAGCCACCCCGCGCTTCGTCGACATCGACCCCGCCACCCTGTGCATCCGCGACGACCACATCCGCGCCGCCCTCACCCCCGCGACCAAGGCCGTCATGCCCGTCCTGTACGGCGGCCGGGCCGTCCCCCTCCCCGGCATCCGTGCCGAGCTGGACCGGCGCGACGTCGCGGTCGTCGAGGACGCCGCCCACGCCTTCGGCTCACGCCAAGACGGTGTCCGGGTCGGTGCGGCAGGGGCGTTGACCTGCTTCAGCTTCGACCCGATCAAGAACATCACCTGCGGCGACGGTGGCGCCGTCATCCCCCGCACCCCCGCCGAAGCCGACCAGCTGCGCACGCTGCGGCTGCTGGGTATCACCGCCACCCCCAGCGACCGGGCCACCGTGACCACCTACATCGTCGAGGGCCCCGGGTTCCGGACTCACCTGTCCGCGCTCAACGCCGCCGTTGGGCGGGTCCAGCTCGCCCATTTCGCCGAGATCGCCAAGCGCCGCATCGGCCTGTGGCACGCCTACAACGACGCCCTCGCCGGCGTGGGCGGTGTCACGGTCGTGGACGTCGACATCCTGAACACGGTGCCGTTCCACTTCGTCGTTCAGATCCCCGACCGCGACCGTGTCTTCCATAGGCTGCGCGCCGCCGGGATCGGGGTCGGCGCCCCCTACCCGCCTAACCATCTCCAGCCCGCTTTTACCCCCTGGCGCACCCCGCTCCCGGCCACCGAGCAGGCCGCGGCACGGATCCTCAGCCTGCCGTTCCACCCCGCCCTCACCCCCGGCGACGTCCAGCACGTCACAGACCTCCTGGACCAGGCGCTTACAGACGCCCGGCCCCGGGCCGACGGGTGACCGCCACACCGGATCGGCTGCTGGTGGTCTGCCTGGGTAACCACTGCCGGTCCCCGCTCGCCGAAGCCGTCCTCACCCAGAAGTCGGGTGGGGCCTTGGATGTGCGGTCCGCGGGGACGGCCGGGAAGTGGAGCAGACGGCCCGCCCACGCCACGATGACCGCAGTGGCCGCCCGGCACGGCTACGACCTGTCCGCCCATCGCGGCCAGCAGGTCACCCCGGAGCTGCTGGCCTGGGCCGATGCGGTCCTGGCCATGGACGCCAAGAACCTCACCGACCTCAAGCCCCTGACCATCCAGACGTCGACCACGGCCGTCCTATACCTGGGCGACCGGGATGTTCCCGACCCATGGGGCGGGGACGAGGAGGCGTTCACCGCCTGCTTGCGGATCATCGAGGCGGGCGCGGCCCGCCACCTGCCCTAACGCCAGCCAGCCGCGTCCACGACCACATCCGCGAGACTTTCGGCCGCGTCCGGCCGACCGAACCCCCGCGCCCGCTCCGCCATCACGGTGCGGGCCGCGGGATCGGCCAGCAGCGGCTCCACCGCCATCCGCAGCCGCTCCGGCGACACCTCACCCTCCAACGCCACCGCCGCACCCGCATCCTGCAGGTAGCGGGCGTTGTGGGCCTGCTCGTTGCCCGCCGAGGAGGCCAACGGGATCAGCACGGCTGCTTTCCCAAGAGCGGTCAGCTCGGCGATCGTGCCCGCCCCGCTCCGCGACACCACCACATCCGCCAGGGCGAGGACGTCGGCGACCTCCCCGCGCAGGAAGCCCGTCAGGAAGTACCGGCCTGACGCTGGAAGGCCCGCCGCGCTTCCGCGCAAGGACTCGATGTTGCCGGGGCCGCACTGGTGGATCACGTTCGCGTGCTCCACCAGCCACGGCAGCGCCCCGGCCACCGCGGTGTTGATCTGCCTCGACCCCTGCGCGCCGCCGGTCACGTACACCGTCGGCAACGCCGGATCGAAGCCCTCCCAGCCCAGCGCCTTCACAGCCCGCTCGGCCTGGCCGGTGAGGACCTGGGCACGCACGGGGTTGCCGGTAACCACCGCCGTCGCGCGGATCGCCTCCGGCAGCAGCTCCAACGACGGCGCGCTCGACACCGCCACCCGCGCCGCCACCCGTGCCAGCGTCCGGTTCGCCAGGCCGAGCCGGACCGTCTGCTCATGCACCACCAGCGGACGGCGACACATCCACGCCGCGAGCCCGACCGGCACCACGACGTAGCCGCCAGTCGCGAGCACCACGTCCGGACGCCACTCGGCGACCAGCGACCGGGCCTGGGCCACGCCGAGCGGCACCCGGCCCATATCCCGCATATTCGCGGGCGACGCCATCTTCAGCGGGTTGCTGGCCCGGCGGATCTTGCCGGTGGCAACCGACCGGAACTCGATGGCCTCTTCGCCGGCCACCCGCTCCTCCAAGGAAGACGCCGCGCCGACCCACAGCGCCTCCACCCCGGGGACGCCCAGGCGGGCTTGCAGAGTCCGGACCGTCGTCAGCGCCGGGAACACATGGCCGCCCGTGCCACCGCCCGTGACGATCAGACGCAACGCCTGACCAGAACCAGGAACGGCACTGCTCACAGGACTTCCCTTCGCCTCAGCGGCCATCTGGCTTGCGAAGCCTTCCACACCAGGAATTCGGAGCGCATCCCACAGCCGGCGGGGCTCGCCCTGGTGCACTGCCTGCTATGGGATGCGCTCTGGGACGACTGGCTCCGCCGCGGCATGGCCCCGCTCCTCGGCGCCCGCGCGATGGTCCGCGACGACGGATCGATCAAGCTGCGCCGCGGGACCTGGCGGGCCACCATCCCTGCTGCCCCGGGCTGGTAGTGGTCCGATCACTGGCCCACTACGTGCGGGCCTCCGCTGACCGCTACCGTCCCAGGCATCCACGCAGGTGCGGGAGGTGACATGACGGTTGACGCGCTGTACGTCCTCGGCTGCCCCCACTGCCGGCGGGAACGTGGGCAGGCCAGCCATCGGGCTGGGCTCGGCGTACGGGGCCTGCCGCCGCTGACCGTGCGCACCGGGCTGCCACCGGAACCCGGCCGCTGTCCACACGGCAAGGTCAACAAGCGGGTGCGCGGCCCAGCCGGGCCGGACAACGCGGGGTAGGTCATGACCCCTCGCGCCCTTCAGGATTGCCCCCACGCGGGCGGGCCGTTTCTTCGGGACCCGCGAGACGTGTAGCTGGGCCCGTCCAGCTCAAGCCACATCCGCACCGTCGGTCGATAGTGATCCGCTCTGCCAGTGGGGACCTTGGCGGGCCCAGCCAGTGAACCACAACACCTACATGGGAGAATCTCTCCTTTTGGGCCTTCCACGAAACTGTCGGACCTGCGTGGCTTACTTTGGGCGTGAGCCAGGAGGAGGGTCCCATGCCGCCGAACGTGATCCAGCCGACCCACGACGAGCTGACGGAGCGCCGCCAGGAGATCTTGAGGCGCGTCGGACTGACGGCGGAGCAACTGCGCGCGAGGCGCGACGAGTACAACCTCGCGGGGGACGAGTTCGAGGCTCTGACCGAGTTGGAGGAGATCGACTTCCTGCTTGGTGCATGATGTCAAGTCATGAGCGCGTCGCTGTCAGCAAAGGCGTCCGACTTCGCCACCGAAGTGCAGGAGCTCCTTGACGCAACGCTACCGGGCGACCACCCCGTGAAGGCGGTCGAACACGGACGGCGTTTTGTTGTACGCCCAGAGGGAGCCGAGCCGGAACCGGAGCTCGTCCCGCTGTACTCCGACGGGCAGATACTCGCCTCCCTTCGGATCTCGTTTCAGTGCGAAATTGATCATCAGGGTAAGTACCTGGCGATCAGTACTTCCAGATTCTTTCTGATCTCTCCGTACTCACGTACGCCGCTGGTCAGACTTGAATTTGTTAAGGACTCGCACAGCGCTCCCAGCGCCCACTGGCAGCTTCACGCCGAGCGCGGCGCTTTCAGCGTGCTTCTCGCGCGTTCCGGCGCGAGCACGCCCCACAGCCTAGCCTCGCTGCATCTACCGGTTGGAGGTGCGCGCATGAGGCCCTGCCTCGAAGATTTCTTGGAGTTCCTCATACGCGAGTGCCATGTCGACGCGCGACCGGAGTGGCAGAAGGCGATCGAGGCCGGGCGCATCCGCTGGCGACGCCATCAGATCGCAGCATTGGTCCGTGATGCTCCAGAGGAAGCGATCCGCGTTCTTGAGGAAAACGGCTACACGGTCACGGCCGGCAGTAATCCACGCATTGACAATATCGGAAAGCTCACGCGATGGTGATCAGGTACGCGGATCGCAGGACAGGGACTCCCGGAGCGCCTTCCCTCCAAGAGAGGCAACATCCCGTTGCGTCCCGCGTCATCGGCTACATCCGCTGCAACCGAGACGGAGACGATGCTGGGGCCCGCCTAGCCGCACAGCGCGCCATCATCGAAGCCGAGTGCGCTCGGCGCAGCTGGACCTTGGTCGATGTCATTAGCGACATTGCCCCCGGCCGGGGCCTCGACCGCCCGGGGATGGCCCGTGCGCTCACCGTGCTCGACGGCCAGGCCGCCGAGATCCTCACGGCCGTCTCCCTGGACCGGGTCAGCCGGACCGCAGGTGACATCGCTGCCCTGCTCCAGCGGGCAGCGGAACGCGGCTGGACACTCGCCACGGTGGACGGAGCGGTAGACCCCGCCCCGGAGAGGCAGCTGGCCGCGCTACTCGCCGCTGGGGCGTGGTCGGCTCCGAGGCCTCGATGGTTCGGCGCCGCGGCTACACCAGCCATTGCGGGTCGAACCGGTCGGGGTCGAACACGGGGCCGCGGCGGGCCGCTCGGTTCACGATGATGTGGGACACGCAGGCGGTGACGATCGCCCTGCGCTGCGAAATGTTCCGCGCCTCCCACACTGGCAGCATCTCCTCGTAGCTGCCGTCCAGCCCTTCCAGGGCTCTCAGTGAGGGCACTGCGGCGAGCTTCCGCCGGTTCGTTTCCAGCCGGGCGTTGACCGTGTCCGACATCTGAAGCCAGCGGGCGCGGCTGATCCTTCCTGCGGTGCGGTCCTCGTCGAGCTCGCTCAGCAGCCGTTCGTCGTTCTTCACCGATGTCCGGATGGCCGGGTCTACCTTGGCCCGCCGGTGCAGCCGTTCGCGGAAGTCCGGGCTGTCAAGGGCCAGGAGCACGGTGTCACGGATGTGGATGTCGGTGCGGTCCATGCCCATGGTCAGCCGGCCGCAGGAGGTGGAGCCCGGCGCTCCGGGGCAGTAGTAGCGGCGCCCTCTGCCGGTGTTGTGTCCGGAGATCCGGCCGGTGCAGATGCCGCAGCGAAGGATCCCGGACAGCAGGTAGACGCGGCCGGTAGCCCCCGTGATCCGCCCAGTTCCCGTTCGACCCAGCTGGGCGCGGAGCTCGTCAGAGTCCTCGGTGCTGATGATGCCTGGCCAAACCGCGTCGGCCACGATCTCGCCGATGATGGCGGTCGACGACTTTCCCGGTCGGTGTTCCCGCCGTCCGGAGATGCGGGCCGAGCAGAGCATCTGCCGCAGGGTGAGCGGCTTCCACCAGTTCCCGGCCGTGGTCCGGATGTCGCGTGCCTCGAAGTCCCGGCAGACGGAGGCGATCGTTTCGCCTGCGAGGACACGGTCCGCGGCTTCACGGATCAGCTCTGCCTCCGGCTCGCGGATCGTCAGCCCGTCCCGCTCGTAGCCGAACGCGCGGTGCCCCCCGCCGGACACCAAGCCCTTCTCTGCGGCTTGCTGCTTCTGCCTGCGGAGCCGCTCGGCCTTCTGCTCGGACTCGTGCCGGGCCATGGCGCCGACGATGCGGGCAGCGGCCCGGCCCGTGGCGGTGGACAGGTCAACTTCGCCTGCGGTGACGGTGGCGAGATCAACGCCTTTCCGCTCCACCAAGTTGATGATCTTTTCGAGTTCCATGGGCTGCCGGGTGAGCCGGTCAGGGTGCCAGCAGACCACAACGTCGACGTGACCGGCTTCGATGTCGCCGATGAGCCGTTCCCAGGCGGGCCGCGGCTTGCCGACGTAGGCGCCGAGGTCGTTGTCGGAGTAGACGTCAATGACAGTCCAGCCGCGCCGGTCGCAGAGGGCCTGGCAGTCCTCGGTCTGCCGGGCGACGCCATGGCCTTCGCCTGCCCGGTCCTGGCTGATGCGCACGTAGATGGCCGCCCGGAGTACCCGCTCCTGTGTTGCCCGGAGTGCCCGCACTGTCCCCATAGATCCTATGGTCGCATAGTCGTGAACACCAACCTGCGGGTGGCGCTGCGGGTCACCGACCAGGCGGAGAGCATCGACGTGCTGGGCCTGCCGGACGCCGCGCTCATCCCCGGGTCGTCGCCGGGCCAGGCCATCGTGCGGGTCGGCCAGGGCTCCCCGCTGACCTTTCAGACCGGCCGGATCGGTGGGTCCCCGCGCCGCGCCGAGGCACCGGCCGCGGCGCCGATCGTGATCGAGTCGCCCTGGCCGCCACCGGCCGATCTCGCGGACACCATCGCCCGCGCCGAGAGCATCGCGGCGGGGCCTGGCCACGAGGCCGAGATCGCGGAGCGCGCCAGCGAGGAACCGACGGATCTGCGCGCGCTGGCCCGGGCACTGCGGGAGGCGTCCCGGATCTGCCGTGTCCCGGGGCCGCGGCGGCCGTGGCTGCCCCCGCTGCCCATCCGGATCACGATCGACGATCTCCCCACGGACGGCTCGCCGGGCTCGGGCCCGGGTGGGCCAGGGCTGCCTCCCGTCCCGCTCGCGCTCGCCGACCTGTGTCTGGCCCAGGCCCAGCCCGTCTTCGCGATCGACCTCGAGCACGGGTCCCACCTGATGATCCTCGGGTCCCCGCGTTCCGGCCGCTCCACGGTGCTGCGGACCTTCGCCGGATCGCTCGCCAGGGCGGTGTCCCCCGCCGACGTCCACGTGTACGGGCTGGACTGCGGGAACAACAGCCTCGCGCCGCTGACCGCTCTCCCCCACACCGGAGCCGTCGTCGGCGTCGGCGAGACCGAGCGGGTCCACCGCCTGCTCGCCCGGCTGGCGGACGAGGTCACCTGGCGGCAGGAGGTTCTCGCCGCCGGCGGCTTCGCCGATCTGGCCGAAGCCAGGCTCGCCGCCGGGGCTCGCACCATCCCGCGCCACCGCACGGGGGACGAGACCTCGCCCCGTGCGGAGGACGAGGCGTTCCGCCCAAGCCGCCCAGGCGGTGCGGGCGGCGCACGGCCAGGGCGGCTGCCCTACCTGGTCCTTCTGCTCGACGGGTACGAGGGATTCTTAGCCTCCTTCGAGAGCTTCGACGGGGCGGCGGCGGTCGACCGCCTGCTGGCGCTCGCGCGGGACGGCCCCGCTGTCGGTCTGCGGATCCTGGTCACGACCGACCGCCGCGGTCTCACCGGCCGGCTGCCGTCCGCCATGGAGCAACGGCTGGTGCTGCGGATGGCGGAACGCGCCGACTACGGCCTGGCGGGCCTGGCGGGGTCCCGGATCCCCGACGCCCTGCCACCCGGTCGCGGCTTTCTGATCGGAGGGCCGGCCGGCCGCGTGGCACCCGTGTGGCGCGACGCCGCCGGCCCCGTCGAGCTGCAGGTCGCCCTGCTGACCAACGACCCCGCCGGGTCCGCGCAGGCGGGCATGCTGCGCCGGATGGCGGCTCCCAGCGGCCGCCGGGAGCCGAGCGCCGTCGCGAAGGGTGCCCCGGTTTCCTCCGCCAGCCCGTTCCCGCGACCGCACACAGGCCCCGGGTCAGGTCGGGCCCCGCGCCCGCCGGTTCCGCGCCCGTTCCGGGTGGACGTTCTGCCCTCGCGGATCAGCGCGCGAGAGATCGCGGAGCTGCACCCGACCGGACCGGAGCCGGGCGCCACGGTGGGGCCGGGCCGGCGAGTCCCGGTCATCCTGGGCGTCGGAGGCGACGAGCTGGCACCCGTCGGCATCGACCTCGACTTCGACGGCCCCGGGTTCGTCGTGGCCGGCCCGTCCCGGTCGGGGCGCAGCTCGACGCTGATGAGTATCGGGCGCGGCCTGCTCGGCGTGGGATCACGGCTCGCGGTCGTCTGCCCGCGTCTGTCTCCGCTGCGTGGCCTCATCGGCCCGGCGGTGGTCCAGCTGGTAGAGGGCATGGCGCTGGAGGAGGCCCTCCGGCGGCTCGGTGGCCCCGGTCAGACGGTCGTACTGGTCGACGACGCGGAGCTTGTCTCGCCCACGCCACTCGGCGACGAGCTCGCCGCCTTCCTGCGCGGAGGACACGGCGGCGGGCTGGTGGCCGCCGGCACCACCGAGGATCTCGCCGGCCAGTTCCGCGGCTTTCTGGTCGATGCCCGCCGCTCGCGAAGTGGTCTGCTGCTTTCTCCCGGCGGCCCCGCCGACGGCGACCTGCTCGGCGTTCGGCTGCCGCGAATTGTCTGCGGGCCGGGGCCGCCCGGGCGGGGGCTCCTGGTCCGACGCGGCACGATCACACCTGTCCAGGTAGTCGGACCATCACCAGAAGAAGCAGCGTGACCGCCACCGCACCCAGAAAATCGGAGTTGATGCATCAGTCCGACACCAAAGGTAACATCACGCTGTCGATCGGAGCACATCAGGACCATCTCCCGGACAGCAACCTACTACCTGTGCATCCGACCCCATGACCCCGGACGGACGGACCACCCATGCGCACTGTCACCACCCCCGCAGCTCAGCACGCGGCCGGCCAGATGACCCAGCGGCTCACGGATCTCCAGACAACGACGGCCAGCCTCGTCGCCCGCGGCAACACCCTGGCTGACCCGACGAACTGGGAGGGCCCGAAGGCGCAGCTGTTCCGCACGCAGATCTGGCCCGAGGTGCAGAACACCCTGTCCGCGCTGCAGACGAACCTCGCCGACCTCGCCCGCACCGTGACCGAGATCAACCAGCGGACCGCGCTGGCCGGTAGCTGACCGCCCCGACCAGCGCTCCCAGGCGCGACCCGAAGAGCCCGACACGCCCCTCTGCCCCAGGAGCATCTGATGACGACAACCTCAGGCGTCACCGTCCGGGCGACGCCACAGGCGTCGACCGCCGTCGACGATCTCGCCGGCATCATCAACGGCCCGCTGCTGGCCCACTTCGACAACCTGCGCGCCACCGCCCGGGTCCTCCTGGAGCCGGAGAACTGGGACGGTCGCACCGCCACCGAGTTCCGCACGTCGATCTGGCCGACGTACGAACGCACCCTGACCGACCTGCACACCCAGCTCGACCGGTTGCGCATCCGCCTCGCCGAGATCCAGACCGACATCCAGGCGGCCGGCTGACGAGGTTGTCACCGGGCGCCGCCCTGGCTGGGTGGGCGCTGCCGAGCGGGGTCGTCAGAGACCGGCCCCCGAGGGCTCCGTGAGCAGGTTGACGGCGTCGTCGGTGTCCAGTTGCACGCATCCGGCGCGGGTCCGGATCGTGGCCTCGGCGAGCTCGATGTCCAGCAACATCCAGGAGCCGCCGAGTTCGAACAGGTCCCCGGTCGGATGCCGATCGGCGAGGTGCAACACCAGGTCGGGGACGGATCGCTCGGCTACCGGCGCGACCCATCCGCCGAAGACGACGGACACCCAGTCGCAGCCGTCCGAACGCACCGGTCCGCACATCTGGAACCGGCAGGCCTGGTCCTGATCCCCCAGGACACGTCCCACCGATGCCGGCGCCAGCAGCACGATGCGGGCGGGCGCGCCACCGGCTCCGAACAGATCCAGCGACTCGGAGCCGGTCGGAACGGCGTCGGCGGGTCCCGTCGCCTCGGTTCCGGCCGGAGTGGGACCGGTCGCAGTGGGACCGGCGGAAGCAGGGCCGGCCGCAGTGGGGGCAGCGACGGTCGCGAAGCGGAGGCCGTGCACGACCCATCCATCCCACATGACCAGGCTGCCGTAGGCGGCATCGTGGACCAGCTCACGCGCGGCCAGCACGTGCACCGCCTCGGTGGGTGCGGTGCGCGTGCTGATCGACGGGTGCCCCGCGTCGTGCTGATCGATCATGCCGTCCACCACGTGCTCCTCCAGCGTCCACTATGGTTAGGTTCGCTTTATTTAAGGTTACCTAACCTAAAGGAGGAGGCCCGTGCGCCACAAGCCCGTGGCCAAGCTGAGCCGGAGCATCGGCCTGCCGCTGACCGACAAGGCGGCCAGGTACTTCGAGAACCGGCCCTACCCGCCCGGCCCGCACGGCCGCGGCCGCAAGACCATGTCGCCCTACAAGGAGCGCCTGCGGGAGAAGCAGCGGTTGCGCTTCCAGTACCACATCAGCGAGAAGCAGCTCCGGCGCGCGTTCGACGAGGCCGACCGGGGGGCCGGCCGAACAGGCCACCTGCTGATCGAGGATCTCGAGACCCGCCTGGACGCGGTGGTCCTGCGCGCCGGCTTCGCCAAGACGATCTACCAGGCCCGCCAGTTCGTCAGCCACCGCCACGTCCAGGTGAACAGCAGCCGGGTGGACCGCCCCGGGTACCGCGTCCAGCCAGGTGACGTGGTCACGATCGCGGGGCGCAGCCGTCCCATGGCGCCGTTCCGAATCGTCGCGGAGACCCAGCCGGCGGGGACGGCACCGCCCGCCTACCTCGACGTCGACCGCACCGCGCTGGTGGCCGTGCTCAGCCGGCGGCCGACCCGGCCGGAGATCCCGGTCGTCTGTGACGAACAACTCGTCGTCGAGTACTACGCGCGTTGACAGGATCCGGCCGAGCACGGGTGATCCTCAGCGCTCGGCCTGCTCCGATTTCCCGTCACGGCCGGACGGTGGCGGCGGGTTGGGTGGTCGCGGCCGGCCTCAGAGTTCGAGTTCGGGCAGCTGCGGGTCATGGATAAATCTGAAGGTCGCGGTCACCTCCTCGAACAGGCCGTGCAGCGCCGGAGCCAGGCCGGTGTTCGGGCTCGCGCAGGAGATCACGGCGACCCGGTCGAGCCCGGGGATGGGCACCGTCGTCCGCATCACGAGGCGGATGGCCGCCGGCCCGCCGTCCATCGGTCGCTGCTGCTCGAACGCGCAGGTCCGCACGGCGCGGCCGGCGGCGGGAAGGTCGACGAATCCGACCCGCCGCCACCAGCGCCGGGACGGCAGGTAGGGCACCGCGCGCCCATGCCGCGGCAGGTCACGCGCCGGACGGCCGAAGTCGCGTCCGTGCCGTGACGATCGCCGGAGGTCAGGCTCGTCCTGGGCGGAGTGCAGGCACACCGTGAGACACGCGGAGAGGCCGGCCCCCCGGACTTCCTCGATCATGACCGCGCAGTAGACGGCGCCACGCCTGTCCGCGTACGCGGCGGCCTCGCGAAGGATGCGGGCGACGGACGAGCCCTGCCCCGCAAGCCGCGGATGATCTCGTACCCGTGCGGCGGCCATCCGGGAGATCGCCACCGAACTGCGCGCGGCCTGTGTGTCCAACGCGAACCAGTTGTCCGGCACCGTGATGGTGAAGCGATCGGGTTTCCACCGCTGCGCCTTCGTATGCCCCTGCACCCAGGTCGTCCTCTGCTCGGGTGTGACCTCAGAACACTGCCATCTGCGTTGGAACTCCAACACGCCACGCTCACGCCCGCGCTTCAAACTCCCCAATTGGCAGAGGTATGCACGATCACCCCGAACTATGACAAGTCGAACATACCGGGCGAGGCAAGGGAGTGCGGGACGCGAGGCGCGGGAGGGCGCGCGGGCGCGGAGGCAGCCGGCATCGCCTACGGGCGCGGGGAAGCGCGGAGGCGAAGGCGCCTCCGACGACTCGTTACAGTCAGCAAGCCACGTGTCCTTTGTGTGAACGCTACGGCCGCTCGGCCGGAATATGACCTGTAGTGAGCCCAGACGTGGTGAACTGTCACATTGTGATCCAGGCGGGCAATTCACGACCGACCGCAGGCAACGGGGAGCGCCGGCGCGGCGGCTCCGGCGCCGCGCTCCTGCTGGGGCTCGGCGTGGGTGTTCCCGTTCTCCTGCTCGTCCTCACCGGCACACCGGTCGCCGCGGCGGTCGGCGACGAGGGCGCGTTCACCGGCGAGTTCGGCGCGGGCAAGGTGCTGCGTCTGATGGTCCTGGCCGCCTGGCTGGTCTGGATCCACTTCATGGTGTGCGTCATCGCCGAATGGCGCGCCGAGCGGCGGCAGACGGGGCTCGCCCCGCGGATCCCTTTCGGCGGTGGCAGCCAGGCGCTGGCACGGCGCCTCGTCGACGACACACTGCGGCTCACCTCGCCGCGGAACGGCTCGACGGGCCGCTCGGGCGCGCGGCACCCCGCTCATGCCCCGGCTCGCGGTGGGTCCGGCGGCCCGGCACGCGGTGGCTACCGGGCCGGCGGCACCAGCCGGACGAACACCGGCGGGCGCACGAACCCCGGCGGGCGGACGAGCGCAGGTGGGCAGGCGAGCGCGGCTGGGCGGGCAGGCACCGGTGGACGGGCGACCGCCGGCAGCCGCGCGGGCGCCGGCAGCCGAGGCGGTCGACCGTCCACACGGCCGGCGAACGGCCCGGCGGACACCGGCGCCGCCGGGAGTGATGAAGCCACGCCACATGGTGGTTCCGAGCCGGCTACCCGTGCCGGGAGCGCTGGGGCCCGGGCCGAACGTGGGTCCCGCACCGAGCGGGCGACCCGCACCGAGCGGGCCGCCCCGACGGGGCCGCTACGCCGGTCGGATCCGGCCGCGATCTCACGGCTGGCCCGCGGGCTCACCGGGCAGCAGCCGATCCCCGCCGGGCCGGGCGGGGCCGAGGCGCGTGGCGGGGCGGGCCGGGGCGGGCCGGCCGGTGCCCCATCAGGCGTTCCGGGCCGAACCGCCGGCGCCAACGCCGTTCCGGCCACCCGCGGCACCGCCGGTCAGGCCACCGGCACCAATGCTGGTCCGGCCGCCGGCGACAGGTCGGACCAGGGCGGCACCTCGGGAGGCTCCGGTCCCGCGACCGACCACTCCGGGGGCTACCGGTGGGATGAACGGGAAGCCGCGCCACGGGCGCTGACCGCCGGCGAGGAGGCCCCGGCGGACCTCTTCCCGGACGGCATGGACGTCAAGTTCTGCGAGGTCCGCCCGCCTGACGGGCGCCAGTACGACACGCTGTGGGCGATCGCCCGGCGGCTCCTCGGCAACAGCCTGCGCTACCACGAGATCTTCGCGCTCAACGAGGGCCGCGCGCAGCCCGACGGCCAGACCCTCACCAAGCCCTCCCTCATCGCCCCGGGATGGGTGCTCATGCTTCCCCCGGACGCCGAGGGCGAGGAGGTACGGACCCTGCGGGTCCCGCACCGCGAAGCCTCCTGGGTCGAGGAGGTCCACGCCCGCTTCGCCGCCCAGGGCTCCGCGGACGGTCGCGGCGGCACCGACGGTGCCCCGGGAGGCGACGACATCGGTGGCGGGCCGGCATCCACCGGGCCGCTGCACAGCGGTGCGGGCGGCTGGTCCGACGGGCCGGAGGCGGACCAGGAGCCATCGCCCTACGGGCCGGGTACCGGGAACTCCGGCGAGCGTTCCCCGTGGGGCGGCGAGACGGGCACGCCCGGCGGGATGGGGCCCGGGCGGCTGGGAAGCGGGCGCGGCATCACCGGCGCGGCCCTGCTCGCGGCGGGCGTGCTCACCGCGCTGACCAGGCGCCGGCCGGGCGGCGCCGGCGCGGACCCGTTCTCCGCCGAGGTCGAACACGCCCTGCGGCTCGCCGCCGACCTGCCCTCGGCCCGTTTCGTCGACCGGTCCCTGCGGCTGATGTCCGCCGGGCTGACCTCGCGGGGCCGTCCCCTGCCGCCGGTGTACGCCGCGATCCTCACCGACGCCGCGCTCGTCCTGCACATGGCGCCGGCTGTGCCGGAACCGCCCCCCGCCCCCTGGCGGCAGGGCAACAACCCGGGCTCCTGGCGGATCGAACGCAACCCCGAGGCACCCGACGGGCTGCCCTTCGACGCGAGCGCCAGCCTGTCGGCGGACGTCCCGGCGCCCTACCCGGCGCTGGTCACCCTCGGCCGGGATGCCACCGGCTGCCGCATCCTCGTCGACCTCGAGGGCGCACCCGGGATGATCAGCCTCGTCGGCGACCCGGCCGTCGCCAGCGAGGTGGCCATCTCCGTCGCGGTGGAACTTGCCACCAACATGTGGTCCGACGACCTGCGGGTCTGTCTTGTGGGCTTCGCGGACGACCCCAGCCCGATCGCGCCAGGGCGGCTTCGGACGTCCTCGAGCCTCTCCGACGTCCTCGACGAGCTCGAGGCGCGCGGGCCGCGGGACACCGGATGGGGCAACGAACCGGGCGCCGCGCTGCGCGGGCGGCAGGCCGCCCACATCCAGTCGCTGTGGGCGCCGGATCTCCTGGTGCTGGCCGGTCCACCCGCGCCGCAGCACGCCGAACGGCTGGCCCGGCTCTCCGGTGGGCGCGACGAGACGGTGGGCGTGCTCATGGTCGGCGACAGCCCCGCGGCCCGCTGGCGGTTCGCGGTCGGTCCCGACGCGCGGATGTCCCTCGGGGTGCTCGGCGTCGAGGTCAACGCCCAGACCCTCGCCGCGGCGGAGTACTCCGCCGTTCTGGCGATGTTCCGCATCGCGACCGGCGCGCGCCCGGCGGAGGCTCCGCGCCCGTCCTGGGCCAGCCGGCGCCTGCTGACCACGGGTGCGGACGCTCCCGTCCCCACCGGCCGGCCCTCCGAGCGAAGCGACGCCTGGGACGACAGCGAGGCCCGGGATGACGACGAGGTCCGGGGCGACAGCGAGCATCGGTACGACAGCGAGCATCGGTACGACACCGAGGACCGGTACAACGCCGAGCACCGGTACAACGGCGGAGACCGGCACGACAGCGATGACCGGTACGGCGGCGGACACCAGGACGACGGCGAGGACCAGTACGGCAGCGAGAGCTGGCCCGACGGCACGGACCGGTACGGCAGCGAGGAGTGGGACAGCAGCCCGGGCGGCCAGGCCACGGGCGGCTACCCGCCAGCCGGGGCTGCGGACGATGACCCCTACCGAACCGGGCCCTACCCGATCGCGGGCGGTTCCCTCCACCCGGCGGACCGTCCAGCCGGCCATCCGGTGGGCTACGCGGACGACTACTCGGCCGCGGACGACTACTCGGCGGAGTACGCGGCGGACGGGCCCGACGGACACGCACCGGAGCCGACCGCGCCGGCGGGCCACTACCCGCCGCCCTACCCCGAGGAGCACCGTCCTCCGGCCCCGGACGGCCCGGAGGGTACCCGTCCGCCCCGGGGCTCGGGTTCGATCCCCGGAGTCGTGCCCTGGCTGCCCGTCCCGCAGACCGGGCCCTCCGTCATCCGGATGCCGGTCGACGGGCCGTCCGGGCTGCCCCCGAGCAGCCTGCCTCAGGTCCCCCCGCCGACGGTCACTCCACCGCCAGTCCCACCAGTCGCCCCGCCGACGGTCGCCGCGCCGCCGGGCTCCCGGCCGCAGGCCGCCACGCCGGACGTGCCGGGCCGCGCGGGGCAGCACCAGCCGTCCGACGCTCCCCCGCCCTACCTGGTCGAATCCGATCGACCGGCCATACAGCCGACGGACGTGCCGCGAGTCCCCCGCACGCTGCTGGTCCGGCCGGCGCACGGGCACGACGAGGCACAGCAGCACAGCCCCGACCAGCCGCAGCCCGCGCACCGGGACAAACCCGCCACGCAGCAATGGCAAGAGCACCCAGGCGTCCCGGCAGCCGCCACCGGCGCCACCAGCGCCGACGTCGGCAACGTCGACAACGTCGGATGGGACCGGCCCTACCCGCCACCCCCGCCCAACGAGCGCGAACCGTATCGAGCCCAGCCGCCGGCGCACCCGGCGCAGCCGTATCCGCAGGCGCCGAACTCGCCGCAGCCGCATCCGTACGAGCCGTACCCGCAGGCGCCGTCCTCGCAGGAGTCGTATCCTCCCGGCTCTCCCACGTCGTATCCGGAACCCCACTCGTCAGAGCAGGGCTATCCGGCGGCTTCGCACCAGGAGGCCGACGCCCCGCCGGCGCCCCTCCACGGGAACGGCCCGCTCGAGACCCTGCCTCGCCTGGACCCGGACCCGGCCGGTGCCACCGAAGCCGAGGTGCACGTGCTCGGCACCCCGTCGGTCGACGCCCCCGGCCGACCCGACCGGAACCAGATCGACCTGCTCACCGAGATCGTCGTCTTCCTCGCGCTGCACCGCGACGGCGCGTACCCCGAGGACGTCAGCGACCTGCTCGACCTCCCCCTCGGTTCGGTCCCCGATCCGCGGTCGCCGGGGGGATCAGGCACCGGCGTGCTGGCCGGGCTCATCGCGGCCCGCACCTGGCTGGGCGTCGACGCCGGCGGGCGGCCCCGGTTGCAGCCCACCTCGGACGGGCGCTGGGTCCTCAGCACGGACGTCCGCTGCGACTGGGAGCTCTTCGTCGCCTACACCCATCGTGCGGCGCGGCCCGACGACGCGAGCGATCCCGAATCCGACCTGCGGGCGGCGCTGAATCTGGTCAGCGGGCCGCTGTGGTCCGGCCTGCCCGAAGGCAGGTACGGGTGGGCCCGGTCGACGCCCGTCGAGAGCACGATGCGCTCCGCCGTCATCGACGCCGCGCACCGCCTCGCCATGCTGACCCTGGAAGCCGGCGACACCGTCACCGCGATGGCGGCGTGCCGGACCGGCCTGCGCGCCGCGCCGACCGCGGAAACGCTGTGGCGTGACCTGCTGCGCACCGTGGCCGCCCGGGGTGACCGCCGGACCCTCGAAGCCGTCGCCGGCGAGCTGTACCGGACGGTGTCGGCGCAGTCGACCCGGCGCGGCGGCGCGGCGGAACCGGAGACGGACGCGCTCGTCCAGCAACTCCTGCCGGGCTTTCGCCGCCGCCACCACTGACCGGAATCCCCCGCCGCCGCCAATCGGCCTCGGCACGTACCGCCGGACGGGCAGGACCGACCGGACGAGCAGCGCCTGCCGGATGACCCGCGGTCACGACATGTCCGCCGAGCCCTGCGGTCTCGGTGGAACAGGCCGCCTCGACGGGGCTGACGTTCCTCGTTCCCCGGAGGTCCACGACGACCGCGCGGGACCGGCCAGCGTCCCGGCGAACAGCGCGATCGCGCAGGTGAACGCGACCACGCTCCACAGGGCCCCGCGCAGTCCGACGAGTTCGGCCAGGCCTCCGATCAACGGCGGCCCCGTCAGCCATCCCGCGTAGCCGACCGAGCTGACCACGGCGATCACCGCCCCGGCCGGCAGCCCCACCAGGTTCGCGGCGCGGGCCGCGGCGGAGAAGGCCGCCGGGATGACACACGCCAGCCCGGCGCCGAGCACCGCGAACCCGACGATCCCCAGCGCGGTTCCCGTCCGCGTCGCTCCGGACGCGAGTGCGACGGCGAACATCACCGCGGCGGTAAGAGCCAGCGGACGGACCACACGCCGGATCCCGAAGGTCTCCACCGCACGGTCGCCGACCAGGCGCACCACCAGCATGCAGGCCATGAAGGCCACGTACCCGATCCCGGCGACGCCGGCCGACGCCCCGGTGACATCCGTCAGGTAGACGGCGCTCCAGTCCGCCGCCGCGCCCTCCCCGAGGAAACTGGCAAACGCGATCACGCTGAGCGGGACGAAGGGCAGCAGCGCCCGCGGAGTCACAGCAGTCACCGGCCTCGCCGCGGGCGCTGGAGGCGGCGCAGGCACCGCAGACTCTGGGGACAGCCCAGTTGCCGGGGGCGGTGGAAGCATCGACGTGGCCGGCCGCGCGTGGGTCTCGGCGCCGGCCTCGACCACACCATCCCTGGCTCCGACCGCGCTGTCGCCGGTCTCGACCTCCCCGTAGGCGCCATCGACCGCATCGGCGGCGGCGTCGGATACGACGAAGCCGGTGGACGCGGACTCCCGACTACCGTCCCCACGAAGCATCCATCCGGTGAGAGGTAACGCTCCGGCCACGGTAAGCGCGCCGAGCACCGAGAACTGGATGCTCAGCGGCAGCTCGATCGCCGCGGCGGCGGCGCCCAGGCCCGCGCCCACGAGCGCACCGGCCGTCCAGGCGGCATGGACCATCATCATGATCCGACGTCCGAAGCGGTGTTCGACGGCCGCAGCCTGGGCATTGGCGGAGAGGTCCAGCGCACAGCTCGCACCGCTCAGCAGCGCGAGCGCGGCGAACAGCGACAGCGGGCCGGTTGCGGCAATGATCACCAGCCCGAGGGTCGCGTACGCGACCAGCGAGAACCGGATCACCGGCACGCTGCCCAGCCGGCTCACCAGAACACCGGCGCCCCACAACGTCACGATCGCACCGACCGGCGCGCCGAGCAGCGCAAGCCCGAGCTCGCCGTCGCCGAGCGCGAGCGCATCCTTGACCTGTGGGATCCGCGGAGCCCACGCGGCGAGCAACAGCGCCAGGAAGAAAAAGACCACCATGGTGGCCACACGAGCCCGTCGCAGTCGCCGCCACTGCGCGGCGGTCCATGCCATGTCGACCGCCGCCCATCCGCTCCCGTCGGCCACCGGCTCGGCGTCCATCCGCCGAGTCGACATCCGCCTACCGGCTCGGCATCGGCCCGTCAGCTCGCGACCACCCCGGCCGCCCGCTCGCCCCGACGCCGCCCGGCCAGGCGGCCGGCCGCTGCACGCTACCCCCGGGCGCACGCTCAGAACACCGAAAATCACGGACACTGGACCAATGCGTCTCGTCGTCCTGGCCGACACTCACGTCCCGGCACGGGCCCGCGATCTGCCGTCGCGGGTGTGGGCCGCGGTCGACGAAGCCGACGCCGTCCTCCACGCGGGCGACTGGGTCGGCCCCGAGCTGCTGCGCCAGCTCGCGGAACGATCACGGCGCCTCATCGCGTGCTTCGGCAACAACGACGGACCCGAGATCCGCGCCATCCTGCCCGAGATCGCCCGCGTGACATTGGACGGCCTGCACTTCGTGATCGTCCACGAGACCGGGGCCGCCGCCGACCGGGATCGCCGCCTGGCCGCCGCCTACCCGGAAGCCGACGTCATCGTCTTCGGCCACTCCCACATCCCGTGGGACACGACGACGATCCGACCGCAGGACGGCCGCCCGCTGCGGTTGCTGAACCCCGGCTCACCCACGGACCGCCGGCGCCAGCCCCATCCGACCTATCTGACAGCGACGATCGAGGACCAGACACTGCTCGATGTCGAGCTGCACCGCCTACCGCAGCCGACGCCCGTCCGAGCGCGCTGACGGGCCATCCCGGGCGAAACGCGCCCCGCGCGGAGCGTGCCCTGGGCGCCCCGACCCGGGGCGCGGTTGGAGGGGAGGGGGTTCGAATGCTGCCCTCCGGGTGCTGTAAGCTGGCGAAGCCGGCCGCGAGAGTGACCGGCAGGCGCTCGTAGCTCAACGGATAGAGCACTTGACTACGGATCAAGAGGTTGGGGGTTCGAGTCCCTCCGAGCGCACGCTGGTTGAGGCAGGTCAGAGCCCCGCAGCCGATAACACGGCGCGGGGCTCTGTTCTTCCTGACAGCCAAGTTGACAGCCAACAGCCTGTCAGACGCAGGCCGTCCGGCGGCTCTCTTCGACTGACTGGACTGACGGTGGGTTGAGCCCGGTAACTACCGGGTTCCACCCAGCGGTAGCGACGCTCCTCATCCATGTTTCGTCCGAGATCATCACTTCGGTTGGCTCCCGCTTGTTTCGTCGGGTCAAGGGATGGATGACGAAGGAGGGCAAGATGAAGATCGCCGCAAGGGTAACTGGATCGATGATCAGCACGTTGCTCGCTACCGCTGTGCTGGGCTGAGCCCACCGTCTTCATCAGGTTCGTCGAACCACGCGTCGAGTTTGGACGCCGCGTCGCGGTGGACGCTGTCGACCAGGTCCACGTAGATGTCCATCGTGGTCGACAGCATCGTGTGGCCGAGCATCTGCTGTATCTGCTTCCAGTCGACACCGAGCGCGTAGGCCATCGTGGCCGCGGTGTGCCGCAGCGCGTGCGGGCCGAGGTGCGGCAGCCCGGCACGCTGGCACAGCTTGGACAGGTGGGTGTTCAGCCCGCGCGGCTCCATGTGCGTGCCGACGGTACTCGGGAAGATCAGCCCGTTCTCCTTCCACCGCTTCCCCGCGGCCTGCCGGTGGGCGTGCTGGGCGGTGCGGTGTGCCTGGAGCACCCGGACGCATCGGGTCGGCAGCGTGAGCGTGCGTGTTCCGGCCTGACTCTTCGTCGGGCCGACGACCAGCCCCTTCACGCCGCTCACCCGGGTCACCTGGCGTACCACCCGCAGCGTGCCTGCCGATTCGTCGAAGTCGGACCAGCGCAACGCGAGCGCTTCCCCACGGCGTAGACCGACCATCGCCAGCAGCACATACAGCGCGTAATGCCGGGTGGACTTCGCTTCGGCGAGCAGCCGCAGCCCGTCGTCCCTGCTCAGCGCGGCCACATTCCGCTTCGGTTTCCGCGCTTTCGGGACCCGCAGCGTCTCGGCGACATTGCGACTGATCTTCTCGGTGATGACCGCTTCGTTGAGCGCTTGGCGCAGGACGGAACGCAGCGTGCGCATGGTCGACGTGCTGTACCCATCCGCCGCCTTGCGGTTCAGGAACCGCTGAAGATCCTCGTGCTTCAGTTCGACGAGCCGGCGCGAGCCGAGCGCCGGGCGGATGTGGTTGTTCACCATGACGCGGTAGTTCGACTTCGTGGACTCCGCCCGTTCAGACGGGTCGACGATCTCGTCCAGCCAGTACGTCAGGAAGTCCGCGAACCGCGACCGCCGGTCGAGGGTGGTCAGCCCGTCCGCCTTGCTCTGCCGCGCCTTCCGCTGCTCCTCGATCGCCTCTTCCTGCGTCCGGAAGTAGCGCGGCACGCGCTTGCGCCGGCCGTTCACCACTCCGTAGTCGATCTCGATGACCCAACGCTGACGGTCCTCACGCCAGTACACCGAGCCCTCGCCCTGCGCCCGGCGGTTCTGCTTCTTCTTCCTGCCGGTCGACTCGTCCGGGGTGTCCTCGTCACCGCGAGGGTCCTGCCCGGTCATCAGGCCACGTCCAGCGGGTTGCCGTCGGGCCATTCGATGTTGTCGCACCAGGGGCACCCGTACCGGTTGTCGCCCATGTCGCAGGCGAACTTGGACTCACCGTCCGTTTGCGGGTAGAGCCGGCCCTGTCCGGCGCGGGCACGGTCGAGATGCTCCCGGAGAGCCTGTTGCAGGCTCATCGTCGGGTGTTCGTCGTGGTCGGTGGGCATGGCGAAGAGGGCTCCTTGCCGAAAGAAGAACGGGGAACAGTGCACGCGGGCCGCGGGTGGCGTCGCCCGGTGCGGTTGGGTTTCCGTTCTCTGGCGCTGGGATGGTCTGCCGGGGCGCCGGCCGCGTCCAGGGCGCTCCGCGTCGCTGACGCGATCGGCCTCCGGCCGACCCTGGACACGTCCGACACCCCGACAGCTTCAAGCGCCACCAGAGAACGGAAGAAAAATGGGGGTAGAGCAGGCAGAACAGCCGCTACGGACGGGGAACGCTCGCCGCCGCCGGACCGATCGAGGGGTTCCAGGCGTCCAGGACCGTTGTCGAAAGACCAGGCACCCGGCGGAAGACCAGGACCGCGTCGACGTCGCCGAAGCTCTCCGTGAAGAAGGCGTCCGCAGGCAGCCCCGCGAGGATTTCCGCCACGTCGCCGACGTCCGCGCCGGGGCGGATCGTCAGCTCATGGCCGGTGTCGGTCGCGCGCACCGAGACGAGCGGGTTCTCACCGTTGCCGGGGGTGCGCCAGGCGCCGAAACTGCCAGACGAGAAGATGGACATAGGGCTTCGCTCCTGTTGTAGGCAGGGGTGAGGTCTCAGGTCCCGGTCGGGTGTTGACGCACTCGCCGGGACCGCCTTGCGTTCGGGTCGGGTTTGGTCGGGTGGGTGGTGCTCGGCACCTCCTGGTCATGCGGCCTCCCCATCCCGGACGACGCCGCGCAGCCGGTCGACGAAGGCGACCAGGTCAACCGACGGGATGCGGCGCGCCCGTCCGATCCGCACGGACGGGATGTCTCCGCTGTTCATGAGTTCGTAGATCGTTGTCCGGCCGACGCCGAGGAGTTCGGCCGCCTCAGCCGGTGTCAGGAGAAGCTTGGTCACGGGTTCTCTCCCACGGGATCGGGGCGGACGATCAGGCGGCTTGTGCCCCGCCCGGTGGGCCGATTGCCGGAAGTTCGTCGGGTGCGGTGCGCCGGGCCGTGTCGAGCTGTGCGCGCCAGGCGTGGCGTTGGGCGACGGCCTGCAACAGCAGGTGTTCACGGCGTGGTGCGGCCGGGTCGCCAGGCCGGAGCAGCGTCCAGACGGTGCGCGCCGGGTCGGTGTCGTGCGCGGCCGGGCCGGTGGCGGTGTGGCCGAGGGCTTCGAGCTGCGCCCGGATGAACGCCACCCGGTCGTGCTTGTGGTCGGTCAGGGTCTTGCCGGACCACTTGCGGCTCACCAGGACCCGCCGGCCGCCGAAGCCGAGAGTTTCCCGCCGGTGTGCCTTCCCTCGGCAGCGGCCCGGGACGAGGCCCGGTTTCGGGTTCTTCGGCTGGACGCCGTAGCGGAGCCAGTTGGCGCAGGTGGGTGCGCAGGGTTCGTAGCGCAGGGCTTCGGCGAGCCGGTCGACGTGGCGACGTTGCGCGTCGGTCGTGGTGGTGTGGCAGGCGTCGAGGCTCTTGGTCAGGTACTTGCACAGGTAGCCGATCATGCGGCCGGTGTGCGCCGAGCTCGCGGTGAATCCGTCCGCTTGCAGTTGCGGGCCGAAGCGCACCACGTGGGACGCCTCGTCCTCGTCCCCGATCGCGTCGAGCGCCTCATCCCACATCGGCAGCGGCCGGCCGGAGCCCGGATCGACGTAGCCGCCCGCGTCGTCCGCCCAGGTCGGGAGTCCCGTGTCCGGATAGACCGGTTGGTCGCAGGGTGGCCACCACACCTGGTGGTAGGTCGCCGCCGCCACCTGGCGCAGGAGGGCCCGGGGGACGGTGCCGCGGATGGCCGCGTGCAGGTGCGGGGCGAGCCGCCGTTGCGGTTCCAGCGCCGCGAAGTACTGCACATCCCAGCCCACCGCACGGCGGAGGTTCTGCCAGAACCGGTCGATCAGCTTCGGGAAGTGGATCGCGTCGCGGGCCGCCCGCCGGTAGTCGTACGACCCCGGATCCACCGGGGTGCCGTCCGAGGTCACCCGGCCGTAGGTGTCGCAGGTCAGCGTCAGGAACATCGACGGACGCCAGGTCGTCCCGTCCGCCGCTTCGTAGGTCCGGCCGACCGTGCGCTTCTCCACCGGCAGCCGGGGGAGGTCGGGTGCGTCCTGCCGCCGGCGGGTCGAGCGGGCACGGCGAGCCCGGTCCCGGTTGTCCGGAGCCGCCTTGCCGCGCACGCCCAGGGCGTTGAGTTCCTCGTCCACCTGGCCGATAAGCGCGTCGATCTCCGCGACGCCGGCCGGGTCACTGTCCCGTTCCGCGTCCCGCCGGGCGAGTTCCAAATCCGCGCGGAACCCGGCAAGCACCTTCGCGTCGTCCGTCGGCGGGTCCGGGTCGGGAAGCGGTTCGTCGTCGAGGTGCCACCCGGCTTTGCACTGCGCCATCCGTAGCCGCCGGGCTTTCTCCGCGCAGGTCGGGCACTTGCTGGCGAGGGTGGCCCCACACGGCACGGGGATGATCTCGGTCTCGCCCGTGTCGAGGTTCGTCCGCCGCATCGCCATCGGCCGCACGCACACCCCGTTCTCCACGGCGACCGCTTCGACCACCTGGCGAGCGAGCGGCATCCGCATCCGGGCCATCCGCGAACCGGGCCGATCGTCACGATCGTCACGGGCCGTGGGGTCGAGGGGGCCGGCCGGGGCAGGGCCGGCGGGGATCGGGAGGGTCACGCGGGTTGGTCCTCCGTGACGTCGAGGTGCGGGCGGTCGGGGTTGGTGGGGGTGGGTTCGGTGAACCGGGTGCAGCCACACCGGGTGGGGGTGCCAGTGGTGCCACGGCAGCGGCCCCGTCGGTGCGCGACGTACAGGTGGGAGCAGGTGGCGCACACCGGCAGGACCGGCAGCGGCGCGGAGGGGGCCGGCGGGTCAGCGGCCGGGCTGGTCACGCGACCTCACCCCATCCCGCCGGACCGCCCTCGTCCGTCGAGCTGTGATCGGTGTAGGGGTCGAGGTCGGGTGTCCAGCCGCCGCCGGCCGCGGGGATGGGCCGGTAGGCCCAGACGGTGCGGCTGATCTCGGTGTCGTCGATATGGGCCGCGCGGACCCGGACCGGTTCGGGCTGTCCTTCGTGCAGGACGTAACCGACGCCGGGCAGCGACAGCGGGATCTCGTCCGCCCGCGCCCCACGGTCCCGGGCCCCGGAGCCGAGCACGAGATCCGCCTGTTCCGTCTCGGTCATCCGCAGCGCGACCCGGACCGGGAACAGATCCCGGAACGGCAACACCTCCTTGCGCGGGTCCTGCACCGCGGCCAGGACCACGACGCCGGGTGCGCGTCCCTGGGAGAGCAGCAGCGGCAGCGCCGCCCCGATCCGCTTCTTCACGTCCCGGTCGGTGACGTAGGCGGTCAGGGACGCGATTTCGTCGACCACCACCACGATCAGCGGGTCCCCGGCGGTCGGGGTGTGCAGCCGGGTCCGCCCCCGCAGCCGTGCCGTGCGCCGTTGCATGACCGACACCGCGTCGTCGAGGAGATCCGCGATCTCACCGGTGGCGGTGGCGAACCGGGTGAACAGCGGTTCCCCGAACGCCAGCTCCATGCCGCCCTTGGGGTCGCAGACCCACAGCTCCACCAGCCCCGCCCGGACCGCCGGGCCGAGACCGCGGATGATCGACCAGAGCACCGAGCCCTTACCCGCCCCGGTCGCCCCCGCGACGAGGACATGCGTCCCGCGAACCGGCAGGGTCCACGGAGAACCGTCCTCGCAGCGGCCTACCCGGACCGCGCCCAGCTCCGCCACCAGCACACCCGACGCGGCCCCGGGATCGTCCGCGAGATCCGGGTCCGCTCCGCCGGGTCGGGGGGCGTCGAGGTCACCGGGGGTGACGGGGTGGACGAGGGTGTCACGGTGGTGGAAGTGCAGGCGGACGAACCGGTGCGGTTCGGCCTGGACCTGGCAGCGCCGGGCCCGGAACACGTGCCGCAGTGCTTCGGCCTGCTCCGCCCACTGTTCCGGGGTCTGGCCGGGCAGCAGTTCCACCCGCAGCACGTCCACCGCCCGCGTCGAGCGGATCGAGCGGATCCGGGGGTAGTAGTCGTCGAAGGTGACCTGATCGGCGTTGGAGGTGGGGACCCGGATCGCCAGGTCGGTGTGCACCATCGCCGCCCGCCACCGCCGCCGGTAGACGACCGTCAGCCGCACCCGCCCCCACACCCACCGCGCCAGCCACCCGAACGATGCCGGATGCGCCCGCCGCCACACCGCAGCAACCACGGTCAGGCCGACGAGCAGGCCGACCAGGCCCAGCAGACCGAACCGGTGGACGAACACCAGCAGGCCGACCGCGACCGGGACGGCGATCCGGTGCCGCCAGCACCAGCGCACCCCGAGCACCAGCCCCTTACCGGCCACCGCCAGCAGCAGCATCCACAGCGGCACCCGAACCTTGTCCGGCCGGGACGGAATCCGCGGCATCCGCTGGTCACCGTAGATCCTGGACATGGCAATACCACCTGTTTTCGAGCGCGCGAAACCACGGGAAGAGGGAGAGAAAGCGAAACGTTCCGAGAAACGGAGAAGTGGCTACGCCGCGTTCTCGGCCGGCGGACCGTCGTTCTGCGCGGCGAGTGCGACCCGCTCGCAGTCGACGAGGTAGGTGTTCACCTCGTTCAGCAGCGCCCGCGCGAACGGGAGATGATCCGTCGTCACCACGTCACTGGCGGGGTCCAAGGCGAAGGAGGTCGGGCCCGCGGTGACGGCCAGGATCGGCGGCCGGTCCGGGTAGGTGTGGCACACCACGTACCAGCTCGTCCCGACGTGCAGCGACAGGGTGGTGAACGACGGGGTCGGGTCGGTGTCGTGGCTGGTCATGCCGCCGCCCCCGTCCGTCGTGCCGTGCCGACCTGCTGCAGGCGCAGGGCCCGTAGGGCGTAGGCCTGCTTGGGGTACTTGCCGTTGGTGTCCACCCAGGCCGTGATCGTCAGCCCGTCGAACAGCACCGGGCGGAACGGCGTGCCCGGCATCGCCTCGGGAAGGACCGGCTGCACCTCGCCGGGGACCTTCACCTTCAGCTCCGCCTGCCGGGCCGCCGGGTCCGGGTCGAGCACGCGCACCACCCAGACCCGCTCGCCAGTGTTCGGGTCCCGTTCCTGCGGGTCGGGTGCGTTCGCCTTCACCTTCTCGTAGTCGTTCGCCGGTTCCACGCCGAGCACGAAAGCGCCCGCCGGGAACACGTCCTCAAAGCGCACGGGAATACGCCGGGGAACCGCCATGAATGGTCAACCTCCGAAGGGCCAGCCCGCCCCCCGGGTGGTCCGGGGCATGTCGGGCACACCCACCATGCACCGCTCACCGAGCGCTCGCCAAGCTTCTATACGCCTATGGATAACGCCTCGTTATAAAAACGGCCCCACTGCCATGGCAGCCTTCTGGGAAGCTCACCACACGAACTACCGTTTGGTAAACAGCAAGCGATCCGGGGGTGTTGATCCACGATGGTGCGCGAGACGACGGCAGGGGAAGACGGGCGGGCTGTCGGTGCCGCGATCACCGCGCGGATGCGGGAACGGCGGATGAGCCAGCAGGCGTTGGCCGCCGCGTCCGGGGTGTCGGTCGCGACCCTACGGGAGCTGGCGCGGGGCACCAGCAGCCGCCGCGCCCAGGACGTCACGCTCGCCGCCATCTCCCGCGCGTTGGGATGGCCGGACGACCATCTGTTGACCGTCCTTCTCGGCAGGCAACCCGACGAGGTGCCGCTACCGGCCCTGCCGGTGGATCAGCAGATCCTGGAGGTCCTGCTCCGCATCGAACGCAGTGTTGCCGCCATCGGCGCCCAGCTCCGCCAGCCCGCCGAGCCGTACGACAGCGTCCGGTAGCCCCGGCAGGGCATGCAAAAGGGCCGGATCCGGTGGCGTGGTAGCCACCAGATCCGGCCCATCGCCGGTTCAGGCCCGGTCAACCCCCCGAGGATCGACCGAGCCCGTTCCTGTTTCGTCCGGGGTGCCGCCGGTGGGACGGCTCAGGAAGACGCGGATCGCGTCGAACGCATCCGCGTGCCCCGCCCGGTAGGCATGCCGTTCCTCCCGAGTGATCCACCGCGACCGGTCCGGGAACCCGGTCGGGATGTCGAGCGCCGAGCCGGTCAGCCGCAGCAAGTCCCGGCGCGACACCTGCCCGGCCGGCAGCTGGTAGACGAGGATGACGTCCCCATCGCCGTGCACCGAGTGGAACTCCAGAGCCGCCGGAAGCTCCGCCAGCGCCCGTTGCAGATCCGCCAGGCCCGACCCGGGTTGGATCACCACCGCCCAGGTGTCCGCACCCCACGGCAACATCACCACCGCCGCCAGCGACCGATCCCGCACCGCATCTGCACGGGGTGGCCGGGCCTGGTGTGCGGTCACCGATGACGCCGTGCGCGTCGTGTAACCAGGTGATCCAGATGATTGCCGAGCACCATCCAGTCACCCAGCTCCGACGGCTTCTCCTCCACGAAGAACCGCAGCGCGCACACCTGGTATCCCGTCCAGCACCGATCCCGCGCGAACGCCTCCGCGTCCTCCGCCGACCGGAATGTGATCACCGTGTCCCGTACCCGGCCAGAACCGTCCTCCTCGAAGCGGACCACGCCGAACAACACCGGTTCCGCCGCCACCGATGTTTGCTGTGCAGCCACGTCCGTCATGGCATCTCTCCCTTCCTGCCTGGTCGCCCATAGCCGGCCCCCGCCCCGGAGACGGGCCCGCAGAGTCGGGGCAGCCAGGACGTACGCTGACGCACCCAGGCAGTTCGGAATAGATATGTGGATGGATACTCAGCGTGGATAGACTGGCGGACGGTACACGGTCCACCACGCCACACATCCGTTTCGTGGATGGGAGCAGCCATGACCCGACGCCGCCCGCTACCCACCGCACCGACCGGCCTGTGGGACCGCCCCGAGATGGCCCAGGCCCTCACCGCACGCGACATGAAGACCGTGCTGGAGATCTACCGGAAGTGGACCGGCGCTTCCCAGTCGCAGATAGCCGCCATGACCGGCATCGCGCAGCCATCCATCAGCGCGATTCTTCGCGAGCAACGCCAGGTCACCAACATCGAAAGCTTCGAGAAGTTCGCCGACGGACTCGGCATCCCCCGCGAACGTCTCGGACTCGCCGCCCCGAAGACCACAGCTCCGGACACCGCCGACAGCGCGACGAGTCCGGATCGGCGCGCCGTGCTCGCCGCCGGAGCACTCTTCGCGATCGACGCCGAGTTGGACGAGGTCAGCCGCCGGATGCAGCAGGTCGCCGCATCCAACGTCGACGATGACGCGCTGCACCAGCTCGACATCAGCATCGAAGTCGTGGGCCGCCGCTACGAGAACAGCGACGCCGCCACCGTCTACCCCGTCGCGCTGAAGCAGCGCCGGTGGGTCGCCGACCTCATGAGCGGACACCAGCACCCCGACCAGCGCCGGGAGCTGTACGCCATCGGCGGGAAGCTCTCCGGCCTGCTCGGCTATCTCGCGTTCGACCTCGGGAACGAACTGGTCGCCCGCGCCTACTGCAACGAGGCCATGAGCCTGGCCAAGACCGCCGGACACCGCGACCTCGCCGCGTGGGTCCGCGGCACGCAGAGCTTCATCGCCTACTACGGCGGCCGGTACCGCGAAGCCCTGGACCTCGCCCGCGACGGACAGCGCTACGCCCGCGGCGGCCCCGCCAGCATCCGACTCGCGATCAGCGGCGAAGCCCGCACACTCGGGAAGCTCGGCGACATCGCCGGAGTCGACGAGGCCGTCGGGCGCGCTCTGGCCGCCCACGCCCGCATCGAGGACACCGACCCCGTCGGCTACTTCCTGTCGTTCGACCCGTTCACCGCGTCCCGCATCGCCGGCAACGCCGCCTCCGCCTACCTCGCCGCCGGCGCCCCCGACCGCGCCCGCGAGTTCACCGACCAGGCCATCCCCATCTTCGCCGCCGCCGGGTCCACCGCCAGCCACGCCCTGACCCTGGTCGACGCGAGCATGACCTACCTCACCGGCCCCGACCCGCAGCCCGACCGCGCCGGAACTCTCGTTGCCGAAGCACTGGACGTCGGGGCAGACCTTCGATCCGAAGTGGTCGCCCGCCGGGCCCGAGACTTCCTGCTCACCGCCGCCCAGTGGCGCACCGTCCCCGAGATCGCCCAGGTCAACGACGCCGTCAAAGCCTGGAGACTGCCCACCAGCTGACCGTGAGCGCCTCAGCTGTCCATTCAGAGTGGACACGCTGGCGATCCTGAGTGGACACGCCGTCTAGCCTGAGTGGTCGTGCCGCCCACCCACGAAGCTCAGGTAGACGCCGACGACTGGGAAGCCTTCCGCCTCACCGAGCGGATGGCCGACCACTGGTGGTGGCGCCCCGGATGGCGACCCGACCGGCACTACCTGACCTGGTACTTCGTCTTCCAGGACCAGGCGCTCACCGACTACGTGGCCGGTTTCCAACACGCACTCGCCGATCTGGAGTACCTCGACCCGGTGCCGGTCGACGGACTCCACATGACCGTGCAGGGAGTCGCGTTCGCCGACGAGCTACCCGCCGAGACCGTCGCCGCGATCGGGAAAGCCGCCGACGAACGATGCGCCGACATCGAGCCGTTCGCCCTCACCGCCGGTCCCATCGCCGCCTACCCTGGCGGAACCTTCCTTCGCACCGCCCCATGGCAACCGGTTGCCGAACTACGCGAGCGGCTACGAGCCGCGATCGGTGACGTCCTGGGCGCCGACGCCGTGCCCGACGAGCCTGCCCGCTTCAAACCCCACATCAGCGTCACCTACTGCAACGCCACCCCACCCGCCGACGAGGTCATCCACCGACTCACCGAACTCCGCCAGCAGCCACCGATCAGCCTGCCTGTCACCAGCGTCGACCTGCTCGAACTACGCCGTGACGGCCACGCCTACCGGTGGGACGTCCGCCACCACACCGACCTCACCGGCTGACCAACTCAGCCAGGGCCACGGGCCCGAACCGCGCAGTTGCCGAAATCTTCGTTTTGAGATCAAGGGTGCGGCGCCAGCCGCACCGTGCGGCGGCTGCGCGCGGCCCTGGCGGGCCGTGCTCGCCGGCACGTCGCAGCAAGGCTGCACGTTGAAACTGCACCCAGTCCCGATCGCACGATGCTGTGCACAATCGGCCGCCTGATGCCAGCAGCGTCCAACCCCCTGAGCCGTGCGGCCTCGTTCGAACGGTAGGCTATGTACGGCTTTACCCAGCGCTCACCGGGGGTTACAGGGCGGATGAGGTCCGAAATTGGAACCGCAACAAAGAGTCGCTTGACGTTTGCGATTGAAATTGAGAACGATCTAGCGACAGGAAAGACGGTTCAAGATCTCATATTTCACGTGGTTCGCGATCGCCTCGGAATGGCGCAAGAGTTTCTCGGGGTGGCGGACGCTCTGTTAGCTCTTGGTCAACGTCGACGCGAACAGATGCCCCTTAGGTCCGCGGTTAGCAGATATTACTACGCAATGTTTCAGGCCGCCCGCGGCGTTGTTTTTCTGGATCACGGCGGAGACGACAAAAATGCGCACAGCGAGCTACCAAAATCCCTGCCACAGAAGTTTCCGCGCCGCGCGTACCATCTGAACGAACTAAAGGATGCCCGAGTCAGTCGCAACGATGCCGATTACGACCCATATCCCAACGACGTAGCACATTGGTTGACCGCGGCGAGGTCGCAGAAGAATGCGGCTATAGAATTCATCGATGACTGCACCTCCTACTTGCGAGCGCTAGGAATTTAGATGAGTGACACGTTGACGCGCGACGTCGTTCGCCTATTTGAGCTTCAAAATGTCACTCTCCGCGAAGTTCGGATCAAGAATTATCCGGACGAGCGAAACATCCTGGTTTACGTCGAAGACGGCCAGTATTCCAAGGCGCTGGAAATAGCTGAATCGATTGAACGGCAGCTGTCAAACAATACGTCGACACTGATAGTGGTGCGTCGTGCTCAGCAGGCAGAACGACCATCTACAGTTACCGTCGATGTTCGCGACTCGGCGGCCCTCGATTTTCAGAGAATTGTAGCAGCTCGAAATCGTGTGTCCGAGGTGCAACCGAGCCTCAGCTACGTGAAAGACTATGCGGAGAACCTTGCTACTATAGCCGCGCAGCGGCACCATCTCGTATTTGGGCGTCGAGGTGTCGGCAAGAGCACACTGCTGGTCGAAGCCAAAAGAGTAGTCGAGAACGAGGGTTCCCTAACAACCTGGATAAATCTCCAGACTCTTCGACGCGAGACACCAATTCGGATATTTCTCCGAATTGCGCGCGAGATCGTCGGAAATCTCCTGGCGGAACTTTCTAATGTGCGAGCCGACTCCGCGGTGACAGCCGAGGCCTCACGACTTTATGACACTCTCGCCACGCTCATATCCAACGACGCGACAGAAGAAAATAGCGGGACGCGGGTAATTCCAGAGATTCAGCGGGTTCTTCGGCGTGGCCTCGCCCTAATCGACAAAGACATGTATGTTTTTGTCGATGATTTTTATTACGTTTCCCGCGACGAGCAGCCTGAGATGCTCGATATTCTTCACGGGTGCGTTCGGGATTGTCGAGCCTGGCTGAAGATAGCATCGATTAAGAATCTGACAAAATGGTGGACACCCTCCCCTCCTAGAGGTCTTCAAACTGGCCAGGATGCAGACCTAATCAGCCTAGATATAACTCTTCAGGATCCAGGGAGATTGCGCAAGCATCTCACGACGATACTTGAACAGTATTGCCTGGAAGTCGGTATATCGAGGCCCACCCGCCTGTTTAGGCCAGACTCCCTCGACAGGCTACTATTCGCATCAGGCGGAGTGCCCAGAGATTTTCTAGTTCTTGCCTCCGCGGCAGTTGGAAAGGCGCGCGAGAGGGAGAGCGCGAAGGTCGTCGGCGTCCAAGATGTCAATCGGGCTGCAGGGGACGCCGCCGACGCAAAGATCCAGGAACTAGAAGAGGACTTGGCGTCCAATATCGGACTTTCTGGGCGCACACTAGAGGCTCTAGGAATTATTCGTCGATTCTGCCTAGACGAAGTTGCGTCCACTTTTTACGGGGTCGACTTCTTCGATAAAGAAACGAATGCCAGGGAGTATCAAGTCTTCAGCGATCTCCTTGATCTGAGGCTCCTTCATGTCATTCATGAAAGTGTTTCTGACGCCCACGAGGCGGGCAGAAAGCATGAGGTTTTCATGTTGGACCTAAGTCAGTACACCGGGTCGCGCCTCAAACAGGGCTTGCGTGTTTTGGATCTACAAGGAGACTCCCTTCTCGTGAAAAGGACGCGGGTAAAGGATAGTGCGAGGAATGTGTCCGACTCCAAAAGCCTAATCTCGGTGCTTCGGACTTCTCCGGGCTTTCCGCTCTCTCGTTTCAGTCAATTGGTATCGCGCGACGGAACGGCCACCTAGAGTTGTGCTTAAATAGCAGTATAGGTTATTCGGACGCTTCCGGATGAGCGGGACGCGCTCAGTGATCAACGGCCGCCGGCCTTAATCAGCCACGTTCCGTAGGATGGCCTTGGCCTTGCGTCGGTCGGTGGGCGTCACGCCCGCTCGCTAGTCTGTGCGAGCCGAGCCAGGTTGGACCGGATCTACCTTCTTCCGCCATGGAGAATGGCGACCGTGTACCCATTGCTGTACCCGAGCCGGCGGACGTCGGTGGACACCATCGGACAAGGGTCGGCGTGCCAGCCCAGGTCGCGCCGACCCGGTGGAACATCGGTGGACGTCCGTGGACGGGGCGCCCGCTTCTCTTAATCTGCAGCTTCAGTCTTTCTTAACGGCATTTCTCTAAATCTATCTATCAAGCTTCCTTCTGCTGTCGAAATTGATATGGTCCAGCTCGCTTAGTCGCCGGTCGACAATGCCAAAAATCAAGTCCTTCGCAGTCAAATCGAAATATTCTCGCCCGCGTACGGGTGTAATTCCTGCCTGCGCAAGAGCCCGTAGGACTGCGGTCTCCAGATCAGGTGCTACTTTACCAGGAAGGCCTGTTGCGGTGAGTAGAACCTTAGTAAATCCATCACGAGCATGGAGCATCAAACGGGGGCGGGGGGAACCCGAGGTAACACCCACCTTCAAGATCATTGTCGACTCGTCCTGGACGATATAAAATGCGTCCCAAATCTTGCCCGCACATTCGCGGCAGATACCCTGGCCCTGCTGCACGCTGGTCGGCCGTGGCGTTACTAGATGACCATCTCTACAGATGACCTGATGCGGCACGTCGACGCCGAACCATGCCGACTCAACAACTTCTCCGCCGAGCTCCTCGACCCTCTCTCTAAATTTGCGCCGTGCGGTCTCAGGATCGCTGCCAACACACACCCGGCAAAGCCCCGTGCCATCGCGAACATTATTAGGGGTCGGTGAATATTGGTGGCCATTCGGACAAATGGCTCTGTGTGGTGCCGCTTTTCCAAGCCACCGCGGCTCAATAACCGCACCGCCAGCCGCTTTAACCTTTTGTTTAAATTCCTTCCACGCTGTCGCCGAATCGTTACGGGAACAGATCCGACAGATGCCCCCGCCGCTCCGGACGTACCCTGGTCGGGGATCGCAAAGATGTCCGTTGGAGCATACTACGCGATGACGCTTGTCCTTGCCTAGCCAATGCGGCTCGACTACGCTACCGCCCTGCCTTTTCACATTCTGTCTAAAATCTCGCCAAGCCGCCTCCGGATTGCTGCCGCTGCAGGACCAGCAGATACCCTGCCCTCGCTGCACGGCGTTCGGAGTTGGCCGAGCGCTATGGCCCTCGCGGCATCGGATCCGGTGGGGCGTTGCACTGCCCATCCAGGACTCCTCCAAGACCTTTCCTCCGTGTCGCTCTACTGCATCTTGGAACTCCTTCCACGCTCGCTCCGAACTGGGCGGGAACACCTTGCCCACCACGCGCTCTCCATTACTTTAGGGGCAGCACCAGCATCTGAAACTTGGAGCTGTGCAATGGCGATCGTACACTCCCAACCGTCCTGCCATCTACGCGCTCGACAGATGATCGATAGTCAGATTTGAAATATTCAAAGAATCAGTTTAACGAATTTGGCCTGGGTAGTTAATGGCCGCCTTGAGATTCATCTTCCAAGGCGGCTGGTCAACAGTCGTCTGCATCGATCAGCCGCGTTCCTGTCCTTGGGCCTTGCGTCGGTCGGTGGGCGCCACCCCCGCTTGCCAGCCCCCAGCCCGTTCGGGTCGGGCCAGGTTGGGGCCCAGCGTGTCTGCCCTGCTTGGGTTCTCGGCCCTCACGGCGGAGCCCGACAGCCGTGTACCCATCGCTGTACCTGAGCCGGCAGACGTCGGTGGACATCTGTGGACGCCCAGGGGCGCTGCGGCCCAGGTCGCGCCGATCCGGTGGGCACCAGTGGACGTCCGTGGACGGAGCGCCCGCTTTTCTTAATCCGCGGGTTGCCCTATCCGCAACCCAGCACCGACAGCCGGACTGACAGCCAAGTTGACAGCCAAGCCGGTGGAAGGCCGCGGACTCCGGCGAACGTCAGCGGACGGAGCGCACCAGGTCAGCGGACGCAGTGGACGTCTACGGACGTTGACGGAAGAGCCAGATCTAACTACGGATCAAGAGGTTGGGGGTTCGAGTCCAATGCCACTAAGTTAGAGGCCCGGTTCCGCCGTCAATCACGACACGCCAACGGACTATCATAGAATCGGCGCATTTCCCACGATGCGGAGCGCAGCTTCTACAACATGCGCCGACAGTTCGTTGATCCCGGACGTCGCTAGAATGCCGGTGTGGCGCGTCTCCCGGGGGCTCTTGAACTGCCCGCAGTTACCAGCGACCGACTGACAGATCGCATTTCTCTCGGCGTTCTCGCGCGTATCGTTCCTCGAGACCTGGTCGACGAGGTGCTCGCGGAGACGAGACGGCTGGAACAGCGGAAGAGGCTGCTACCAGCGAGAGTCGTCGTGTATTTCACGATGGCCATGTGCCTGTTCTTCGACGACGACTACGACGAAGTGATGCGCAGGCTCGTGGGCACGCTGCGCTGGCTCGGCTCCTGGAAAGGAGACTGGAAGGTCCCCAGCACCGGAGCGATCTCCCAGGCCCGGACACGTCTCGGCCCGGAACCGTTGAAGCTGCTGTTCGAACGGGTCGCCGTGCCAGTCGCCGGCCTGGGCACGAAAGGCGCCTGGCTCGGCTCCCGCCGACTTGTCGCCGTGGACGGCGTCCACCTCGACACCGCGGACACCCCCGAGAACGCCGACGCGTTCGGCCGTTTCAGCCACGGACCGAAGACCGCCGCCTTTCCCCAGGTACACGTCGTCGCGCTCGCCGAATGCGGTACCCATGCGGTCTTCGCCGCCGCCATCGGCGCCTACACCAGCGACGAACGGTCGCTCGCTGCCACGCTGTTCGACGCCTGCGAGCCGGGCATGCTCCTCACCGCCGACCGCAACTTCTACGGCTACGGCCTGTGGCAACAGGCCCTCGCGACCGGTGCGGACCTGCTCTGGCGAGTCAACGCGAACCTCACGCTCCCCGTCATCCGAGCCCTGCCCGACGGCTCCTACCTCTCTCTCCTGATCGACCCCAAGATCCCCGTCGCCAGACGTGGCCAGCTCATCGCCGACGCCCGTGCCGGCCACGCCCCACCCACAGAGTCAGCCCTACCAGTCCGAGTCATCGAGTACTCCGTACCAGACCACGAAGAAAACGGCACGAGCGAACTCATCTGTCTGATCACCAACATCCTCGACCCCACCGACGTGGCCGCCATCGAACTCGCGACCGCCTACCACGAACGATGGGAAATAGAAAGCACCTTCGATGAAATCAAAACGCACCAGCGAGGCGAGAAACGGGTCCTACGCTCCAAAAATCCCGAACTCGTCAAACAAGAGATCTGGGCCCTCCTGCTCACGCACTACGCCATACGAAGCCTCATGATCGAGGCCGCCGACGAGGCCGATATCGACCCCGACAGACTCTCCTTCATGAGAACACTACGGATCACACGCCGCCAGGTCACCGACCAGGCGGATTTTTCCCCCTGACCGCCACACCCGCGCGTGGGAGCAGACCCGCACCGAGATCCTCGAACGGATCAACCCCGCCCGCCGCCACCGCACCTACCCGCGCGCTGTCCGACGAACCAGGTACAACGCCTACCGGATCAAAAAACCAACGGACAGCGGAACCCACCACCGCCAACCACCGACGATCACGCTCGCGCGACTGGCTTAACTAAGCGGCATTGGGTTCGAGTCCCTCCGAGCGCACGCTGGTTGAGGCAGGTCAGAGCCCCGCAGCCGATAACACGGCGCGGGGCTCTGTTCTTTTTGCGTATACGCTGGCCCAGCCCCGGGCGGAGAGGGTCAGTCGCCCTCTCGGCGGATCCGGAGAAGGCCGCGGTGGGCTACCGTCACGGCCCCGGCGAGATCGGTGAGGTCGTGCTGCGTGACCAGGTCCTCGACGGCTGCGATCACCGCGCGTGCCGACTGGTCGTCGAGCCGGAAGACCACGATCCCGCTGTGCGATCCTGGCGGGTAGGCACGGATGTTCCCGAAACCGCGGTCGAGGGTGAACACGATCCGGTTCTCGGCGACCGCAGCAGCGAGCACCTCCGGATCGGAACGGCCCGACAGGTTCTCCGCGAGCACAGTGTCGGCATCGAGCCCGTGCTTGGCGAGCCGCTCCGCGAGGGAGACCGGGAGACCCTCGTCCAGCTTGACTTTCACGGCGCGGTACGAAGCGGCACGAGATCCTCCCGCGCCAGGCGCGCTCCGTAGGCAGCGGCCGCGCGGATGCCCGGCACTGTCAGCGACGGGTACTCTGCGGTGATCTCACCGTCGGACATACCGTCGGCAAGGCAGTCGAGCACGACACTCACCGGCACCCTGGTCCCCCGGATGCACGCCTGCCCGTGACCGACCGTCGGATCGGCCACGACGAGCGCCAGAAGATCTTCTGCCATGCCTCCCAGTATGCTCCCGGATCTCAGCCTCAGGCGCCCGTCTCGTGGTCCAGGCCGTGGCACGCGTGACAGCCAAGCCGCTGGACGCAGGTGGACGCCGGTGGACGGAACGCTCATGGCCAGCAGACAGGGCGAACGTTCACGGACATCGACGGAAGATCCAAATCTAACTACGGACTGGATGCTCCCTGGTCGCGTTGAATCGCGCGTCGGACGAGTGGTACATCAAAGGTCGGTACGCCAAGCTCCACACGGCCTGACGTCGCTTGGCAGACTACGATCCTAAACAAGTCAGCCTTGATCTTGAACCGCTCGGCACCCCGGACACCGCGCACCTGCTCCACGTCGAGCCGAGACGGCAAGCGTGTGACTCGGTTCCGACGCCAAAGGAAAGGTTGCCACGTCAACGTACGACCGTCGAGAGTCAAAACCCCGTAACGCCAACGACGCGGGAAGGCGCCTGTGGCGCCGCGTAGGAAACATGTGACGGCCACGGGCTGTCCAATGAGGCGACCCGCCCATCTCGGCCACGACCTTGGTGACGGCGTCCGGGTCGGTTGGTCTCAACAACCCGCGGAGAACGTCGAGAGCGGTCCGACTGCCAGGTGATCGTCGCACGCGGGACACAACCGCAATGATGGCCCATCAAGCCTCGACTGGATGGGGCAGACGAACGCTCTGTGACTACAGCCGACCGGACCGCCGTACTGCAGTTGTACTGCAACCGGGACGGACGCCCATGGACGTGGGTGGACATCACCGGGCCCACGACCTGCACCGACGGACGTGGGCGGACGTTCGTGGACGGTGCGCCGAGGGCTACAGATCAAGAGGTTGGGGGTTCGAGTCCAATGCCGCTTAGTTAAGCCAGTCGCGCGAGCGTGATCGTCGGTGGTTGGCGGTGGTGGGTTCCGCTGTCCGTTGGTTTTTTGATCCGGTAGGCGTTGTACCTGGTTCGTCGGACAGCGCGCGGGTAGGTGCGGTGGCGGCGGGCGGGGTTGATCCGTTCGAGGATCTCGGTGCGGGTCTGCTCCCACGCGCGGGTGTGGCGGTCAGGGGGAAAAATCCGCCTGGTCGGTGACCTGGCGGCGTGTGATCCGTAGTGTTCTCATGAAGGAGAGTCTGTCGGGGTCGATATCGGCCTCGTCGGCGGCCTCGATCATGAGGCTTCGTATGGCGTAGTGCGTGAGCAGGAGGGCCCAGATCTCTTGTTTGACGAGTTCGGGATTTTTGGAGCGTAGGACCCGTTTCTCGCCTCGCTGGTGCGTTTTGATTTCATCGAAGGTGCTTTCTATTTCCCATCGTTCGTGGTAGGCGGTCGCGAGTTCGATGGCGGCCACGTCGGTGGGGTCGAGGATGTTGGTGATCAGACAGATGAGTTCGCTCGTGCCGTTTTCTTCGTGGTCTGGTACGGAGTACTCGATGACTCGGACTGGTAGGGCTGACTCTGTGGGTGGGGCGTGGCCGGCACGGGCGTCGGCGATGAGCTGGCCACGTCTGGCGACGGGGATCTTGGGGTCGATCAGGAGAGAGAGGTAGGAGCCGTCGGGCAGGGCTCGGATGACGGGGAGCGTGAGGTTCGCGTTGACTCGCCAGAGCAGGTCCGCACCGGTCGCGAGGGCCTGTTGCCACAGGCCGTAGCCGTAGAAGTTGCGGTCGGCGGTGAGGAGCATGCCCGGCTCGCAGGCGTCGAACAGCGTGGCAGCGAGCGACCGTTCGTCGCTGGTGTAGGCGCCGATGGCGGCGGCGAAGACCGCATGGGTACCGCATTCGGCGAGCGCGACGACGTGTACCTGGGGAAAGGCGGCGGTCTTCGGTCCGTGGCTGAAACGGCCGAACGCGTCGGCGTTCTCGGGGGTGTCCGCGGTGTCGAGGTGGACGCCGTCCACGGCGACAAGTCGGCGGGAGCCGAGCCAGGCGCCTTTCGTGCCCAGGCCGGCGACTGGCACGGCGACCCGTTCGAACAGCAGCTTCAACGGTTCCGGGCCGAGACGTGTCCGGGCCTGGGAGATCGCTCCGGTGCTGGGGACCTTCCAGTCTCCTTTCCAGGAGCCGAGCCAGCGCAGCGTGCCCACGAGCCTGCGCATCACTTCGTCGTAGTCGTCGTCGAAGAACAGGCACATGGCCATCGTGAAATACACGACGACTCTCGCTGGTAGCAGCCTCTTCCGCTGTTCCAGCCGTCTCGTCTCCGCGAGCACCTCGTCGACCAGGTCTCGAGGAACGATACGCGCGAGAACGCCGAGAGAAATGCGATCTGTCAGTCGGTCGCTGGTAACTGCGGGCAGTTCAAGAGCCCCCGGGAGACGCGCCACACCGGCATTCTAGCGACGTCCGGGATCAACGAACTGTCGGCGCATGTTGTAGAAGCTGCGCTCCGCATCGTGGGAAATGCGCCGATTCTATGATAGTCCGTTGGCGTGTCGTGATTGACGGCGGAACCGGGCCTCTAACTTAGTGGCATTGGGTTCGAGTCCCTCCGAGCGCACGTCAGCCAGACAGCACAGGCATCGCATCCGCAGCCACAGCAGCGAAACCATGCGCTTTCCGGCGTTCTAGCTATCGAATATCACCCAAATCGGACATCGGCTAGTTGGGGGTTCGACCACCCGGCCTCTAGGTCGAGCACCTCAGCCTGGACGTCGATGGCCATCCACTACCGTCGGGCCCTGTGCGACGACCGCCTCTCCCCTGACCTCGGCGAGCGACCTCGCCGTCCCGTTGGCCACGCCAGGCGAGCACCAGGCCGCCCATCAAGCTCAGCGAATTACGATCTTGCACCCCTGAATGGACACCTTGGAATTGATCATCTAGACAAATCGCATCCTTGCTGGTCAGGTGCACCTCGATCACGTTCCGGTCAGGTCAGGTCGGTCAGGTCAGGCATATCACCACATCCCGTGGAAGACGGAGGCCAGCGAGCTGTGCCCGTACACGGTCATCGTGATCTCATTTGTTGCGTGGCCCGCGATCTCGCGGACTGTATGCGGCGGCACCTGCAGGTCACGGGTGTCGACGGGCGATGTCGCCGTCCGTCGGTCCGGTCGATCGCGGTGCTGGCCGGAAACCAGGCTCCCACCTTGGAGTCGAAAGACTCCCATACAATGACTATCGCCCGAAATCGGACACTGAACTACTGTAGCGAGCCAAAAGATTGACTCCCCGTGATCACTGAAGATATTCATGTGATGCTACCGAAGCGGAGGTAATACAATGGCGGACGAGGAACTCGGATACGACGGTCAGGTCGCGAGCGGGCCGGATAGCCCGAGTGTCGACATGCTGTGGTCCGATGCCGAATCGGAGGAGATCGTAAGCGTGCCGAAGACCTGCGCGTACGACCCCCTCACCCGACTCTAGCCGGCGGCTCTCGGTTCTTCGCCGAGAGCCTGCTCGCACACCCGGACTGCTTCGTCGGCCCTAATTTCAGGGGCGACGAAGCAGTCCGGACCACATCCTTGGTTATTTGTGCACCGATCCAGGAACTCCTCTTGGATCGTTTCCCGCACCCTTGTTCCGGCCGTGGCGGGCCGCGCACCGAGCACGGTCACGTTTCATGTCAGGAACCCAGGGAGAGCGGTGGGAGGTGACCATTGGCCGCCAGCGGGACCCGCGTCGGCCGTGCGCCGGCCGTCTGGGCGGATCACGAGACGCTCCGATCCCAGGGGCATGCGAGCTATTTCGCCAGGAACGGTATGACCGTTCTTCGTGGACTACTCTCCCCGTCCGAGGTCGAGAACTGTTCCATCGAGATCGACCAGATGACCGCCAGCTGGGAGGAGATTCCGAACGTTCGCGTGATAGGGAAGCGGAATCCTCGGGTCCCCTCGTATGACCTCGAGGACCTGCCGGACCCGGACGGCAGGACGGTGGTGCGCAAGGTGACGGGATTCACGCAGCTCTCCGCCGTCCTACGCCGCTGCCTGGTCGAGCATCCGGAGCTGATCGACACCCTTCACCTGATTCTCGGTGACCGTGTCGAACTGTATCGCGACGCGATCATGTTCAAGGCGGCTGAGGTGGGCCAGGAGAAACCCTGGCACCAGGATGCCGTGTACTGGCCGTTTCGTCCGATGAGTCTGGTGAGCGCGATGATCGCCATCGACCGCTCGACTCCGGAGAACGGCTGCCTCCAGGCGGTTCCGGGCTCCCACCGGCAAGTGGTCGAGCATCAGAAGGTGAACTGGGAACTGCAGGTGGACCCGGCCAGCTGCGAGCAGGGTTCTGTCTATGTTCCGCTGGAGCCGGGTGACTGCCTGATCTTTCACAGTCTGATCCTGCACGCCTCCGCGCACAACACCTCACGACACCGGCGACGAGTCTCCATCACCAGTTACAGTCCGGGCGGGCTGGAGATCCTGGATCCGGATCTGGACCCTCCCGTGTTGATCAGTGACCTTTCGGATCGGTCATGAAGGGGTAGTATGCAGGCATCGCCGAGCGGGGCGGAAATCCTCTCCGGGTGTGCAGTTCCGGTTCTTTGTGTGCCGGTCGACATGTCCGGAACGTCTCTTGAAAGAATCGACATGGGCTGGTGTGAGTACCGGCTCTCCGGAGTGACCGCGAGCCGTACCACCCAGGTACTCGAACTCTGCGACGGCGGGACGTCCATCGAAAAGATCGCGGCTCGGCTCGGCGCGCCGCCCGGAGCGGTGGCGGCCACGGTCACCGCGTTGTATGTACGCGGGATCGTCCGGGACAGCAGCCGGCAGAATGTTTCGGCGATGGCCTTTCAGCAGCATCTTGTCTCCGCCGGTCGAACCTTGCGTACCATGATGAGTGCGGACGCGGACCTGCTCGGCGGGCAGCTTCACCGGCGACGCCTGCTGGGCTCGCTGGTGGAGACGTTCCACTTCGTCTCCGCAGCCTCCCATCATATCGGCGCGGCGGTGGCGCATGCCGCCGACCCCGAGGTCCGGGACTCGTTGTCGGCATTATTCAACGAAGAATCCAGGCATGGTCGAAGCCTGCGAGCGGGCCTGCTGGCGGCGGGTCTGGACGATGCCGCGATACGGCACAGCAGGCCTCTTCCCGGGACCCAGAACGTCGTGAACTTTCTTCGCGCGCTGGCGGCGACGGATCTTCTTTCCTACGCGGTCTGCGCCGCCGTGAACGAGAGCCCGAAGACGGACACGGCGATCAAGGAGGGATGGGACGCCATCATCGCGCTGGACCTTCTGCCGGCCGACGCGCTCGTGCCCTTCCGCGGTCACGAACTGGAGGACGAGGATTCGGGGCATGCCGCGATCGCGGACGTCATCTTTACTGAGCGGACAACCCTCGGGGCAGCGGAACAGCGACGGATCCAAGGTGATCTGGAGTCCTTCATCGCCGTGCAGCGGAGTTGCTACCAGGAGATGAAGGAGTTCTACAGTGCCCCCGACGGACCCGTGGCATGGGGGATCTGACCATGAGCGACCCGGTGCCGCGGGGACGCACGTGGGTGACGGTTCTCTTTTCCGGCGGAGCCCTGACGTCGCGGTCATCGGCGTGGGGCCGGGCCATACGATCCTACGACTGACCCAGCGGAACCAGGCCGCTGCCATCCGTTCGCCGTCGATCTGGACGCTCGACCTCCTCGCGCATTTCGGGCAACCTCGGACGCCGTCGTCCTGGCTGACACGCTGGCCGGCGGAACAGCAGAACGCGGCGACGGGGGTGTTCGCCCGTGCGCTGACGCGGGGGCTGCTGGTCACGGCAGACCCCGGCACCGGCACCGGCGACAGCGACAGCGACAGCGACAGCGACGACACGGACGACGGCACCGACGAGATGGTGCGAACCCTGTTCGTGGAGCTCGACCGCCTGCGCTCGCAGCTGCGTTCGGCGGACGGCCCTGTCCTCTCGGAGCTGCTCGGAAGCGACCAGGCCCTTCCCCGGCTGGTTCTGCACACCTCCCATCTCCTGGTCAGGGACGTGGCGGACCGGCTGGAGGCCGGAACGCGGGCGCGGCTACGGAGGCGCGCGAGCGAGATCGTGCCGTCGGGTGTGCCGCTGCGGCTGCATCTCGGCTGTGGGCCGCACCGGCTGCCCGGGTGGGTGAACGTCGACCTGCGTGATCCCGCCGCGGATCTTCGGTTGGATGTCCGCGCCGGACTGCCCTTCGACGACGGGGCCGTGACCGCGGTCTACCTGGCCCACATTCTGGAGCATGTCGAATACCCGGACGAGGCCCTGCGGGTGCTGCGGGAGTGCTGGCGAGCCCTGGGCGACGGCGGGCTGCTGCGGGTGGCTGTTCCCGATCTGCGTTCCTTCCTCGATGCCTACGCCGCGGGCGACGACGGTTTCTTCGAGTACTTCGAGCGGCGGTGGGAACGCGTGCCCGCACCGACCCCGCTCGCGTCGTTTCTGCACCACGCGGGGGCCGGGGAGTTCCCGTGGGTGGCCGACCGGCACAGGTTCGGCTACGACGAGCGGACCCTCGGGGAGCTCCTGCGGGAGGCCGGGTTCACCGACGTCCGGCGTTGCTCTGCCGGCGACAGCAGCCTTGCGGATCCGAACCTCGACTACTCCTGGGCCAACGGGGCGGCCGTGCGCGGACGGCCGTTGTCGCTGATCATGGAAGCGAAGGTGGTGCGGCAGTGACCGTTGACGACCGGTACATCATCGGTTTCTCCGACTCGGTGCACGATCGGGCCGTCTGCCTCTTTCGGGGCACCGAGCCGGTCGTCGCGATCGAGGAGGAGCGGCTGACCCGGCAGCGTTACGCCCTGGATTTCGAGGGCCTCGACCGCTGGGACGCCGGCGTGTACACCGAGCTGGATCTGGACGGCGGAACCAGCGAGTTCCACGAGCGACGCATCCGCCGCCTGGTCGACTACTGCCTCTCGGCCGCGGGCATCTCCGAGTCCGACGTGTCGCTGTGGGTCGGAAGCTCCCTGCACACCGCGTTTCCGCTGCTGGACCGGGCGGTATTCCTGAACCACCATCTGGCCCACGCCGCGTCCGCCTTCTTCGGTTCGGGGGCGGAGGACGCAGCCGTCCTGGTGGTGGACGGCTACGGGGACAGCGTCTCCGGTGACGCCTTCGAGACGATGACGACCTACCGGGCCTCGGGTACCACCATCGACGTCGTGGAGCGGGTCTCCGGGGTGAAGGACGGCGTCCACCTGGGGAACTCCGCCGGTATCTTCTACCGGATCGGGACGCTGCTGTCCGGGTTCAGCGTGGTCGACGAGGGCAAGGCGATGGGGCTCGCGGGCCATGGCCGTCCCCGCTATCTTCCGCACATCATGGAGCACATTCGATTCGGTGCGGACAAGGTCGAGATCCGGAACGAGTCGATCTGGCAGGCGTTGCAGGGTCTCCGGTCGGACGCCATCGAGGACCGCGCGGACATGGCGGCGAGCTTCCAGGCCGCGCTGGAGCAGATCGTGGTGTTCTACGCGCGTCGCGCCCACGAACTGACCGGGTGCCGGACGTTGTGCATGGCGGGTGGGGTCGCGCTGAACTGCGTCGCGAACCAGAAGGTGCTCGACACCGCGGGATTCTCGACGGTCGCGGTGTTCCCGGCCGCGGCCGACAACGGGATCGCGATGGGCGCCGCGTACTACGGCGCGCACGTCCTGTATGGCGGCGGTCCGGCGCACGGCCTGGTCACCCCCTGCCTTGGCCGGGCCTACCGGAGAGACGAGACGCTGGCCGCGTTGGGCGCCGTCGGCGGTATCGCCACCGTGACGGAGATCGGCCTGCGGGCGTGTGCGGAACGCGCCGCGGGCCACCTCGCCGCCGGCGAGCTGGTCATGTGGTTCCAGGAGGGGTCGGAAATAGGCCCGCGAGCCCTGGGGCACCGTAGTATTTTCGGCGATCCTCGTTCGGTCGCCACCCGGGAGCGCATCAACGCCGCGGTGAAGTCGCGCGAGGCGTTCCGTCCGCTGGCTCCGATGGTGCTGGAGAAGGAGGCCGGCGACTGGTTCGACTGCGGCCGCTCCCCCTACATGCTGTTCACGCCGACCGCGCTTCCCCGTACCCGGGAGCTGGCGCCGGCCATTGTGCACGCCGACGGCTCCGCCCGCGTGCAGACTCTCGCCGACGCGGACAACCCGGCGGTGCACGAGCTGCTGCTGGAGTTCCAGCGGCTCACCGGTGTGCCGATGGTCATCAACACCTCGTTCAACCTGCGCGGGGAGCCGATCGTGGAGACTCCCATGGACGCGGTGCGGGCCTTCGCGGAATCGCCGGTCAGCATGCTGTGCATCGACGGCTTCCTGGTCGATAAGCGCGTCGACGCCGAATGATCAGCCGACGTGGGGTGGGGCGGTCGGGGCTGCGGTTCAGCTCGCTGAGCCTCGGCGGTATGACCTTCGGCAGCAACGAGGCGTTCGGCGCCATCGGGTCGGATCCGACCGAGGCGGCCCGCGTCGTCGCGCTCGCTCTGGACGCTGGCATCGACACGTTCGACACCGCCAACGTCTACGGCGAGAGCGAGCAGCTGCTCGGACGGCTGCTCCGGCGGCGGCGTGACGATGTCGTGATCTGCACGAAGGCGCGGTTCCCGACCTCCGGACACGTCGGTGACGGACTGCCGCCCTCGAGCAGCTACGGCCTGTCGCGCGCGGCGGTCGTCCGGTCCGTCGAGGCGTCGCTGCGGCGCCTCGACACCGATCGCATCGACGTCCTCTGGCTGCACATGCAGGACAGGTCCGTCCCAATCGAGGAGACTCTGTCCGCCACCGACCTGCTGGTCCGCCAGGGCAAGGTGCGTTATCTCGGGTTGTCGAACTTCATGGCGTACCGGGTGGCCGAGGCTGTCCTCACCGCGCGGGCGCGGGCACTGGAACCACCGGTGGCCCTGCAGGTGCCCTGGTCGGCGGTGAGCCGGGACGTCGAGCGGGAGCTCGTCCCGGCGGCCCGTCACCTCGGGCTCGGGGTGGCCGTCTACAGCCCGCTGGCCCGCGGTTTCCTCAGCGGCAAGTACGACCGAGGCGCAGAGCCGGTGGTGGGCAGCCGGCTGGGGGAGTGGCGCGACGAGTTCGCCCGCTACGACTCCGACCGCAACTGGGCCGTCCTGGCCGCGCTGCGGGAGACAGCGCGCGCGCATCAGGTGCCGGTGAGCGCGGTCTCCCTCGCCTGGCTGCTGGCCCGGCGTCCGGTGGTCAGCGTCGTGATCGGGGCACGCACCGAGGAGCAGCTACGGGAGAACCTGATGGCGGCGGACGTGCGGCTCACCGCCGAGGAGATCGCGCGACTGGACAAGGTGTCGGAACCTGACTGGGGCTATCCGGAGTCCTTCATCGCGCGCTTCGAGCCGTGGTGACCCGTCGTATGCCCACGTTCCACCAGAGGGAGCACTCCTTGTCCGCCCGGGAGACCGCTCCGGGGGCGCTGGCCCTGTGGCTGGCGGAGATGGAGTATCCGCCGCCCGACTGCGTCAGCGAGATGGTCACGCGCTACCTGGCCGGTGGGCATCTCGGCTATTCGGCAGGCTTCGACTTCGCCACCGAGAGCCTCCGGCACTGGGCTCGGCGCCGCTACGGCTGGGCCACCGGGGAGCTGAGCTGTGGCTGGTACTCCGGCGTGCTGCATGCCGCCGCGGCCGCCGTCCTGACCCTGACCGAGCCCGGCGACGCGGTGGTGGTGCTGACCCCGACCTATCCGCCGATGCTGCGCGCGGTGAGCCAGCTGGGACGGCGGGCGGTGCGCTGGCCGCTGCTCGACGAGGAGAACGGCTACCGCTTCGACCTGGCCGCGCTCGCGGCCGTGCTGGCCCGGGAACGACCGACGTTGCTGATCCTGAACACGCCGCACAACCCGACCGGACGGGTGTTCACCGCGCCGGAGCTCCGTGCGCTGGCCGACCAGCTCCGCGACAGTCCTGTCCAGGTGCTCTCGGACGAGATCTTCGCCGACATCGTCTACCCCGGCGCTCGGCACGTTCCGTTCATGCTCGCGGCCGGGGAGGAGGTGGGCGAACGGACGGTGACGGTCCTTTCGGCGAGCAAGGCGTTCAACCTGGCGGGACTGCGCTGCGCCGCGGCCATCGCCGGCTCGGACACGCTCGCGTGTCGGCTCGCGCGGCTGCCGGCGGCGCTCACCGGCACCACCACGGTCGTGGGTGCCGTGGCCAGCGCCGCCGCCTGGGACCACGGAGAGACATGGCTCGACACGGTGGTCGACGTGCTGGCCGCAAACCGGGACCTGCTGTTCAGCCAGCTGCCCCGGCGCATCCCGATGCTGTCCGGACGGCCCCCGGAGGGCACCTACCTCGGCTGGCTGCGAGCGCACGGCGCTCTCGCTGACTCGGGCGACGTGCGGGCCGAGCTCCTGCGCGCCGGAGTCGACCTGGCCGACGGAACGCCCTTCGGGGACGAGTCGGGCCGGCGGGTGCGGCTGTCGTTTGCCTGCCCGCCCGACGTCCTGGCCCAGGCGCTGGACGCGATCGCCGTGACCTGCCAGGCCCTGGCCGACCAGCCGTCCTCGCGGTCGCCCGGACGGGCGCCTGAGGGCCGGCCCGGATGACATCGACATCCCGTCGCGGAGGAGGCACAGATGCCGGTACAGACGATGGACTTCGCCGCTCCGTCCTTCCGGACGGATCCGTTCCCGGCCTGGTCCGACCTGCGCCGGGCCGGGCCGCTGCACCGGGACGTCAGCGGTGCGTGGATCGTCGTGAGCCACCGGGAGGTCGGCCGGCTGCTCGCTGATCCGCGAGTGGGCAAGGACCTCCGTCGGCTGAGTACCTACGGGGCGCAACGTCCCTATGGCCCGGACGGGCTCGCCGAGTACTACATCGAGCAGTGGATGGAGTGCCGGCTCCCGACGATGCACCGGCGATGGCGTCAGCTGGTCCTGCCTGGATTCACCCACCGGGCGGTCCACGGCCTGCGAGCCGAGCTGTGCCGGACCGCCGACGACCTTCTCACCCACGCGCTCACCCACGCGCCGTCCGACGGACAGGTCGATCTCCTGCGGGACTTCGCCAGACCGTTCCCGGTCGCCGTGATCGTCCGGGTCCTCGGGCTGACGGACCTGGACACCGACCGGCTGGCGCAGCTGTCCCGAACGATCGCGGCGGTCCTGGAACCTAACGCCGCCGTGTCGGCGCGGGAGGCCGGTGACGCGGCCCTGGCGGAACTCGCCGGACTGCTGTGGGACGCGGTGCGGGCGGACCGGGGCCCGCACCCCGACGGATTCCTGCGCCGACTCGTCGACGCGAACAAGGGCCTGCTGAGCCCCGAGCAGCTGATCGCCACGGTACTGCTGTTGTTCCTGTCCGGGAACGACACGATCACGGGCCTGATCGCCAACGGGGTGCTTGCGCTCGCCAGTGTCCCCGACCAGGCTGACCGACTGCGCGCGCATCCTGAACTGCTTCCGATGGCGGTCGAGGAGGTTCTGCGGTTCGACGCGCCCGCCTGCGTCGCGGTCCGGACGACCTACGAGCCGATGACGATCGACGGCGTCACCGTCGAGCGCGGTGCCGCGCTGCTCCTGGCGATCAGCTCCGCCAACCGTGACCCGGCGGCCTTCGCCGAGCCCGACGTCTTCCGTGTCGACCGGCGCCCGATCCGGCATTTCGCGTTCGGCTCGGGCGACCACACCTGCGTCGGGATCGGCCTCGCCCGGATGGAGGCGACGATCGCGCTCGAAGCGCTCCTGCACCGTTTTCCCCGGTTGACCCACGACCCATCGACCCTGCGGTGGAGCGATGCTCTTTACCTGCGTTCTCCGGAGAACCTGGTACTCCTGTGCACTGTGCCGCCGGCCCCCGAGCGGGCCTGTGGGGTGCCAGAAGTCGGCCTGGGTCGTGACCTGGGGTGATGCGACGACGCAGGGCCGATGGGATGATGGTCAGCGTGCTGCGCCACGAGGTCGCCGTGCTGCGCCGCACCCAGCCCAAGCCCCAGGCGGCGGGTCGCCCACCCGTTCGACCCGGCCGTCGCTGTCCGGATCATCTGCTGGTTCCCCACCGACGACCATGCCGTGATCGCGCTGATCGGGTTCGACAAGAAGACGATCCATCTGGATCTCGCCGTCAACGACCTGGAGACGGCGGTAGTCGAATCTGAACGTCTGGACGCCACGCTCGCAGCGGTGCAGCCAGACCCTGATCGGTGGCGAGTTCTGTTCGACCCCGCTGGTCATCCGTTCTGCCTGACGACTGTGACTCCACCCGAGTAGTGCCCCGATGTAATCCCGCCAAGGCCACCCACGACGCGGACACCTTGCCCCAACGGATCACAAAGATGAACCCGTTGTGATGCCGCGCTGACGGCGGCGGTTGGCCGGTGGCCGGACCGTCCCGGACCGGAGCTGACGATGACGCTACCCCGCACGGTCGCCGACGTCCTGGCCCGCCATGTGACGTTCAAGGTGGAGTGCATCGACCGGATGTACCTCAACGTCTACATCCCCCAGTTGCAGTTCCCGCTGGGGCTGATGGGGTTCCTGTCCCGCCGGCTGGGGATGCGAGTCACCTCGACAGCACCGCTGGCGTCGATCACCGAGCGGTTCGTTACCGCGGTCCGCCGGTTCGCCGTCGACCACGAGATCCCGCTGGTCGACTTCGCCAGGGGCCAGCGGAAGGACGACGTGATGCACGAACATCTGTCCCGGTTCACCAAGCCGGAAGGAGTGGTGTTCGTCGGCCGGGCGCAGGAGAAGACCCCGCTGTTCCGGACCGAGAAACGCCGCGACAGCGAGGGGAAGACCTACCCGTGGATCGTGAAGACCACCGGGGTCGTCAACCACTTCTACTTCTACTGCGTCGACGACGACTTCGGCCCGTTCTTCCTCAAGTTCTGCTCCTACTTCCCCTACAACGCCAAGCTCTGCCTGAACGGCAACCACTGGGCGCAGCGGCAGGCCGCGAAATCGGGGATCGGGTTCACCCCGATGGATAACGCCTTCGCCGCGGTCGACGACCCGGCCGCGCTCCAGCGGATCTACGATTCCCTCGGCCCCGAGCAGATCGACGGGCTGCTGCGCAAGTGGTTGAAAATCCTGCCGCACCCGTTCACCGGCGACGACCAGGACGCCGGCTACACCTACGACGTCTCGGTCCTGCAAGCCGAGTTCTCCCTGACCCAGACCCTCGACCGCCCACTGTCCGGACGGGTCTTCTTCGAACAGGTTATCCGGGACAACCTCGACCTCGGACGGCCCGACCAGGTCAGCCTCATCTTCGACCGGGAACTACGACGCGGCAAGAAACGACCGACCCCGGCCGGTTCCGCACCCGCGTGCTCACCGAAGGCGTCACCCCCAGCCTGCACGTCGACTACAAACACGCCACGATCAAGCAGTACCACAAGGAAGGACGAGCGCTACGCACCGAAACCACGATCAACGACACCCGCGATTTCCGCATCGGGAAGCCGCTGGTCAACCTGCGTCCTCAAGCAGGTCGACTTCCAGGCCAACCGACGTCTCCTCGACGTCCAGACCATCAGCCACGACCCGACCGACGGCCAGGCCGCCCTCACCACTGTCACCGATCCCGTCCTCACCACCACCGGACGCCGCGTCGCCGGCCTACGCTTCACCGACCCCCGCGCCCAGGCACTGCTGTCCGCGATCCTCGTCTTCCGCCTCCTTACGACCTGCGCCGACTACGCCCGCACGGCCTCATCGAACGCATCCCCGGCACCCACCGCTACCAGCCCACCCGCACCGGCCAGCGGCACGCCCTGTTCCTCACCCGTGTCCACAACCGACTCCTCCGCACCGGCCTCGCCGAACTCGCCGACACCCATCCCGGCGACCCGCCACCACTTCGACGAGTAGCCGACGCTTACGAGAAAGCCGTCGACCAACTCGTCCAGCACGGCGGACTCGCAGCCTGACCCGCGTGCACAGAACTTGACTCATCCTTCGCGGCTTCGCCCGCCCAAGCCCTCTAGTCCAGAACATCCGCCGCGGCCACTACGAACTCGCCACCCACACCGACCCACAGCTGCGGCTCTCGGCGGCGTTCACCGAGCTCACCCAGGCCGTCTGGCCGAGACTGCCCGAGGTCCTGGCATGCGCCGCATCCTCGCAATGCAACACCGCCCTCCTCCGGCCCTGGTCAGGCGGGCCGGTCTGCGACGGTGGCCTTCACCTCGAGGTCGTCGCCGTTGCGGCGGATACCGAGCGTCACCTGCCGGCCGGGGTCGACACTGCGGAGTTGGGCCAGGAAGTCGGTGGGGGATCTCACCGGCTCGCCGTTGAAGGTGCGGATCACATCGCCGAGCCGGACACCGGCACGGTCGGCCGGACCTTGGTCGGCGACAAAGAGCACCAGGACGCCGCTGTCGACCTGGATGTCGAGCTGCCGGGCGACTTCGGGCGTGAGGCTGGTGACCTGGACGCCGAGGAAGGCGTGCTGCACCTCGCCAGTGCGCAGCAGTTGATCGGCAGCGTCGACAACGGTGGCTGACGGGATCGCGAAGCCCAGGGAGACAGCCCCCTCCGACGGGGGCACGTAGGCCTCGTTGATGCCCAGGACGCGGCCCTGCCCGTCCAGGAGCGCCCCACCGGAGTTGCCGGGGGAGATCGCCGCGTCGGTCTGGATCAGGTCGACCAGCGGCTGGCCTAGGCGGCCGGGCTGGCCGGATGCCGGCAGGGTGCGATTCAGCCCGGAGACGATGCCGGCGGTGGCGCTGTTCTCGAACCCAAGCGGGCTACCGATCGCCACGGCCAGCTCGCCCACCTGGGGAAGCTCGCTACGGAACGTCAGGGTGGGCAGGCCGCTCCGATCGACCTTGACGACCGCGATGTCGCTGATCCGGTCGGCGGCCTGCACTCGGCCCGGGGCTCGGCGGCCGTCGGCGAAGGCCACCTCGACCCTGCGGTCGGCCGCGGACCGTACGACATGCTCGTTGGTGACGATGACGCCGTCGGCTCGGTAGACGACGCCACTGCCCAGCCCGTTTCCGACGAAGATCGTGACCACGGACGACTCGGCGTCGCGTACCACGGCGGGGAGTCCGGCGGGCTGCGAGTTCGTGGTCTCGGCCCGGGACATGGATGCGTCGTCGGTCGCGGTACCGCACGCCGCCGTCCCGAACAGGACGCCAGCCGCCAGGCCAGCGGCCACGATCCAGGCCGAAAACTCCGACCTGTGCCGGATCGACGGTCTGGGAGTCTCCGGCAGGGCGAGCCACCGCCGCAATCTCCTGCTCCTTGAGAGATGACCCATGTCCATGCCATACCCGCGCTTCCTTGCGTAAACGCGCCGCTGCGAGACGTTTGCGGGGATGCGGTAACGGTAACGGGGTGACGGCGGCTGGAGTTGCGTAGAAGGTGCCGTCGCGGAGCATGGCGAACAGGACGTCGACGCGCCGTCGGGCGAGGCAGACGAGGGCTGCGGGGTGGTGCTTGCCTTCGCGGCGTTTTCGGTCGCAGTAGGCGCATAATTCCGGCTGGGACAGTGAGGCGAAGCGGCGAGGTAGAAAGCACGTTTGAGGTGTTTGTTTCCGCGCCGGGAGGGATACTCGCCGCGGATGGACGATCCAGATCTTCTGGTGACCGGTGCGAGGCCGGCGTAGGAGGGCCAGGGCGCGGCGGTGGGAGAAGCCGCGCCGTCGCCGACGTCGATGTGGATACGTGTCGCCGGTCCTGACCCCGATTCCCGGAATGGAGGTCAGGACCAGGGGAAGAGGGTGGGATTCCAGGAGTTCCTCGATCCGGGTGGCGAGCAGGCCACGTTGGTCCAGCACGGAGCGCAGCGAGCGGGTGAGAGCGGGCAGGATCAGCGCCGCGGCCTCGGTTCCCGGCACGACGGGGTCCGCCGGGCTGCGCGGACGATCGCAGTCCTCTCCGACGACCACACCCGCTCGGTCTACGGCCAGGCCGAATGGCAGGCCGCCTGGACTGCGGATCCCTCCGGGGCGGCACACGCTCCTCGTGATGCGGGTAGCTGACTGCGACCGGCCCGGCCTGCTCGCCCAACTGGTATCCACCGACCTGTTCGCACACCCGGAACGGCAGGCACGGGTGGAACTGCTCCGCGCGGCGACGCTCGCTCGCTCCGGTGGCCGGGCGAAACCGCAGCACGCTCCACCGTTCCCACCTGATCGGCGGGCGATGCCCGTGCGGCCGTCGTTCCCTGGCGGCCGGCCGGACGTGTGGAACGTCCCGCCACGGCCGGCTCACTTCGTCGGCCGTACCGATCTTCTCGATCAGGTTCACCAGCAGCTCGGCGACGCGGGCGCGGTCGCGGTCTGCGCCCTGCACGGCCTCGGCGGGATCGGGAAAACCGCCCTCGCGATCGAGTACGCCCACCGCCACCCGCACAGCTACGACCTGATCTGGTGGATAGCTGCCGAAGACCCACAGCTGATCCCGGGGCATGTGTCCACCCTCGGCCGGGAACTCGGCCTGCCCGACGGCGCGGACTGGCCCGCCGTCCTCAACGTACTGCGACGCGAACGGCTGCGTTGGCTGCTCATCCTCGACAACATCGAAGACCGGAACGTCATCAGCCCGTTCCGGCCGACGGATCACCTCGGCCGGCTACTCGTCACCTCACGACGCACCGGCCTCGACGCTTTCGGTCCACAGCTCGCCGTACCCGAACTTCCCCGACGAGACGCGGTCGACCTGCTCACCCGGCGGGTACCCGCCATCGACACCGGGACGGCCGGGCAGATCGCGGAACTTCTCGGAGACCTGCCCCTAGCCGTGGAACAAGCCGCCGGCTACCTCACCCAAACCGGCATGCCCTCCGACGACTACGTCGAGCTACTCCGCGGGCGGCTCGGGGAGATGCTGCACCGCGGGTGGGTCGCCGACCGGCCCGACATCACCACCGCCAACCTGTGGAACCTGTCCCTGACCCAATGCCGTGAAGCTTAATTCGATCTTGAATGGTTGATGTTCGCTGTTCGTGGTTGGCGGGTTGGTACGGCGTGGCGGCGTGGCCTCGGTGCCGCTGGGTGGTTTGGTCACGGTTCGTGGCTTCGATGGTGACCCCGGACCAGGTGTCGGTCGGGGTGCTGGTGACGGCGGTGCCGCGTGACGCGGTCGACGAGGCCGTCGCGGCCTGTGGGGTGGGTGCGCGGCGGGCGGGCGGGAAGCTCCCACCGCATGTGACGGCGTACCTGACGTTGGCGATGTCCCTGTTTCCGGACGACGACTACGCCGAGGTCGCCCAGAAGGTGACCGGGTCGCTGGACCGGTTCGGCTGCTGGGACGCGGCGTGGGCGCCGCCGAGCGCGAGCGGGATCACCCAGGCGCGTAAGCGGCTGGGCCGGATGGTGATGGCCGAGGTGTTCGAGCGGGTCGCGGGCCAGGTCGCGACACTGTCGACGCGTGGCGCGTGGCTGCGGGGCCGGTTGTTGCTCGCGATCGACGGGTTTGACGTCGACGTGCCCGACACCGAGGAGAACGCGGCCGAGTTCGGCTACGCCGGCACCGGGGAGAAGCGGTCGGCGTTCCCGAAGATCCGGGTCGTCGCGTTGGCGGAGTGCGGGACGCACGCGTTCCGGGCCGCCGAGGTCGGTGGCTGGGCGGCTGGGGAGAGGACGCTGGCCCGCGGGCTGCTGATGCGGCTGAACCGCGACGAGGTGCTGACCGCCGACCGTGGGTTCTACTCGTTCGACAACTGGGCGCTGGCCGCGGGCACCGGCGCCGACCTGATCTGGCGGGCCCCGACCGGGCTGAACCTGCCGGTCGTGCGGGTCCTGTCCGATGGCACGTTCCTCACCGTCCTGATCAACCCGGAGATCACGGGAGGTCGGCGCCGCGAGCGGCTGCTCGCCGCCGCGAAGGCCGGCGACGAGCTTGATCCGGACGAGGCGCACCTGGCCCGGGTCGTCGAGTACGACATCCCCGACCGGGCCGGTAACGGTACCGGCGAACTGGTCGTCGTGCTGACCACGATCCTCGACCCGCGTCAGGCCCGTGCCGACGAGGTCGCCGCCGGATACAACGAGCGCTGGGAGGAGGAAACCGCGAACGACCAGCTCAAGACCCATCTACGCGGCCCCGGGAGAGTCCTGCGCTCCCGGCTGCCGGACCTGGCGGTCCAGGAGATGTGGGCCTGGCTGATCGTCCAGTACGCGCTCACCGCCCTGATCGCCGGCGCCGCGGAGGCCGCCGAGATCGACCCCGACCGGGTCGGTTTCGCCCGGACACTGCGCCTGGTCCGCCGTTCCGCCACCGGAACGGCGGACATTTCCCCCTGAGGACTGGAACGCCCGGCTACCCAGGTTCCACACCGAGATCACCCGCGGGCTCAACCCGCCACGACGCCACCGCACCTGCCCCCGGGTCGTCAAACGGGCCCGGCACAACAGCTACCGCGTCAAGAGACCCGACGAACCCGCCTCGGTCCGCCACCCGGGCCCCGCCACGATCCGGCTCCACCCACTCGCCCCGCGCGCGGCCTGACCAGATCCCGGAAAGATCAAACTAAGCTTCACGGCATTGGTCCCTGACCCGGCTCCGCACCGACCAGCCCGCCGCAGTCAACCTTCTGGAACTGTGCGCCCTGTGTGCCCCTGAAGCCATCCCCCTCGACCTCATCAGCGACAACGTCGAGGAACTACCCGCCAGCCCGCTCCACGACGCTACCGGTGACCCCTTGGCCTGGGCTGACATCGACGGCCACCCGGAGAACTGGCCCCGCTGGCGAACGCTGCTCCCCCACCTCCGCACCATCCTCGACAACCACCCCGACCACGATCGATGGGATGACGACGTCCCCCAAGCGGTGTCCTGGCTGTGCGACCTCACCGGTACCTACCTCGACCAGCACGGACAGCCTGACATTGCCATCCCCTACCTCACTCGCGCACTGGCCCTCGACGAATCCCACCTCGGACCCGACCACCCCGACACCATGACCAGCCGCAACAACCTCGGCCTCGCTTACCAGGCGGCGAGACGCCTCGACGAGGCCATCACCCTGCACCAGCAAAACCTCACCGACATGGTGCGCGTCCTCG